>CAZNXK010000011.1:0-4650 GCA_964576835.1 uncultured Treponemataceae bacterium | reverse complement strand
CTGCCCCTCAAAGGCATCGCCGCGATGCACTGCTCCGCCAACATGGGGGAGAAAGGCGACACGGCGATTTTCTTCGGGCTTTCGGGCACCGGCAAGACCACCCTGTCCACCGATGCCAAGCGCAAGCTGATAGGCGACGACGAGCACGGCTGGGACGGCAACGGCGTCTTCAACTTCGAGGGCGGCTGCTACGCCAAGTGCATCAACCTCGACAAGACGAAGGAGCCCGAGATCTACGGCGCCATCAGGCGCAACGCGTTGCTCGAGAACGTCGTCTACGACAGCAAGACCGGCGAGATAGATTTCGACGACGGTTCCAAGGGCGAGAATACCCGCGTCTCCTACCCGATCGACCATATCGCCAACATTGTCAAGCCAGTCTCCAAGGGCGGGCACCCGAAGAACGTCATATTCCTGTCCGCGGACGCGTTCGGCGTCCTGCCGCCCGTGTCGAAGCTGAGCCGCGACCAGGCCATGTACTACTTCCTGTCGGGTTACACAGCCAAAGTCGCCGGCACCGAGCGCGGGATAGTCGAGCCGCAGCCGACCTTCTCGGCTGCCTTCGGCGCGCCGTTCCTCTTGTTGCATCCGACCAAGTACGCCGCCGAACTGGCCAGAAAGATGGAAGAGCACGGTTCTACCGCGTGGCTGATCAACACCGGCTGGATAGGCGGTCCCTTCGGCGTCGGCGAGCGCATCGGCATCAAGCCGACGAGGGCCATCATCAACGCCATACTAGACGGGTCGCTTGACAAGGCCGGTTTCGAGACCCTGCCGATATTCGGGCTGTCGATCCCCAAGGCGATTGCCGGCGTCGACTCGAGCCTGTTCAACCCCAGGAACCTCTGGAAGGACAAGGACGCGTACGACAGGCAGGCACGGCTCCTGGGCGGCAAATTCGTCGAGAATTTCGTGACCTACACCGACACCGAAGAGGGCAAGGCTCTGGTCGCCGCGGGACCGAAGCCGTAACGGCATAGTTGCACAGGGAGCCGGTTCACCAGGCGTATAGCCCGATGGACCGGCTTTTTTTATTCCTGCCCGCCGAGCTCCAGTATCAGTTCCACTTCCCCGCGCGACAGCTTGACGGCGCGGGCTATCTCCTCGACCTTCCATCCCTGGTGGGCCAGTTTGCGGACCGTCTCCTGGACTGACAGGCTCGGGGCTCCCTTGTCCTTGCGGCCGGCCGCGGGTTCGTCCTTGAGTATGTCGTTGAGAAGCTTGAGGTGATCCTGGGTCTTCTTGTTGAGTTCGTCGAAGCGCGTCTCCGCTCGCGCCAGCCACTCCCGGGCCTTCTGGAGTTCGGCGGCGCGCTTCTCGGCGTCGACCAGGGCGCCGTCCACCTCGTCAAGCCTGACGACAGCCGCGTCGAGCTTGGGTTTCCATGCCATAACCTCGTCGAGAGAGCGCTTGAGGTCTATGACGCGGTCGGGTATCTCCCTGACTTCGGCGTCTATGGTGCGGACGTTGCGTTCCAGCTCGCCGATGGCCTGGAAATTCTTGTCCACGGCATCGGCGGTGGCGTCGAGTATGTTCGACTTCTTCTCGATGCGGTCGTATTTCTCGGCCGCTTCGTCGGCAACCTCGACGAGGCGGCGTACCTCCGCCTGTATCTGCGTCAGCTGGTCGTTGCTGGCGGTCACGGCGGCCAGCTTCTGGTCAACGCCCTGGGACAGCGCCAGGAGCCGCTTGAAGTCGTCCTCCATCGAGTCAAGCCTGCGTTTCTCGGCCAGGAACCTGGCAATCTTCTGCCCAAGCTCGTCCTCCAGCCGCTTGATGCGTCCGTACTGTGTCTCGAGCTCGGCCATCTCGGCGCGCCTGGATTCGACCCTGCCCAGGTCGGCCTTCATCGCTTCCATCGCTTCGGACAGCGAGCCGCGCAGTTCGTCCGAGCGTTCGAACAGCTTGGTCTGGACCTGGAAGGACTTGACCTGTTTGTCCATCTCGGCGAATGACTTTTCGCGGTTCTTGCGCTCCTCGTCCAGCGACGCGGCCATACTTGTCCTGGCGGCGTCGAAACCGTCCTTGAGCGACCGCGCCTCGCGCTGGTAGTTTTCTATGGCGGCATTCATCGCGACGGCGGATTCGCGTGTCTTGCGGGCGGCGTCCTCGGAAAGCACGCCGTAGGAGCGGCTGAAGTCGTCGAGGGCCTGGG
Organism: uncultured Treponemataceae bacterium; assembly: GCA_964576835.1. GTDB lineage: Bacteria > Spirochaetota > Spirochaetia > Treponematales > UBA12059 > SZUA-370. The sequence continues at coordinate 2,495 of CAZNXK010000011.1, read as the reverse complement.
CAGCCTTCTGGGCCATTTCCTGGCGGAAGCGGCCGACCTCGTCCGACAGCGACCGTACGTCGCGGGCCAGCGCGTCGCGCTCGAGCTTGGCCGCGTCGAGCACCTTGCGGCGTTCTTTCTCCCAGGCGTCGGAGATGGCTGCGACGTCTGTCTTGAACGATTCGGCGAGCGAGGCTACCGAGGCCTGCCTCTCCGTCTCCGCGGCCTTCATCGCCGTGGCAAAGTCCTTCTTCCAGGAACCGGCCTCGGCGACGAGCGTCGCCCGCGCCTCCTCGAAGCGGGTCCTGGCCAGGTCGGCGGCCTCTGAGGGCGCCTTGCCCTCGGCTTCGGTCTGCCTCTCGGCGCCGTGCACGCGCTCGCTGGCATCGTGCTTCCAGCGCTCGAGCTCGGCGTTCATGAAGGCGTCGGCGGCAGCGCGGGCGTCGTCCAGGTCGGCCTTGACGGAAGCCTTGAGCGTGCTCAGCGCTTCGGACGCGTTGTCTACGCGGTCGCTGATGGCGAAGCGGTGGGCGTCGACCTGGGCGGTCAGCTTGTCGAGCTGGTCCTGCAGCCGGACTTGGGTCTCGGCGAGCCTGGCGCGCGCCTCCTCCGACCAGGCCTTGTCAGTCTCCGCGCGGGCAGCGTCCGCTTCGCGTATCGACGAGGCGAGGCGATCGTCCATCTCCGCGCGCCACAGGGCAAAGCGGTCGTCCGCGTCCTTGCTCCTGGCCCGGAGATCGGCGAAGAACTCGTCCTCGAATATCTTGAGCTTTTCGGAAACATCGGCGTAGGCCTTGGACTTGAGGGCGTTGAGGTCGCTTTCCAGGTCCTTGACCGCGGAGCGGACGCGGGTCGATTCGCCGCGGAACTCGCTCTCGAACGAAGCCTGCCTCGAAGCAAGGTCCTTGCCGAACAGCGAGAAGTCTTCCTCGACGCGGCGCTCGACGCCGGCCATCGAGTCGCGGAGGGCTGATTCCATGCGGTCGGCGTCGAGCCTGACGCTTTCCAGCCTGGACAGACCCTGCTCGACCACATCGCGGAGCTCGCCGGAGCGCGTCTCGAAGCCCGCCAGGACGCGCTGCTCGAGGTCGGCGCCGCGGTCGGTGAATTTGGCCGACAGCGATTTCACGGCGTCATCGGCTTTTTTCTCGGCGGCCGACAGCGAGGCGCTTATCGACGAAAGCCTTTCAGCCTGTTCCGCCGCTGTCGCGTCGATCCTGGACTTGAAGGCAGCCAGATTCTCGGCAAGGTCCCTGGCGGCCATCTCGGCTTCGGCCTTGGTTTCGGCGATGCCTTCCTTCATGGAGGCTCGTATCGCGGCCTGCCTGGCGGACGCGTCCTCCTGGTAGGCCTTGAGCTGCTCCTTGACCTTGGCCTGGAGCGTGCCGGCTGTTTCTGCCGCCTTGGCCTCGATGCGCGAGCATCGTTCCTCGTACAGCGACTCGGCCTTGAGCACGCGAGCCTCCGCTTCGTCGATGCGGACCGCGATGCCTTCGGCCGCCGAATTGGCGTCGGCCCTGGCGTCGGCGAGCAGGCCTTCGGCCTCCTTGCGCCAGTCAGTCTTGAACGACTTGATGAGCCCCTGGGTCTCGGTGATCTTTTCCCTGGCCTGGTCGCGCAGCGTGTTGAACCGGTCGTCGATGGCCTCGGACAGCTTGGTTCCCCGGGCCTCGATCTGGTCCTGCAGTTTCTTGAAGCCGGCGTCCTCGAGGCGCTCGCCTTCGTCGCGCGCGCGCTTGAACGCTTCGGACAACATGGCCTCGATGGCCCTGAACCGCTCCTCGGCGGCTAGGACGGCCTCGGCGTTGGTTTCGGCGACGGCCTCGGTGCCCGCCTTGGCTTGTTCGCGTAGTTCCTCCACCTGGGCCTGGGCGTCGTCGAGCGCGGATCGTATCTCTGAGGAGAATGCGTCCAGGAGGTCGGCCATGGCCGTTTTCGAGTCGGTGGCCATCTTTTCCCCGATGCCGGGGATCGCCGCCTTGAGCCGCTCGACGTCGTCCTTGCTGGCCTTGAGGGTCCTCGCGACACCGTCTACGAAGGCGCTTTCGTCGTGGATGGCGCCGAGGTTCTCGTCGACGCGGGCGCTCATTTCCTTGAGTTCCGATAGCGCCTTGTCGTATTCGGCTATGCGCGCCGCCATGCCGCCGATCTGCTCGGCGCGGGAACCCAGCGAGTCTTCGGCTACCTGTACCCGCCGCAGGACTTCCTTGGCGGCTTTCTGGTGCACGTCCAGCTCGATGGCGTAGGCTTTCAGGTCCTCGGCGCGGACATCCGCGTAGGCGGCCATGTCCTCGCGGAGCCTGTCAGCGTATTTCTTTACCTTCTCGAGCGATCGGTTGTCGCGGTCGAGAACGCGGTATGCCAGAACCAGGATCAGCGTAATGCCTATGGCCACCAGGTTGCCGAGGTCGAACATGATTATTTCTCCCATTTTCGGTTCCGCCGGGGCGCGCCGGCGGCCGGGCCCGGCCCGATCCGCATCAGTATATAGCACTATGATGGAATAATAAAGAATC
>CAZNXK010000010.1:0-44453 GCA_964576835.1 uncultured Treponemataceae bacterium | reverse complement strand
GGGCCGCGATGAAGCGCATTTTGCTGGAGAGCTGGAGACGCGTTTTCCGTAGGCGCGCGGTATCAGGAAGGCTTCCGTCGGGACGGGGCGCGAAGACAACAGCCTCGCCGAACATCAGCCCGTTCTTGGTTCCGCCGAAACAGACGACGTCGGCTCCCCCAGGCGCGGCGCCCGGGGTAGTCGCGTAGCCCGCGGCCTGGGCGACGCCGACGTCGAGCGCCACCGCGGCGTTGGACAGGCGCGCGCCGTCAATCTGGACGACGAGGCCGGAACCGTGGGCGACGCGGCACAACTCGGCGAGCTCGGCCCGGCTGTAGACTGTGCCGAGTTCGGTGGGCTGGCTCAGGGACAGGGCCGCGGGGCGGGCCTTGTGCATGTCATCATAGTGGCGGAGGGTGGCTTCCAGCGCGGCGACCGAGACTTTGCCTTCATTTGTCGCCATGGGCACGAGCTGGGCGCCGGTGACCGCGGTCGGGGCGCCGGTCTCGTCGACGAGGATGTGGGCGCAGTCCGAGCACAGGATGGCGTCTCCGCCGCGGACGAAGCAGCCCAGGGCGTAGACGTTGGCCCCGGTGCCGTTGAGTACGAAGCGCACCGTCGCCCCCGGTCCGAACAGCGCCGCGACCGCGGCTTCGGCCCCGGCGGTGACCGGGTCGTCGCCATAGCCTACCGCGTGACCCACATTGGCGCGCACGAGCGCTTCCATGATCCTTGGATGCGCCGCAGCGTTGTTGTCGCTCGCGAACCACCTGTCCTCTGCCATACATCCTCCGCCTTGCTTGTACAACCAACGCATTGCCACAGAGACACAGAGGAAGATGAGCCAGGAAGAGTGAAGAAAAAAAAGAATCAGACCACGGAAGCACGGAGACACGGAGCAAAACAAGGAAAGAAGAAATCAGACCACGGAGGCACGGAGACACGGAGCAAGAAAAGAAAGAAAACATTCAAAAGTACTATTTCAATTTACTTTCTTCTTATCTTTCTTCTCTGTGTCTCAGTGCCTAAAAATTCCCATCTTCTCTTCTCTCTCTTCTCTCCGTGCCTCCCGTGGCTCCGTGGTCATATTTCCCTATTTTATTCAACTTCTCATCGTCTCTGTGTCTCTATGTTTTAAATACCTGTCTTTCAGTCGCGCTTGCCGGTGACCTTGATGACATGGTAGCCGAACTGGGTGGACACCGGGTCGGATATCGAGCCGACGCCCAAGCCCTTGCAGGCGCTCTCGAAGGCCGCTACCATCTTGCCGGGGCCAAACCATCCCAGATCGCCGCCCGCTGACTTGGACGGGCAGGTCGAGTACTCGCGGGCGAGCGATGCGAAGTCGGCTCCCTGCTTCGCCTTGCGCGACAGCTCCTGCGCAAGGTCACGGTTCTTGACGAGTATGTGGCTGGCTTTCCATTCCATAATTCTATCCTCCGTGTAGATTCTTTTATACAGCCGCGTTGAACGCGGCTATGGATCGTACCACCTCGTCGAGCTGGTCGCGGGGAGGCAGTATCGTCGTCCTGAAATGGGCGGTGCCAGGCAGCTGGCCAAAGCCGGAACCTGGCACGACGCATATGCCGGTTTTCTCGAGCAGTTCCATGCACCACTCCGTATCGGTCTTCCCCGCGGGCAGCTCGAATCGCGGAAAGGCGTACATGGCGCCAGCAACCTCGTTGCACCTGAAGCCAGGGATGGCGTTGAGCCCGTCCGCAAGCGACCTGGCCTTGGCCTTGAGCTCTCCCAGTATCCCGCCGCGCTCGCGGTCGTATTCGGCGCGGCTCGGTCCTCCGACCGGCGGAGGCGAGACGAGGCTGTAGAGGGCGGCCTGCCCGGGCAGGTTGGCGCAGAGGCTGACCGACTGCATCTTGAGCACCTGCGCCATCACGTCCTCGGGAACGTTGCGCACTTCCATGTAGCCGCCGCGGTGCCCGCACTCGCCCAGCAAGCCCTTGCTCGTCGAATGGAAACTGAACAGCGTCACGGTCGTTTCGCCCAGCTCGACCATTGCCTTGGCGAACGATTCGAAGCTCTCGCCCTGGCGGTAGATGTTGTCCTGGTAGACCTCGTCCGCCAGGATGGCCAGTCCATGTTCCTTTGCGAAGCGTATGACCATCTTGACGTTGTCCGCGTGCAGCACCGAACCGGTCGGGTTGCCGGGGTTGATGACGACGATGGCCTTGACCCTGGTCCCGGCTCGCCTGGCCTGTTCCATCGCGTCGTCGAGCATGTCGCGTGACAGCGCCCAGTCATGTTCCTCGTCCAGGTAGTAGCTGACCTGCCTGCCCTGGTACATCGTGATGGTAGCCGAATACAGCGGGTACTGGGGTATCGGTATCATGATGCCGTCTTCGGGTCCGGCGATGAGGAGGCGGAGGGCAGCCTGGACGCCCTTGGAGGCTCCGTCGGTCAGGAACAGATGGTCCGGGTTGCAGGCGATGCCGTCGCGGCGCTTGATGAAGGCGGCTACAGCGTCGCGTACGACCTTGAGGCCTTTGCTTTCGGAATAAGCGCCGAGCCCGTGCTTGGACCCTGTCAGAATGGCATTGGCCGCTTCGATGACGTCTTCCTTGAACACGCCGGGAGCCTGCTTGACCAGAGCGGGGTATTCGCACAGCGCCAGGAGGCTCCTCGTCCACGACAGCGGTGCCTGGCCGAGCGCCTGGGGGTTCCCGATGTTGCAATATATGACGCGGCGACCGGAGCGCTCGAGTTCCTGGGCGCGGGCCACCATAGGACCCCGCACGGCGTACTCGGTCTCCAGTACCGCCTTGCCGATGTCGCTTATTGCTACTGACATGGTTGCCTCCTTGCGTTCTTACCCGATTGTAGCATCGACTAGTGGCCCCGCCAAGCCTACGCACTCCGCTTTTAGCGCTTCGGATGATTATAGCCGTTCCGGGTCTCGACCCCGGCAGCCACTCGGGAGTATCATGTCCGGGTGAACGAATTGTACGATACGGCCGCCCGTCCGGAACGGGCCTATCTCGTCGGCATCAGGGACGACGAGGTCAGGGTGGCGGAGGCCGAGAGCCTCCTTAAGGAGCTGTCCAGTCTCGCGTCGACGCTCGGCATCGCGACGGCCGGCTCCGTGATGGTGCAGCTCCGAAACAGGAGCCCGGCGACCCTCCTGGGCTCGGGCAAGGTCGAGGAAATCATCGCCGCCGCCAAGGCCGAAGGCGCCGACTCCATCATTTTCGACAGGACGCTGAGTCCCGTCCACCAGCGCAACTGGGAAACGCTGTCGGGTTTGACTGTCTACGACCGCTCGGAGTTGATAATCGACATTTTTGCCAGCCGCGCCCGCAGCCGGGAGGCGACGCTCCAGGTGGAGCTCGCCAGGCTCAAATACTCGCTGCCGAGGCTCGCCCACTCGTACGGCGACCTCAACAGGCAACGAGGCGGACGGTTCGGCACCAAAGGCTCGGGCGAGCAGAAGATAGAGCTCGACAGGCGGCAGATATCCAGGAAGATCGACGACATCGAGGACGAGCTTGAGATAGTGCGCCGCTCCAGGGCTACGCAGCGGAAACGACGCGAACGGCTGTCCCTGAGGCGCGCCGCCATCGTCGGCTACACCAACGCGGGCAAATCATCCATCCTCAACGCCATAGCCACGAGCGCCGACGTGCTGGCCGCTGACAAGCTGTTCGCGACGCTCGATCCGACGACGCGTCGGCTCGACACCGGCTCGGGCTCTGTCCTGGTCACCGATACCGTCGGTTTCGTGCGCAACCTGCCACACGGCCTGGTCGAGGCGTTCAAGGCGACGCTCGAGGAAGCGGCTGACGCCGACCTCCTGGTCCACATCATCGACGCGTCGGATCCCGAATTCGAGATACAGTACGAGACGACATGCAAGGTGCTCGCCGAGATTGGGGCCGACACCGCCAGGTCGCTGATCGTGTACAACAAGATAGACCGGCTCGGGGACAGGACGCCGCTCGAGTTCATGGCGATACGGCATCCGGGCGCAATCTTCGTGTCGGCGACCACCGGCGAGGGCCTGCCCGCGCTGATTGCTGCCATAGAGACCACGCTGACCGCGGACGAGGCGGAGATGACGCTGCGCGTGCTGCCCGCCGATTACGCCATAGTGCCGCTTCTGTACCGCGAGGCGACGGTGCTGTCAGAGGGGCATGACGGCGAGGCGACCATCGTCAAATGCAGGGTTCCCGAGCGCCTTTTGTCCCGGGTCGAGCCTTATCGTGTTTGATTATTCTTTTTCTTCTTTGACGTAGAACTGCAAGAGCTGGACCATGTAGTAGATTTTCTTGTACGACTCGGTCATGGCTTCCTTCATCGGGATGGTCGAGGCGTTCTCGACTTCCTTCCAGTTGAGGAGAAGCTCGTGGTGCGGCTTGGTAAGGTCGTCTATCAATGCCTTCAAGTGCCTGCCGACGGTTATGAGGTTGAGTGCTGACTTGTTGACCAGCATGAGCGCCTTGTCGTTGACGTCCTTCAGGATTTGCCGGAGGTGCTTGACGGCATCCTTGTCCCTGTCCGACTTGAGCATGGCGTTCCGGAGCTTGAGGCCGACTTCGCCGTCGTCCGCCAGGTCGTCGTCGAACTGGATGATCTGCTCCGAGACCTCGAGCAACGCGTGGTAGCCGTCCGAAATCTGCTGAGATTGAACGCTCGTCGACCATTGACCGCGTATGAGCAGAATGTCGACGAGCTCGCGGATGTCCTTCTTGAAAAAGTCGATAAGATATGCCTTCAGGTAGTTGAGAGCCTGGGTCTGCGTGAAACCGCCGAGCATCTTCTTGGCGAACACGGTATTGGCCTTGTCTGTGTAATTCTTGAGCCGCAGGACCACCGTCGTGCCGAAGACGGCCTTGGCGAGGTCGTCGATCTTCGAGTTCCGACGCCCCTGGGCTATCTTCTGCAGGGTCATGGTCGTCTGGTTCTTCATCTTGTCGATGAATGTCTCGACGATACGCTCGCCCGATGCGCGCGGAATGACCGCCAGGAACGGGTCCCGCTTTACATGCTGGACTATCTGCTCGAGGACTCCGGATTCGCGGACGTCCTTGAGGGCCGGCGTCAGCTTGGTCCACGAGTCCACTTGGATGACGTCCATGTTACGGTATTCCTTGAGCGCGGTGAAGATGCGCTTCCAGTCCGCGTCAAGGTTGAGCGGCATGAATACCTCGAGGAAATCGTGCAGGTCGTCGGCGACATAGTCGCCCGAAATCGAATCGAACTTGGGATTGTACGTAAAATTGCGCTCGGCGACATTGGAGTCGAACTTTTTGAGCAGGAAAAAAAAGTCGAAGTTGATGAAGTTGATGAATGACAGGAGCGTGGAGTAGGCGCTGTCGATCTGGGCGGTCTTCTCCGCGTCGAAAGCAGAAAAGAACGAAAGCATTATCTGCTTGACGTGTTCCTGCAGGTCCTTGACGTTCATCGTCTTGGCCTTCTCCTGGATGTACGCGTCGGTCATGCACTCGGATTGCTGGCGCTGCTCCGGTGACAAAAAATTCTCGATGACGAATGATTTGAGGACGCCGCTCTGCGAGGCACTGGTAAGCATGACCTGGGCCGGGGCTATGACTTTGTAGGTTTCGTAGAAGAAGCGGGCAAGGCCAGGCAAGGCTTCGGACGACTTTGGCTTGTAGAACCGATACCGCGACCGGGAAAGATTCTTGCCAATGTTCTTGACGAGGCGTTTCTTGTCAGCTTCCGGATCGCCCATCCCGAACATACCCAGCATTTTCTGGAAAAATCCGGAGGCTGATGGCTCGTCGTCCTGCGACTGCTTGTCCCGGTTTCCCGGAGTGATGTTCGTGGGCATACGGAGAAACAGTACTATGTCCAGGCTCCCTCGTCAATAACGACATGCCAGTTCGCCCGACGGCCAGGCGCGACCCGAGACGATGACCGCTCCCGTCGCGTCGACTCCTTCGAGCCTGCCTTCGACCGCTTCCCCGGCGAGTCCCGGCCTGAACGACACCGTCTGGCCGCGCCATGCCAGGCATGATTCGTATTCGGGCCGCCAGGCGCCGCCCAGGCACAGGACAGCCCGCAAGGCCTTGCTCAGGCACGCCAGCAGGTCCGCGGCCTCCGGGCGCATTCCAGTCTCGAGGAACAGCGATGTGGGCTTTGTCCTGAAATCCGCGGCAAAGCTTGACTGGCCGCAATTGAGGCCAATGCCCATGTATACGGTGCCACCGCCTGACTCGCAGAGTATGCCGGCCAGTTTCCTGCCGCCGCAGAGGACGTCGTTTGGCCACTTGAGTTCGATGCCGTGGCTGAAAGTCGCGCCAGCCGCGTTTGCCCAGGCATGCAAGGCGCGCCGCACGGCGAGGCCAGCGAGCAGCGGTGGAGGCGTGTTGCCGAAGCGTTCCGAGGGGAGCCAGAAGGTAACGAGGAGGCTCTCGTCGGCCTGGTCGTGCCAGGCGCGGCCGGGGAGCCTTCCGCGTCCCGCCGTCTGCCTCCCTGCCCTGACAATGCCGGAAGGCCGCCCGGGTGACAGCGCGCGCGCCTCGTCCATGGTACTGCCGGCGACGGGCACGTAGAACGACGAGGCCCCGTCGAAAAGCGTGTCAGCGGATGATTCCGTCATGCGGAGCAGTATCCGGGAAGTCAAGCGGCGGCGCAATGGGGTAGGCGACAGTTGGACTGGCGCCCTTGACGGCAGACCGGTATCGCGATAGCCTCTTGCCTAGCGCGCGCAACCTTCAAGGATGTCCGCGCCAGCGCCGTCTTCCGGCGTCCGCCCGCAGGGGGCAGGCGCGGCAGGGACACGGACAGAAAGGGAAGAACCATGTGTGGAATAGTCGGCTACACGGGGCCACGGCAGGCCTCGCGCATCCTCGTCGAGGGCCTCAAGCGCCTCGAGTACCGCGGCTACGACTCCGCAGGCATAGCCGTGCGGAAGGACGGGCCAATAGCGGCGGGGGAACCTCCTCTCGTCGTCATCAAGAAGAAGGGCAAGATCGCCGAGCTCAGGCTGGCGGTGCCCAAGGACCTGGCGGGCTCCAGCGGCATCGGCCATACGCGCTGGGCCACCCACGGAGGCGTCACCGACGCCAATGCCCACCCCCATACCGACAGCTCGGGCAAGATAGCTATAGTCCACAACGGCATCATCGAGAACTATGTACCCCTCAAGGAAATGCTGGAGAAAGACGGCGCCGTCTTCGTCAGCGAAACCGACAGCGAGGTGATAGCCCACCTGGTCGCCTATCATTACGACGGAGACCTGGAATTGGCGCTCAAGGCGGCTCTGGGGCACATGAGGGGCACCTACGGCATTGCGGCCATGCACGCCGACGAACCGGGGCGGATCGTTGGAGCGCGCAACGGCAGCCCGCTCGTGCTGGGCGTCGGCGACGGCGAGATGCTTCTGGCCAGCGACGTGACGGCGCTCCTTGCGCACACGACCAGCGTCGTCTACCTGAACGACGGAGAGGTCGTGTCGATGACCCCGGCTGATTTCAGGATTTCCGACCGCGACGACCGCGTCGTCGACCCGAAGATAGACCAGATAACCTGGAAGCTCGGCGCCATCGAGAAGGGCGGCTTCTCATGCTTCATGGAAAAGGAAATATTCGAGCAGCCGGAGTCAATAGAACGCGCCCTGACAGGCCGCCTCGACCGGGAATACGGTTCGGCCAAGCTGGGCGGCCTCAACCTGGCCAAGAAGGACCTGCACGCCATAGAGAGGGTCCGCGTCATAGCCGCGGGAACGAGCTGGCACGCGGGGCTCGTCGGCTGCCAGCTCCTCGAATCGGTGGCGCGCCTGCCCGCGCAGGCGGAGCTGGCCAGCGAACTGCGCTACCGCAACCCTGTGGTCGAGGCGCATTCGCTATACCTGGCGGTATCGCAGTCGGGTGAGACCGCGGACACGCTGTACGCCATGCGGGAGATACAACGACGCGGCGGCTCGGTGCTCGGCATATGCAACGTCGTCGGCTCGACGATAGCGCGCGAGAGCGACGGCGGCATCTACGTGCATTCAGGGCCGGAGATTGCCGTGGCGTCGACCAAGGCCTTCACGAGCCAGCTTGCTGCCTTCTACCTCCTGACCCTGTCGCTGGCCAGGATGCACGACATGTCGCACCACGAAGGCGACCGCTTCCTCAAGGAGCTCAAGGCGGTGCCGGAGGCGGTCAAGCGAAGCCTGGAACAGCGCGACCACATCCAGGCGATAGCCAAGCGCTATGCCCGCTTCCACGACTTCCTGTTCATGGGGCGGGGGCTGCTGTACCCGATAGCGCTCGAAGGCGCTCTCAAGCTCAAGGAGATATCGTACGTGCACGCGGAAGGCTACGCCTCAGGCGAGATAAAGCACGGACCCATCGCCCTGGTCAGCCCCGAGACGCCGAGCCTTTTCCTCGTGCCCAACGACCACCTCCGCGAGAAGACGATAACGAACATGAAGGAGATAAAGGCGCGCGGCGGACCGATAATCGCGGTGGCCCAGGAGGGCGACGAGCTCGTGGCCTCGATAGCCGACGAGTACATTCCAGTTCCCGCGGTCGGTTCCCTCTTCCAGCCTTTCGTGATGGTGCCACCGCTGCAGTTGTTCGCGTATTTCTGCGCGCTTGAACTCGGCCGCGATGTTGACCAGCCGAGGAACCTGGCCAAGAGCGTGACGGTGGAATGACGACCAAGGCTGCAATGGTCGCTACGGCGCTTCAGGCGTCGCTTGCAACGGCGCTGGTGACGATGAGCCTAGCCTTGGCCGTATCGTGCGGCCGCGGCGAGGCGGCAGCGCCAGCGGCGGTTGCGACCGGAACGGCTGGCGTGGCGGCCGTCTCGCTTCCCGGGAACCTCGCGCCGGGCATGGCAATCCTGGTTCAGGGCACCGGCCCGGTAACGGGACTGCCCGGGCTCGGACCGAATGTCCTGCCAGGCTTGGCCGGCGAGTATACCTACCTCCCGGCTGGCGGCGCGGAGCCGCTTCTCATCCGGGTCTGGTTTACGACCGTTGCCATCGTCGTCCCCCCGACCTGGACAGCGCCGTCGTGCCCGGCTCTGCCGAAGGGCTTTTCGGCACTTGCCGCGCCCGCCGCCGCTGATGGCTCCTTGCTGTGGGACATTGCCGCCGGCTCTTACCATCTGATAATCGCCGTACCGGCCGCTATGGAGTCTCCGTGCCGCTTCGCGGCGACGCTTGCCGAACGCTTTTCGTTCTTCCATCGCTACGCCGAAAGGCCCCAGGACGTATCGTTCCCGGCGACGCTCGAGCTCGGGCGATGACGCCTAGAGCGGATATCGACTCTACGCTACTTATACGCGGCCGTCGCGTAATCGTAGGGATACCCATTGACGACCAGGGTCCCCGTAATCGTCGTTCCGTCGCTCGACATATCCGTGGTCATGCTCGTGATGTCGGTGCCCGTTCCTGTCAAGGACCCCGTCGCGGTCCAGCCGGCAGACGTGATGACGGCCATCTGGCTGCCGGTGACCGTATAGGAGCTGGTGCCATTGGGGCTATACCCGTAGAAGCTATACACTACCGTAAAGGGATAATTCGTCGCTCCCGTCGTATTGACTTCGACTTTCAGTGTATAGCTGGTGAGAGCTTTGAAACTAGCTGTGTCTGAATAGTAGAAGGTGTTCTGCCCCGCTGTCGACAAGGTAGCGTTCACGTCGCCGCTACAAAGATAATTTGCCGTGTCATTGACGGCATCGTAGACGGTCTTGACCTCGGCCACGTCGGGCCTGACCGCATCGGGCGATCCGGTCGGATTCGAACATCCCGCGAGGAGCGCGAGAGCGCTCGCGAGAAGGAAGACGGACTCCGCTCCGGTGAATTTGAGATAGCCGCATTTCATACTAATACCTCCTGATGGTTAACAGGAGAAACCTAGCACGGAACGACGCGCGCGGGAGAAGGCGAAACGGCTAGTTTTTGGCTAGGAGCCTGTCGGACTTAGGATCTTGACCCGGCGAAGGCGAGCCGTGAGTGAAAAATTGGCGAGGATTGAGGGCCATACTGCCCGTATGGCCCGATTGACGAGCTGATTTTGCGCCACGGGGCGCCGAGATGGGCCAAGAAACGTCAAATGAGCTAACATTCTTAGACATCTTGACCATTTTTTTCACTTCTTGTCTGTTAACTTCATCTCGTGGTCCTAAGTCCGACAGGCTCCTAGGTCGAGCGTTCAGCCGGGCCTTCGGTTGATGATGTTCGCGGTACGATGGAGGAGATCGGCGCGGTTGCTCGCGCCGGTCTTTTGGAAGGCGTTGCTCAGATGGAACTTCACGGTGCTGATGGAGAGCCCGAGCCGCGCGGAGATCTCCTTGTTGCTCAGGTTCCCGGCGAGCATCTCCAGCACCCGAAGCTCGCCCAGGGACAGTATCGCGTCCTCCTCCTCGGCCCGTTCCGGGTGGTCGGGTACGGCGTCTTCGCTTCGTTCGCGTAGCTCGATATGACAGGCCTCTATCTGCCCGTCCTCTCCGATAATCGGATTCCGCGTAATCTCGTAGCGCTCCGGGACGGTTTCTAGGACGGTGTCCGCCGGGCTGCCGAGGAGCTGGATCTCCGACTTGCCGATCATGCGGCACGCCGCGGCGTTCAGGTCTACGATCCGCCCTTCGGCGTCCACGGCGATCAGGCCCAGCCGCATGTATTGGAACTGGGTCTGCCGGGATACGGGTACGACCGAAAAAAGTCGATAACGTAGGCAGCCGATGGAAAAGCAGAGTCCCCCTAGCGCGGCCATCAAGGATGAGTAATCCTTGTTCCAACCGGGTATCAGCCTAAGGACGAAGCATAGGTTGGCGGTAAGGGGAAGAAGCACACCCGCCAGCATCCACGCGGTCTGCCGCCTGAAGAGCTTATGTGTCGAGAAGCTGTGCGGCAGGAGGATGAACGCGCCCAGGAGGGTAAGGGCGTAGGACTGCGAGATCGTGGCCATGGCCACCGGTCCGTAGCCGGAAGTCCTCATCGTCAGGATCCATCCGACCTCGACGAAGCGTAGGTTCCGCCAGACCGGTCCGTCGCCGCCGTTCGCCAGGCCGAAGGCCGCGGTGAACGCCGGAACGACAAAGAGCAGCAGCTGCCAAGGCCTGAAGCGGCGCAGGATGCCTGTATACTCGAGGGCGAAGAAGAGCCAGACGGCGGCTCCGAAGCCGAGGAAGAGATAGTCGACCGCGGCAAGTGATTGCTTGAGCGCGGGGTTCTGGGACAGGAGCTCGGTCAGATTGCATATAAGGAAACCGAGCTGCAGGTAATTAAAGAACCGGAGCCAGGCGAAACGATGGTAGGTATGAAGCATTCTGGGCAGGAGATTGGCCAGTACCGTGCCGAAGAGGGCAAGGGGAAACGCCGCCAGAAAGATCACGTACTGGGTCATGCTCTTGATCGTAAAGGAAAATTCGAAACTGGTCGATGGCCTTCACTATTGGGCGCTCTATCCGGCGACTGCCGATAAAAAGGCCGAACGGCGCGCATTTTTCCCCAACCACGCAGGCCTGACCGTCGTAGTATATGCCGATGAGAAAATTTGAGGAACCAGGAAATGCCGCTGTGAACATATCCGCGCGCGCCGCTTGGAAGGCCGAGTACGAGGCTTTCTGGGATGACCTCCGTCCGCGGCTCCAGGTCTACCTACGCTCGTTCCACGGTCTAGGGCCGGAGGACGCCGAGGAGGTGCTCCAGCTGACCCTGCTAGCGCTCTGGAAACGCGCGCCCGCGCTCGCGGGCGATGCCCGCTCCTGGCTCTACCGGGTGGCGCGTAACGCCTCCATCGACGCGCTCCGTGCGGGCAGGCGGCGCGGCGCCAGGATCGCGTCCGGTGCCGAGAGCGCCTCCGACGGAGCGGTCGATTCGCCATCGCATTATCCGGGGCCGGAAGCCCTGCTGCTCGACCTGGAGCAGGATACCTTCGTTGCCGGCTTCCTGGCGGGCCTTGACGACGGCGACCGAGAGCTTCTGTACCTCGCGTACGCCGAGGATTTTAGCTATCCGAGCATCGCGTCGCTGACGGGGCGTCCGCTCGGGACGGTTAAATGGAAGATAGCGAGACTTAAGCGGCTACTCGCCGCTCGGTACCGGAAGGAGTTCGAATGATGGATACGGACAAGGTCGAGGCGCTCCTGCGTTCGTACTACGCCATGAGAACGACGGAGGCCAGGGCGCGCTGCCCGCATGGCCGCATCGGCGACTATGCCGCGGTCTCTCCTGGGACGCGCCGAGGCGCTCCCGACCGCTACGCCAGGCTGGACAGTCCGCGATCGGCATTGGCTACAGCGGCGGCCGTCCTGGTCGCGATGGCCGGATTCGGCCTGGCGTGCCAGCGCTGGGACTCCAGGCCTATCTCTACAGATAGCCTATCTCTATTGGCGGAGCTGCGCGTCGGCGCGGACGGACTGGGCCGGGCTATGGAGGCCATCCGGGGCTCCGCGCCGCGGCTCGATTCGAAAGGAGAACGATTGTGAAAGCACGATTATCCCTCGGGGTGCTCGTATCGGTGGCCGCCGTCGTCATGGCCATATATTCGTCGGGCGGTACTGTCTCGCCGGGGCCGCTGGCGGTGGCGCTGGCTTTCGTCCTCCTGGTTCCCGGTATCGCCGTCATCGCCGGTTTCGGCCTGACGCCCGTAGCCCGGGCCTTCAGGCTAGCCCTGTCAGGCGATGCTGTCGTCGGCGAGGGATCCGGAGCCTGCGACGAGCGCGGCCTCGGCGTCGCCGCGGCCGTGTTCAGGTTCCTTAAAAAGGCCACCATCGGCGCCGCCGTCGTCGGGTTCCTGCTGGTGCAGATAATGATGATGTACGACCTTCGGGACAGGAACGACATCCGCCTGTACCTGTCGTTCAGTTTCGTACCCGCCCTCGTCGGCCTGATCGTCGCCGCCTGCCTGTACGTTCCCCTGGAGTACTCCGTGGCCGATAAGGCCGACAAGCTCTCCGAAGCGTCCGAGGACGATGGCGAAGGCGCGTCGATACCGGGCGTCGGTCGCTTCACCTTGCCGGGTCTCCGAATTCTGGCGGGCGCCGCGACCTGCGCGATGGTCATGTTAGCGTGCTTCCTGGCGCTGTCCGTTAAGCGCTTGCCTCCGTTATTCAATCCGCCCTCAGTCATCATCATGTTGTTTTTTCCCTTGGGCAACCTACTCGCCGGACCGGGGCTGGGGGGGATGGCTCGGGCGTTCGCCGCCATCGACAAGCGCGGTACGAACGGAGGCGCGTCGCCGGCAAGCCGCCAAGCGACGGAGGCGTTCTCGTACCTGTGCCGTTCCCTCCTGCTCTCGGGAGGCGCCGCTTTCCTGACCGGCGTCGTGTACTTCCTCCAAGGCCTAGACGACAGGATGCGCTACGGCCCGACGATGGCACTGGCTCTGGTAGCGCTTTTCCAGGCGGTTTTCCTCCTGGTCTGCGTCGGCTTGCCGCTACGGGCGGCCGCCGGCGTAAAGGGGATTCGCTGACTCTTCTCTTGCCGGTTCTGCCTGGCCCGGTTATGCTCCATCGCGGAGGAAACGATGGCAAAAAAGCAAGCGGGTCCCGGCTCGATGTCGGCGCGCTCGTTCATGGCGTCCCTGGCGGTGCTGGCCGCGTTGATGATAGTGGCGGCCGGCCGGCTCGTACGATCGCGTGCTGGGCCCCGGAGGCGATGCCGTCGTCGTGCCGGGCAGCTACGCCCCCGCCGCGCGGCCCGACTATCCGGTCTGGCGCTGGCTGACTGCCCCTGCCGAGGTGCTCGCCAGCGACGACGCGGCGCTTGCCGTCGTCATCATTGCCTTCATAGCGGTCGTAGGCGGCGCCTTCGCCTTGCTCCGCGAAGCCGGTGTGCTCGAAGAAAGCGTCAGGCTGCTCGCAAACCGCTTCCGCTCCCGGCGCATCGCCCTGCTCGCCGTGCTCTGCCTGTTTTTCATGTCGATAGGCAGCCTCATGGGCGTCTTCGAGGAAGTGGTACCGCTGGTGCCGCTGGCCATCGGCCTTTCGCTGTCCTTCGGCTGGGACGTGTTCGCCGGCCTCGGCATGAGCATACTCGCCGTGGGTTTCGGCTTCTCTGCGGCGATAGCCAATCCTTTCAGCGTCGGCACCGCGCAGCGCCTCGCCGGCCTGCCGGCACTGAGCGGCACGGGCTTCAGGCTGGCGGTCTTTGCCTGCGTCTACGCACTCTACCTCGCCTTCATGGTCGGCTACGTCAGGCGCCTGGAGCGGCAAAAAGGCGCATCAGCCGCAGCTCCTCGCATCATCGCTGGCGCCGCCAATGCCTCAGGCGACGAGCCTTCCGGAGCCGACGTCAAGAGGCTACGCGCCGGTGTCAGGTTTTTCGGCAGGGCCAGCGTGGTACTTGCCATGCTCGTAGCGCTTTCGTCGGTGACGAGGGTAGGCTCGGACTTCGTGCTGCCCGTCATCGCCCTCGGCTTCCTGGTGATAGGCGTTGGAGCGGGCCTGTCGGCAGGCGTCAGGCCGGGAAAGGCCGCGCGCTCGTTCGGCTCAGGCGCGCTCGGCGTCCTTCCTGCCGGCCTCCTCATCCTGATGGCGCTCAGCGTCAAGTGCATCGTTGTCGCGGGCGGCATCATGGACACGGTCCTGTTCGCGGCGAGCGCTCTCCTGGCGGATGCCTCGAGGTTTGGCGCGGCTGGTCTCATGTACCTTGTTGTCCTCGGCATGAATTTTTTCATAGGCAGCGCCAGCGCGAAAGCCTTCCTCCTGATGCCGATACTGGCGCCTCTGGCCGATCTGTCGGGTCTGTCCAGACAGATTGCCGTACAGGCTTTCGTCTTTGGCGACGGATTCTCGAACATGCTCTATCCGACCAACGCGGTCCTCCTCATATCGCTGGGACTCGCCGGCATGTCCTGGGGGCAGTGGTTCAGGAAGACGTGGAAGCTTCAGGCAGCTACGCTGGTGATGACGATGTGCCTGCTCCTCGTCGCCGTGGCGATGGGTTACACATGAAGCGGATCGCCTTTCTGCTCGTGGCCTTCGCCGCGCTGGCCGCCAACGCGCAGACGCCGTGGCTCGGCCGCTGGGAAGGTTCTCTTGAACTCGCCGAGGGCACGATGCCCTTCGGCCTTACCATTGTCGAGGGAGGCGCTCTCCTGGACCTCCCTGGCGCGGAACTCTTTGGCTACCCTTCGATGGTGGCGCAAGCCTCGGCCGACGCCATACGCCTGTCGTTCGCCTTCGGCGCGGGAGCCATGACGATGAGCGGCACGCTCGCTCGTGGCCGCGTCGACGGACTGTTCAGGCAGGGCGGCGGGGACGATGCTCCGGGAGGTTCGTTCTGGATGCAGAGGGCGGCGGTCCAGCCCGATCCAAAAACAGTATTTCAGTTTTCCGGACACGAGGGCGCGGTCCTGTCCGGCAGCCTGATCGTTCCCTCCGGCGTTGCAAAGGAGCGGATAAAACCGCCCATGGTAATCATGCACGCGGGACTCGGGGCGGCGGACCGCGACGGTAACAACTACAACATGCCAGGGCGGAACGACTCGCTCAGGCTTCTGGCCGAGGCTCTCGCCGGCCGCGGGGTGGCGAGCTACCGCTACGACAAGAGAGGCGCGGGAGCCTCGTCGTGGCTCGTGCCGACCGAGGACGGCCAGAGCATCGATGTCTGGATAGCCGATCTCGAGGCTGCCGCGACAGCGCTGTCGGGGACGGGACGCTGGTCGGGCGTGTGGCTCTTGGGGCTCAACGACGGGGCAATCGTCGCGGCTGCGGCAGCCAACGGATTGTCGGCAACAGGCGGTCCAGTGGCCGGCCTCGTCGTCGCCTGCGCTTCCGCGGATGGCCCTTTGGACGCGTTCAGGAAAGCTGTTACGGCGGCGCCAGAGGAGTCGCGCGCCGAAGGCGAAGCCATCATGGCCGAGTTGCTGGCAGGCCGCCGCGTTGAATCGATGTCGAGTTTCTACGCCGGCGCCTTTAGGCCGGGCATACAGCCATACCTGATCGAGGCGTTCAGGCGAGACCTCGAGTCTGAACTGTCCAGGCTGCCGGTTCCTGCCCTCATCGCCCAGGGCGACATGGACATGCAGGTGACGCTCGCCGATTTCTTCGCGCTCGGCGCGGCGCGGCCGGATGCCGTCACCGTCGTCGTCCCCAGGATGAACCACCTGCTCAAGGACGTCTCCCAGGACGTCGAGGAAAACAGGGCGTCATTCAGCGACCCGTCATATTCCGTGTCGGCAACGTTCGCCGACGCGGTAGCAGAGTTTGTCTTTTCGCCCTGACGACATGGTTTGCCTGGCGACCGATCAACGGCCTGCGAGACCCATGAAAGCGGCCATGGCCGCCGCGTCCAGGGGTATGTCGCCAGCGGAGACAATGGCGCCATCGGTTTTCCAGGCCGCCCTGTCGGTGACGGTCGCGGCGCGATCCGGCCACATCGAGTGGGCGACCGCGTAAAGGAATACCCTGCACAGCGGGGAGAACACCAGCGCGGCTCTCTCCGTTCCGAACTCGAAGTACAGTGTCGCGTCGTAGCCTTCGGTCGACGGCCGTGCCGTCATTACCATGGCCATGATGGGGACCGCACCGTCGCCCATGGGGATGCGTCCTGAAAGCATCGCCATGGGATCGGGAATATAGACGGCCACGGGTGCGGCCCATGCAGCGGCCCAGCGCGCGGGGATGGGATCGTTGTTTGGAGCGGCAGCGGCCGCCAGGACGCCGTCGAGCGGCACGGTGCCGAAGAAGGCCCTGCCGCCGTCGACGAAAGCCAGGTTGAGCGAGCCTTCGCCGAATTCCCACATCTTGCCGCGCCTGCGCCACGAAGGGTCTGATGACAGCCTGAGCGATGCGGCCCCGGCGGGGTAGCGTCCTTCGGCAACGGCTACGATGCCGGACGCTCCGCCCGGTACGGCAGGCCGGATGAACGCGGCCGTAATGGAATCCGTGCGGTCAATCATCGACGCGACGCTGCCGGGATCCGAGCCGGGCAAGGCGGAGAGCGCCTCGGCCAGCGTGGCCCTGTCGAGCCTGGCGTAGGCAACGGCGCCGGAAGGCAGGAGTCGTGCCGGTTCGACGCCGGGCGGCGCCTTGACTACAGTCGCGCACGATGTCGCAAGCAGCGCCAGCGCCAGGAGCCTCAAGCGGCCTGATGCGTGTCGTCTGTTCACAATCCGTTCCTTTCCAGGATCGAGGTGGCCCTCAGGCGGTGTTCCAGGGCGGCCTCGTGCCAGCGGTACAGGTCGGTCGCGTAGAACGACGAGTCTACCGGAACAGGCGCGGGCCTGTCTCCGCCGGCGGCGCGCGACAGCTGGTTCCTGGCCCAGGCCAGTTTGTCGTAGTGCCGCAGGGAGGCGAACGCCGAGCGGTTTTCTGGCGCTCCGGCCTCTCGGCGCCACAGCCCGGGCTCGTAGGGCCGGACATCCCAGCACAGCACGTAATCGGAGAGCCGCTCGTCCCTGGACGGCTTGGCCCAGATGGCGTCGAGCCTGGCGACGACCAGTTCGTCGTCGTTGAACGATCGGCCGAGGTAGACCCGCAGGTACCTGAATATCTTGGTGGCAGCTGCCGAAAAGCGGTTCCTGTTGACGACGAGCCGCTGTTCCGGTACCAGCCTCCCGTCCTGCCAGCGGGCATCGGGTTCATCAGGCGACGACAGCGCCTGCAGGTGGCCCGCGGGCGGCAAGCCCGCCGCCATGGACGTTGAACCGATGTCGTTCCAGTCGTCGAGGAGACCGCTGAAATTTTGGTGGGCCCAGGTGTCGGCGAAGGTGTGGAGCGCGATGCCCGCGAGGTACGGGTCCTTGTCCCTGAGCGCGGCGACGAGCAGCTCCTTGGCGGACGCGGAGTTTGGCGTGACTGCGTACTTGTTGCGCCTGCCGTCGGCGCGCACTGAGGACGACTGGGCGGGGTCGCCTGGAATGAAGTGGAAAGGCAGGTAAATGCCGCGGCTGACCGCGTCGTCCCAGAACAGGTAGTTCTGCGTCACCGCAACGTCGACGAGACCCCGCGGCGCGTCGAACGCGGCCGGCATCGTCGAAGCATCGATTTCCTGCGACGAGTTGGCCATGATGAAAGCAGTTCTCTCGTCGAACCCGGCTTCCAGGGCGAGGATATGGACTGCATAATAGTGGAACTCTATATTCATCTCTGTTCAAAGTACTGGAAGCGCTCTGCCTGCGGCTAGCCGCATCCGCCTCCATTGGCTACTATCAGAATGGTACGAACACGCATCGAGTCTTATGACATGAAGAGGATGTACGCCGATGGACGAAATCCGCAAGCCGCGCCTGCCCTCGCTACGGGCGGGGCGAAAAGCCAAGACCAGACCGGTCGGCGTACTGGGCGCCGGAGCCTGGGGCACCGCTATCGCCAAGGCACTGGCGGAGAACGGCCACGACGTGACGATGTGGGCGCGGGAATCGTCACTTGTCGAATCGATCAACGAACGGCATTTCAACGAAGCCTACCTGCCGGGCATAAGGCTGCCTGACAACCTGCGCGCCAGCGTCGAGCCTCTGGACGCCGCGAACGGCATGGAGGCGATATTCCTCGGCGTGCCTTCGCCGTACCTCCTGCCGACAGTCAAGCGCGTGCTGACGTCGCCAGACATCGTCGAGGGGAAGCTCCTGATCGCCGTGCTCACCAAGGGCTTCGTCGAGACGGAGCGTGGTCCACGGCTGATAGTCGAGACGCTCGAGGACTATCTGCCAGGCTTCTACCGCGGCAACATGGTCTACGTTTCGGGGCCGAGCCACGCGGAGGAGGTATCGCGGGGGCTCGTCACCGGGCTGGCGGCGGCCAGTTCAAACGGCCGCAACGCCATCAGGGTCCGCGAACTTTTGCGCTCAAGGAGCCTTCTCGTGTTCCCGTCGCTGGACGTTGTCGGCGTGCAGGTATGCGGCGCGGTCAAGAACGTCGTCGCCATTGCCTTCGGGATGCTCGATGCGCTCAAGGCGGAATCGAACCATTTCGGCGACAACACCGAGTCTCTTCTGCTGGCGGCCGGCCTCAACGAGATCCAGGCCTTCGGACAGGCTCTGGGGGCAACCCACCCCGAGACCTTCACGTCGCTCGCAGGAGTCGGCGACCTCGACGTCACCTGCAGGTCGGTGCACGGCCGCAACAGGCGTTTCGGCAGGGAGATTGTCGAAAAGGACGCGCTTGCTCCGTTCAGGAACGCGGCCGACCTGGTCGCGAGGATAGGGGAACTCGGCTACCTTCCCGAGGGTGCGCCCGCCAGCCGTTTTGTCCGCAGGATAGCCGACGAGAAGCGCATAGACATGCCCATATGCCGCGGCGTTCACCGCATCCTCGACAAGGAACTGACGCCGAAGGAATTCATCGAGGAGTATCTCGGGGGTCTCGCCGGCAAATAGCCGTCGTCGCCGGCAAATAGCCGTCGTCGCCGGCAAATAGCCTTTACTCGTACCCTTCTTTTTGGGTATCCTTGTCATATTGATAGAGCTGGGGCGGCTTTTTCGTCCGGGAACGTGCACGCTCTCGTCATTCCAAATCATCCAGTTTCACGAGGGTCCGATATGCCAACGTATGGGTACGAGTGCAGGGAATGCGGTTTTTCATTCGATCGGGTGCAGAACATGTCAGACGAACCTGTCCGCGACTGCCCGGAATGCGGCAAGGCTGTGCGCCGGATAATATTCGGCGGTTCGGGCGTCATCTTCAAGGGTTCGGGTTTTTATGTCAATGATTCAAGGGGCAAGAATCCTGCCGCCCCCGCCAACGGCAAGTCTACCGGTTCCGAGTCAGGTTCAGATTCATCGGACTCGTCAGCCGCGAGGAAGGAAAATCCTTCCGCTCCTGCCGCTTCCGGAGCACCCTCGACGCAGGGCGGGACGAAAGCGCAGGCAGGAACGAAGCCGGCTGGTGAATCAGGCGCTTCCAGGACAGCCGCCAAGGAAAAAGCCTGAAATCCGGCAAGGCGCCGAGGTTTTTCTGCGAACACTGCGGCGCCGAGGTCGGCCGCGACGAACGGGCCTGCCCGGAATGCGGCAGGTTCTTCTCCGCGGTCCGCTGCCCGCGATGCGGTTTTTCAGCCTCCGCCGACAAGTTCGCAAGCGGTTGCCCTGTCTGCGGTTACAGCATGCCGGCGGTGGATCGTGACAACGGAAAGCTTTCTTCCGCCCCGGCCAAAGCGCCGGCCCCATTGCCGCTGTGGATATGGCTGGTGGCGCTGGGCGCCCTTGCCGCCGCCGTCTGGGCGCTGAGTTCGGCGATGTGACGGCGGCGCTGTCCGGCCGCCTCAGCTCGGGTTCTGGTCCAGGTAACCCGAGCGGAGAAGCGTCGACTTGGCCGTGGACAGGTCCAGGTCGTAGACGTTGAAGTTGGTCTTGACATCGAAGCCTGGCAGCCTGGCCGCGAAGTTGAGCGACGCGGAACCTTCCTCGCCCGACGTTATCCGGTGGAATACGCCGCATGGCCAGACAAGCATGGCAGGGCCTTCGTAGACGACTTCGCCGTTGTGGATGATCCGCTCCGGCTCGACGACAAACGATTCCATGCGCCGGTGCTTCATGGTATAGATGTCCACGCTCCTCGAACCATGGAGGACTAGCAGGTTATCCTCCTGGTAAGGGTGCATGTACCAGGGGCGCTCGATGTCGCCGACAGAGCCCGGAGACAGCGCGAAGCGCTTGTGCACAACCCTGTCTATTCCCTCGATGTGCGGCAGGAACTCCATGGGCACGACATCGAACGATACGCCCTCAGTACGTCTGAAGGCCTTGAGCTCGATGATCCTGTAAAACCCCTCGACCTCGTCAATAACGTGCTTGGCCATCATGATTCCTTTCATGCCGCGGCCGCGGCGCTATCCTAGCTCAGGTCCGGTCTTGTCGTTATCGAAGCGCAGCGAGCCTCCCTCGGCATCGACGTTCAGCATGCCGGAGCCTGCGGCCTTGCCGACGATGGACGCGAGAGGCACGGACACGAGTCGGCGGTAGGCCCGCTGGAGGTCGCGTACGCCGAATTCCACCGAGAAGCCAGAGTCGAGGATCACGTCGAGCGCACGGGGGCTGAACGCCAGCTCGAGGCCATACTCGCGGCGGAGGTTGGCGTTGGCGTCGCGGACTATGACGCCGGACAGTATCGCCGCCGCGTCGTCCCGGTCGAGCGCGCGGAACGGCACGATGGCGTCGAAGCGGTTGAGGAGTTCCACCGGGAAGGCCCGCCTGAGCGCTGCCATCGGGGCGCGTGCCTGGCCGGGCAAGGCATCCGCTCCCGAGGCAAAGCCCAGGGCCGGACCCGAGTCTCCGCCGACATTGCAGGTGGCGATGATCGTCAGCGACGAGAACGACAGCGATCGTCCGGTGGCGTCGGTGGCGCGGCCTGCGTCGAGTATCTGGAGGAACAGCCGGTGCACCTGGGGATGGGCCTTTTCGAACTCGTCGAGGAGGAGGACTCCTCCCGCGCAGGCGTCCACCGCCCTGGTCAACAGCGGGGCATCGTCGTAGCCTATGTAACCGGGAGGCGCTCCCAAAAGGCGTGCTGCGGTATGGCCGTCGGAAAACTCGCTCATGTCGATGCGGAAGAGCGCGTCGTTGCGGCCGGACAGCGCGTGCGCCAGCCGTTCGGCCAGGGCTGTCTTGCCGACGCCGGTCGGCCCGGTCAGGAGGAAGGCTCCGCTCGGCCTGTCCCTGCGCGGGTCGAGGCGCATCCTCGAGACGCGGACGGCCTGGGAAACGATGCGTATGGCCTCGTCCTGCCTGAGGACGTCCCTGGATATCGCGGCCTCGAGCCCCGCAAGGCCGCTGGCCTCGTCGAGACCCGGTTCTACGACGACGTTGGCGATATCGCGCACGGCGTCGAGGAGCCTGGCATCGATCAGCACGGTCTCGCCCGCGAAAACGGCCTTGGCCGAGGCGCGGTCGAGTACGTCGAGAGCCTTGTCGGGGAATCGTTTCATGGGCAGGTAGTGCCTCGCGACCTCGATGGCACGCGCGCGTACCGTTTCCGGTATGGCTATGCCAAAATGCTTCTCGAGCCTCGGCGCCACGCCGGACACTATCCTGCCGAGTTCCGATTCGTCAGGTTCCTTGACGAGCACTGTCTGGAACCGCCTTAGCAGGGCCGAGTCCTTCTCGAGGTAGCGGCTGTAGTCGGTGTTGGTGGTGGCGCCGATGCAGCGAATGCGGCCCGATGAAAGGGCGGGTTTCAGGACTTCCGAGATGGGATTGTTGGCGAAGGCGGGTACCACCTGGTGGATCTCGTCTATGAACAGGAAGGCGTCAGGCAGAGCCTCCGCCGCCTCCACCAGCTGGTTGACGTTCTCCTCGAGAGCCCCGTGGAGCGAGGTGCCCGCGAGCAGTTCCGATACGCGGACCTCGAATATCCTCGCGCTTTTGAGCCTGGCCGGAACCGCGCCTGCCTTTATACGCATGGCCAGCCCCTGGACCAGGGCGGTCTTCCCGACGCCGCTCTCGCCTATGATGAGCGGGTTGGGCTTCCAGAATTTGATGAGTACCGATGTCAGCGCGTCGAGCTCCGACTCGCGGCCGTAGACCGGAAAGTCGGCGTCGGCGGCCGTGAGCTCGTCGCCGAAGCGCAGCAGGGTGGAGACCGCCTCGCTCGGCCTCGTCCGGGGACCGATGTCGGGCAAGTCTATCTCTTCCTCCGGTATGGACAACGACGGAGCGGCTTCAAGCCTGAAGAATGGAGCCAGTTCCTTCTTGATGGTAGGCCAGGCGGCTTGTATCAGATGGGACGGCTCTACCTTCGCGTCGCCCGCAAGCGCCTCGGCCTTGTCGAGGATTGTGCGGAACTCGCCAGAAATCTTGACCGGCCCGTCCACCGTATGCACCAGGCTCGATTCTATCCGCTCGTTGAGCGATTTGACGAGTTCGACGTCGACCACGGCGTTGTTGCTCTTGGCGATGGCGATCATATCGGGCATGTCGGACAGGACCAGTGCCTCGGCAAGGTCCCGGTAGCCTGTCTCCCCGACCGTTCCGCGCAGGGCTATGTCCTGGCTTTTCACGAGGACGTCGAGCGCGCTTTCTGAATACTTGTCGTATCGCGACATGCTCACTCCTCGAATCTGAGGATGCCGTCGGGATCGGCGGCCATCCTGTTGCGATCGACGCCGGCGGCCCTGAGGACCTTCTCGGCCTTGCGTATATTGTCGGCTGTATCCTCGGCCTCGTCGAGGGATGCCTGCCCGCCGGCTATCGCCGTGGCGATGGCGGCGTGGTATTCGTCGATTATCTGCACGAGCCCGTTCAGGCAGCGGAGGAACTGCTTGACGGTCAGGGTTCCGTCTTCCAGGGGGAATTCGACTATGGCTCGAATCTCCCCGTCGCGCTCGTCGTATTCGTATTTGATGAGCTTGGATCTCCAGCAGACGCCGAGCAGTATCCTGAAGACTTCCGAGCAGTTCTCTCCGTCGGGCGGATAGTGGTAGAGGTTCGGCGCCATCAGCTTGAAATACTCGCCGTCTTCCTCGACCCTCGCTATGATGAAGACGCTGGGGTCGTCGTCCTGGTCACGGTACAGGTCGGTTGCGAAACTCGTGCGTATGTAATCGTCGTGTTGCGAATACTTGAGGCCTTCGTTTACCATGTACGACTCGAGGGTCGAAAGCGTTATCGCCACGCGGCTGTCTCCTTGCGATCCGGTTGAACTACTACCAATAGTATACAGAAATACCCGCACAGTATGAAGGTCGAATATCGTTTGAATCATCCGGTCGCCGTTGGGACGGGTCTTGAAGGGTTTTTCCCTGGGACGCATACTGGCGGCATGACAGATCATGCCGTCATCAGGCGCTTGGGGTACTGCATCGTTCCTGCCGCCGGCCGTTCGTCGCGCATGGGTTCCTGGAAACCCCTCCTGCCCTGGGGCCTCACGACCGTCTGCGGCGCCGTCATCGATACCGTCGTGGCTGCCGGCCTCATTCCTGTGCTCGTGGCAGGCTACCGCGCCCGTGAGCTATTCGAGGCGTTCGCTGGCAGGCCGGATCTCAGGCTCGTCGAGAATGCCGACTGGGAACGCGGCATGCTCGGGTCGATACGGGCGGGACTTTCTGCCATTGCTGCCGAGATTGACGATTCGGGTGGGCCTGCCGGTTTCTTCGTGGCTCCCGCGGACATGCCGCGCCTTCCGGCCGCCGCCTTCGCGGCGGTGGCGTCGGAGGCAGCGCGGCTGGCCGCCATCGGCGAACAATCCGCGGTGTTTGCAGCCTTGGGAGACCGGCTCGGGCATCCGGTCTGGATACCCAAGGCAATGTCCGGCGCTCTGGCCGGCCTCGAGCCAGACTCGCGCCTGCGCGATTACCTGCTCTCATCGAGCTGGACAAGCGTCCAGGTCGACGACGAGGGCATCTTCGCCGACCTCGACACTCCGGAGGCGTACGCCCGGGAAAGCTTGCGAAGCACATAGCCGTATGCTACGATTCCGTCCATGAAACTACGAACCGTTCTGTTGTCGGCGGCGCTTCTCGCGTCCGCCATTTTTGCCGGCGCCCAGGTTCCTGACCGGGTCGTCCTGGGCGGCAAGGCCGTCACGATGGTCGCGGACGTCGTCTACGCGTTCCCTATCGCGCGGCCGGCTGTGGTCGCTGTTGGCGGTACCGACCAGGGGCTCGGGGTCTTCCTCGAGACAGTATCCCCGGGCTTCTCCGCGCTGCCTCCGTTCGACAGGCAGGCAGGCGTCGAGGTCTACGCGTCCTACAAGCCGGATCTGGTTATACTCAAGTCCAGCCTCAGGAAGAGCCTGGGTCCCGGTCTCGACGCGCTTGGACTGAAGACGGCCTACCTGGACCTGGAGACGCCCGAGGACTACTACAAGGACCTCGCGAACGTCGGCCGCATCTTCGGCGACCCGGCGCGGGCGGCGGTTCTGATAGACTATTACCGCGGCGTCGTCGCCACGGCCGGGCGCGCCGCTTCCGCCGCCATGGCGAAGAGTGGCGCAGCCAAACCGCGGGTGCTGCTCGTCCAGGCGGCGGGTGACGGCTTCGAGGTGCCGCCGGACTCCTGGATACAGACCCTGCTCGTCGAGATGGCCGGTGGCCAGGCGGTCTGGAAAGGCTCAAATCCTGGCTCAGGCTGGTCAAAGGTCGGCCCCGAGCAGATTGCCGCCTGGAACCCCGACGTATTCGTCGTGGTATCATACAAGGAACGCGCCACCGATATCGCTTCGCGAATCGCCGCGGATCCCCGCTATTCGGGGCTCAAGGCCGCAAAATCGGGACGAATGGTCGGTTTTGCCCAGGACTTCCTGTCGTGGGACCAGCCGGATACCCGGTGGGGACTGGGCCTCCTGTGGCTAACGGATGCCATCAACCCCGGTTCCATGCCAGGCTACAGCGCCGAGGCCGAGGCGCGGCGGTTTTTCGGCCTCTTTTACGGATTCGACGCGGCCGCCTTCGACTCCAGGGTGCTGCCCCGCCTGAGCGGGACAGGCAAGTGATACCGTCGGGGCGGGACGCCCAGGTCCGCGCCGCCCCGGTCCCCATGGCTCTGGCGCTGGCGGTGCTCATGGCGGTGTCGTGCGCGGCCCTGCTCTTCGGGCGCTACCCGACGCCGGGCTTCATCGATCCCCGCATCCTTTTCGATGACCCTCTGGCGCTCCGCGTCGTCCTCCTGGTCAGGCTTCCCCGGACGATCGGCGCGCTGCTGCTGGGCGCCGCCCTGGGCGCTTCGGGCGCAGCGATGCAGTTCGTGTTCGCCAATCCACTGGTCGACGCGGGGTTCCTCGGCGTGTCGCAGGGAGCCTCGTTCGGGGCGGCCCTGTCGATGCTGGTAGGCGGCGGATCGCTGGCGCTGTTCGGCTCCGCGTTCGGCTTCGCGTTGCTGGCCCTGGGCATGTCGGTCGCGATGGCCGGCCGCATACGCTTCGGCGGCGCGGTGCTTCGCCTGATACTGTCGGGAATGGCGGTATCGGCCTTCTTTTCGGCCTTGGTCGCCCTCATCAAGTACGGCGCGGACCCGCTATCGACGCTGCCCGAGATAACCTACTGGCTGATGGGCGGCCTGTCCGGCGCTTCATGGAAGGGCCTTGCCGTAGCCGCCCCGGTGGCGCTGACATCGATCGGCCTCCTCGTGGCGTTGCGCTGGCGCGCCGCGCTTTTGTCGCTTGACGAGGCGACCGCGGCTTCGCTCGGCGCCAGGCCTCGCCTGGAACGGACCATCGTGCTCGCGACCGCGGCCGCAGGGGTCGCCGCCGTCACCGCGATGGCCGGCGTCGTGGCATGGGTCGGCCTTATCGTCCCCCATCTGGCGAGGCTGGCACTCGGAGGTGACGGTTCGTCGACCGTTCCCGGCTCGGCTATACTCGGCGCCATATTCGTCGTGCTTTGCGACGCAGTCTCCCGCGGGCTGTTTTCAGGTGAACTGCCGCTGGGCGTCACCACGTCGCTCATCGGCACCGCGGTATTCTTCTTCCTGCTCGTCAGGCGCCGCGTCAACGTGGAACGGGGCTAGAGGCATGCGCTTCAGCGACGTTTCCTATCGTTACAAGGGTGAAACCGACGACGCCGTGCTCGGCTTCAGTCTGGATGTAAAATCCCGCCGCGTGACCGCCCTCCTTGGCCTCAACGGCTCGGGCAAATCGACGGTGCTTGGCATGGGAGCGGGCTGGCTCGAAGCGGGCACGGGCAGGGTGGAGCGGACCGGTACCGTCGCCTTCCTGCCGCAGTCCGAGCGCCTGGCCTTCGCCTTCACGTGCCTCGAGTACGTGTCGTTCGGCAGGGCGCCGCACCTGCCGTACCTGGCCGTTCCGTCCGGCAGGGACCGGGACAAGGCACGTGCCGCGCTTGCTCGGGTTGGCATGGGCGCGAAGGCCGACCGCCGCATCACCGCCCTGTCAGGAGGGGAGCTGCAGCTTGTCAGGATAGCGCGCGCCCTGGTCCAGGAGGCCGCCTGGGTCCTCCTCGACGAACCCAGCGACATGCTCGACCCCGCGCATGTCGCCACGATAGGCGTGGCCATCCGCAGCCTTGCAGACTCGGGAGTCGGCGTGCTGCTTTCGACCCACGACCTTGCCTTCGCCATGGCAACGGCTGACGAGGCCGCCCTGATGCGTTCGGGAAGGCTCCTGGACGTGGGGCCTGTCGCTTCGGTCGTCACCTGCGACGCGCTCGGCGAGCTGTACGGAACGCCGTTCCACCTCAGCTCCATACCGACGCCGATGGGGCGTTGAGACTCAGCCTAAGGCCTTGCGCTCCAGCTCCAGAAGGGCCATTTTCCTTTCAAGACCGGCTCCGTAGCCGCCAGGCGACCCGTCGGTGTTGACCACCCGGTGGCAAGGGATGACGATGGCCACGCGGTTGAGGCCATTTGCCGCGCCGACCGCCCGCGACGCGCCAGGTGATCCTATCATCCTGGCTATCTCGCCGTAACTTTTGGTCGTGCCGTAGGGAATTATCCGGAGGGCCTGCCAGACGCGCGCCTGGAAAGGCGTACCCGGCGCGGAGACCGGCAGGGAGAACGACCGCAACGTGCCCGTGAAGTACGAGGCCAGTTCCACCCGCAGGATGTCGGTCAAGGCGCACTCGCCGGGAACCAGCGGGAGGCGGCTCGTCCGTCGCAACGCCGCGATCTGGGCTTCTATCGCCCTCCTGTCGGTGAATTCGAGGAACCGTAGCGAAACCGAGTCGGTGCCTGCCAGCATCGGCCCGAGCGGAGTCTCCAGCCAGGCCATGCGCACGTATTCGGCGTTCGAAGGCGTCGGGTCAAAGAGTCCCCTGTAGGACTGCAGAAAGGCGGACATCGTATTCATGCCTCGATGATAGTAGCACTGCGCCTTCCGCGCCATAGAATAATGGTGCCGTTCCGGAAAATTCCGGAAGCCCGGTGACTTTACTGGCCGACCGGCGGCGGGTATACTCCGGCCATGTCTTTCGTCCACCTCCATGTCCATACCGACTATTCGCTGCTCGACGGAGCCGCCAGCGCGTCGAGCCTCATACGCAGGGCCGTCGAGTTCGGCATGCCTGGCCTGGCCATAACCGACCACGGCAACATGTTCGGCGCCCTCAAATTCTACAAGGAATGCAGGAAGGCCGGCATCAACCCCATCGTCGGCAGCGAGTTCTACGTCGCCGGCGCGACGCGGAGGGACAAGACGGGCACCGAGGGCGGCAACAAGTACTACCACCTGATATTGCTGGCCAGGAACGAGACGGGTTACCGCAACCTGACGATGCTGTCTTCGCGCTCGTACACGGAAGGCTTCTACTACAAACCGCGCATCGACTGGGAACTGCTTTCGCAATACCACGAAGGACTCATATGTTCGACGGCGTGCGTGGCGGGCGAGGTACCGCAACTGATACTGCTCGGCCGCCCCGCCGACGCCGAGCGCGTCGCCGGGCGCTACCGCGAGCTGTTCGGCGCCGAGAACTACTTCCTCGAGCTCCAGGACCACGCCATGGACGAGGAAGCCCGCGTCAACCGCGAGCTGGTGCCGATGGCAAAACGGTTAGGCGTCCGCCTCATAGCCACGAACGACGTGCACTACCTGGAGCGGAACGACGCCGCCGCCCATGACGCGCTCCTCTGCGTCGGTACCAACCGCAAGGTTTCCGACCAGAGCCGCATGCGCTTTCCATGCCCGGAATTCTATCTTAAAAGCCACGAAGAGATGTCAGAACTTTTCAGAGAGGTTCCCGAGGCCATTTCCAACACCCTGCTCGTCAATGAAATGGTCAAACTGTCGATACGGTTGCCGGGCCCGCTCTTGCCGGAGTTCGAGATACCGTCTGTTTACACGGCCGACGACGACAGCCAGGTGGAACCCGAGGTGGCGAGCGTCCGGGCTTTTGTCGCGGGTCTGGGAGACGACGACGTGTGCAAACCCGACCCAAGGTACGGAAAGGTACCGACCGCCGAGCTTGCGCCGGGAGTCCGCATGGAGCTGGCAGCCAGGCTCGCCGCCCCGGTCACCCGCTACTTCATATGGGCCAGTTATCGCGGACTGGAGCGGCGCTACCCGGCGCACGACCTCGAAACCAGGAAGCGGCTTGACTACGAGCTGGCGACCATCATCCTCATGGACTTCGTCGGCTACTTCCTCATCGTCGCCGACTTTATAAACTGGGCCAAGGACCGCGGCATACCTGTCGGCCCGGGTCGAGGCTCGGGTGCGGGCTCCATCGTCGCCTACTCGCTGCGGATCACCGACATCGAGCCGCTGCGCTACGGACTGCTCTTCGAGCGCTTCCTTAACCCCGAGCGCGTCTCGATGCCGGACTTCGACGTCGACTTCTGCTACGAAGGCAGGGGAGCGGTCATCGATTACGTGACCCAGAAGTACGGCAACGACCGCGTCGGCCAGATCATCACCTTCGGGACGCTCAAGGCCAAGGCGGTGCTCAAGGACGTAGCCCGCGCGCTCGACCTGTCGATCGACGAATCGAACATGATCACCAAGCTCGTGCCCGAGGATCCCAAGATGACCCTCGAGAAAGCCTTCGAGCAGGAACCAAAGCTGAGGGACCTGGCCGAGAACCCCCGCTACCAGGAACTCTTCGAGATGGCCAGGAAGCTGGAGAACAAGAACCGGCACACGAGCTTCCATGCGGCGGGAATAGTCATAGGCAAGACGCAGCTGACCGACTATGTGCCGCTGTTCAAGGATCCCAAGACGGGCATCGTCGCGACGCAGTACACTATGGATCTCCTGGAGGAATGCGGCCTCGTCAAGATGGACTTCCTGGGACTCAAGACCCTGACCCTCATCAAGAACACCCTCGAGCTGATGCGGCGCCGCGGCGTCGACATGGTGGAGGAGGACATTCCCGAGACCGACGAAAAGACATTCGCGATGCTCGGCGAGGGCCGGAGCACGAGCGTGTTCCAGTTCGAGTCTGACGGCATGCAGGGAATCCTCAGGCAGGCCAAACCCAACCGCATCGAGGACCTGATAGCGCTCAACGCCCTGTACCGTCCGGGCCCGATGGACAACATCCCCCAGTTCGTCGACTGCAAGTTCGGCCGCAAGCCTATTTCCTACCCGCACCCATCGCTCAAGCCGATACTCGAGGAAACATACGGCGTCATCGTCTACCAGGAACAGGTGATGCAGGCCACGCAGATACTCGCAGGCTACACGCTCGGCGGAGCCGACATCCTGCGCCGCGCCATGGGCAAGAAAAAATTCGAGGAGATGGCCAAACAGCGAGTGCTGTTCATCGCGGGCTGCAAGAAGACCCAGGGCATGGCGGATCGGGAAGCGAACGAGGTCTTCGACCTCCTCGAGAAGTTCGCAGGCTACGGCTTCAACAAGAGCCATGCGGCCGCCTACTCGGTCGTCGCGTACCGCACTGCCTGGCTCAAGGCCAATTATCCGGCCGAGTACATGGCCGCAAACCTGACCAACGAGATAAACAACACCGAAAAACTCACCCAGTACATAGCCGAGGCCAGGGCGATGGGCATCGAGCTGGCCGCTCCGGACGTCAACCGCTCCGAGGCGACGTTCTCGGTATCGGATGGCCGCATCGTCTACGGCCTCATAGGCGTCAAGGGCGTAGGCGAGGGCGTCGTCGCGGCCATAGTCGCGGAGCGCCGGAAGGGCGGGCCGTTCACCGACTTCCTCGACTTCCTCCAGAGGGTCGGAGTGCAGTCGATGAACAAGCGCGCCATCGAGACGCTCATCCAGGCCGGCTGCTTTGACGCCATGGGCTACCGGCGGGCAGAACTTGCGCTGAACCTGGAACGTGCTTTCGACTATGCGCAGAAGAAAGCGGACGCCGGTGCCTACGGACAGGTGAGCCTGTTCGAGGCCTCATCCGAGGAGGAGTTCCCCCCGTTCCGTTTCGAACCGGCCGCCGAGTTACCCCGCGCCGACCTCTTGCGCACCGAGAAGGCATTGCTGGGATTTTATTTCTCCGGTCACCCTCTCGACGAATTCAAGGACATCTACGACCGTTGTTGCGACGTCGACTTCGTCAGGCTCGACAGGTCGACCCCGGACAAGGAATACACGCTTGTGGGACAGCTGGTGGAATGGCGCGAGATAGTAACCCGCAAGGGGAAAAAGATGGCCTTCGGCAAGGTCGAAGGCTATGGCGGCACCATAGATGTCGTCGTGTTCTCGGGCACGCTCGAGGCCAACCCGGGCCGTTTCGTCACCGACGCGATAGTATTCCTCAAGGGTACGGTGGATCTCGGGCGCGAGAACCCGAGCTTCAAGGTCGACCGTCTCGTCCAGCCTTCGGAGCTCAAGGAGAAAAGCTACCGGACTATGCACATATCGCTGAACCCGGTGATCCGCGAGGAAGACCTGGAATGCCTGCGCGACATCCTGTTCGAATCGTCGGGCCAGTGCACCGTCGTGCTCCACGTCAAGGATTCAGGCTCCGAGGTGACTGTCAAGGCGCATTCCCAGATCAGTTGCTCTCCCCGCTCTGATGTCGTCGAAAGGCTCCGCGACACTCCAATCGTTTCCGAGGTCTGGCTGGACTGAGGCAGGAGCGGCTGGCGGTATTTTACCTCGGTTACTTCAATACAGGAAATAGAAATTCCATTTCGTGATGGAACCCTTGCGGCTAGTTCATTCCCTCTTCCAGAACCTGTTGAAAACCAAGCGATTTCTCGAAGCCGTTACTCGTAGGTCAATGATATCGGAGAAAAAAATCAAGGGACCGGCTGCAATCTGGCGTTGCCGGTCCCTTGTCTGAAAGGTTATGCTACTTGGTCTTCGACTCGAAATCGTCTCCGCCAGCGGAGGGGACTGCCTTCAATGTAATCGTATACTTACCCTTCGTCGTGGTCATGCTATAAGATCCATCGGATGAATAGGCCTTCTCGACTGGCTTTACGCCTTTGATATCCCAAAGAAAAGGACCATAGAAGCCGAGGTAGAGGTCGACATAGATATCCTCGCCATCCGAAAGGAATTCGCCTTCGTTCGCGGTGAGTTCCATCCAACAATCGAAGGGACCGTATTCGAAGGTACCAGTGTCGCCATCTGTATCGAGGCCATATGCATAAGTATAATAACCAGGCTCGACTTCATAATACGTGTTCCAATCCCAGTACGCAGTCGAGGTGTAAGGATACGGCATATCGGTTCCATCGATTACGAGAGTACCGCTATCCCAGTCGATAGCCAGAAATACCTTTCCATCTTCACCCATGAGCATGCTGCATGAGCCGAGCACGATTGCCGCGAAAAACGCTACCGCGATCAATAGCCCCGTTCTTTTCCTGATTCTGTTCATGATGGCCTCCCTTGGCTGGACGAAGAGTCACGTCTGTCGAAAAAGTCTCAGGGAATAGTATGTTCCCTATATCACGATCGCGGAATCACCATCCGCGCCGATCACTTTATCACTGCGTGGACAATCACGCCTTCCGGTATTTTAACCTTTACCGAGACCGAGCCTTTGGCCGCGCGCTCTACAAGGTAGTAGACGTTGGACGAAGCGCGAGCCTGGGTAAGCGGGCCCACAGACTCCATGAACCATGGGCCAGCGCGGCCATCGATATTGTAGCGGAACATGTCGATTGAACCGAGCCGGTAACTCGCTCCGTTTATTGACGAATCGAAAAAACCCCCGGTATTCAATCTATAGCCAGGTGGCATGTACTCATTGTCCGACCCCATGACAGCAATAGCCCACCGGGCTATGAGCGAGTCGAGGTCGGATGGATAGGCACCGCCTGCACCGGCGGCTTCCTGGACGATAGCACTGTCGCTCGCACTGGAACCGAGCATGCGTGAAAGAAGTCCGGCGCCACCGTAGTTTCGTGCGAGCCAGGCTCCGAAGGTGTAGGTAGTGGAGTAGTCGTAAATGTCGAAACCGGTTTCCGAAACAAGGGGAAGATAGGAGTACTTGTTGAAGAAAGGAATGCGCCCTTCGGTATTTCCTGCAGCGCCCGCGGTGCCGTCGCCAGAAGCGACTCCTCGTGGTCCCGGCACGCCCATGCGTTCTGAGAGGAGATCTTCGGCCAGCTGGGCGCAGAGCTCCTCGATCCAGACATCGGCTCCGTAGTCGTTGCCATTCACGACGCTTCGCTTATAAAACGAGATCATGTGCTGGAACTCGTGGGCAAGGGTCGAATACAGTTCCTTTGCCCAATAGTCCTCCGGTTCCCATACTGTATTGCTTGAGCCCGCAACGGGATTGGCGAGCATTACCGCGTCGAGCACAAATATAATCCGCTGGTTGGACATTCCTGCATAGGAGGTTCCGCCGAGGTAGGTGTTCAGGAAATTGTTGAGAGCCCAAAAGTACCCGACAATGCCTCCATCTGGTGAATTGTCATTCTCGATATCGGTGATCAGAATGGTTATGTTGCCATCGAACCCAATAAGATTCGAGTAAGGCCCTCCACCCCATTCGGGGCCAATGATAGCAGTGAGCCAATCGTAAATGTCGTTATCAGCTCCATCGGCGAGGAACTTGCCTGCGAGCCAGTCGACCATGGTTTGGTTGACATCGAAGGCTTTAATGCCAGCACCGTCCCAGCAGTCGTCTGCTACCCAGACGTTAAGGATTCGCGGCGTCGCATCGACAGCGACAGTGATTGGACTGGTGGAGACATAGCGACATGTCGCCGCGGTATCGAGGAGAGCAGTGTCGGTAAAATCAATAGTATCGTTTACCGTGTCGAGATTTGGGACTTGAGGTGTGGTCATTGCGATTGTCTTTGCCAGTCGCTTTGTACCGGTAGCAGCGCCAAAGGGGTCCCTGTTGAAATTCGAAATGCTCTGGGAGAGCCCTGTAGGGTTTTCGAAATAGGCTGGTTGATCTGGCATGCCCGGAAATGGCAGGGCGACGCCTTTCACTTCCGGCGCTTCCACATAGGGTACAACGCTCCCTGTCGGATTGGCGCTTGCGCTGAACACGAGTACTACGTCTCGGGCAACGTCGCCTAATTCGGCTGTGAAGGTAAATTCTCCCGTGCCCGGCAGTCGCGTCACGATAGGCCCCGAAGAAGTGCCCTCGAGCGGGGCGAAAAGCGGCGAGCAGGATACACAGAAGAGCATGACAGCTATAGCGGCGAACCCGGATGGGACTCCGATCATTTCATCCCTACGGAAAACTTGGGGAGATCCGATACTGACGTTCATGGGTTCTTCCTGTCCGGAAAGTCATAGCGCGTCAAAAGCGTTGCGCGACCGAGGAACACCGTTCCGTCGTCATTCGAAGGATCGAGCAACCCAAATCCAGCGTCGATTCGAACAAGGGCGGTAACCAAGCCGCGCCCAAGCCCAAATCGATAACCGGCGCCTAAACCCGCTATGATGAATGGGCGTTCGAGAACAGGAACCTTCCATGCGGCTACCGTGCGCATTCCTGGCCATGCGTCCACCGTCCAGAGCTTGCTCGCAAGGATGGCTGCGCCGATTCTGAATTCAGCGATTGCCTCTCCTCTGACGGTCGGCAAGGTGAGTTCAAAGGAGGGCCAGGCTTCCAATGCGATACCAGTGATCGCCATTGATTGGACGACTTCGTCGCCTGTCTTGCCTTCTATCAATCCACCCCATGATCCAAGGCCGACCTCGATGCTGAAGACAAGCGGGGGAAACACAACGAGATCGTCGAATCCGACGCCGATATAACCGACAGGGAGGATTGACGATGCGGGCACGAGAGAGAAATCCTCGAGCCATGCTTCAGCTTGATCGCTCCAAGGCCCGGTCCAGAGGCCGCCCCCCATTCCCGCGATGATGCTCAAATCAAGAGCGGTAACCGGTGTAATTCCGAGCAGCATCGTACAACAGGCAACAATAATGATTGTTTTTAACTTCATATCGCCCGATTCCCTTACTGACAATATTTTCCATCCCGACGGAAAACAGTCTTTTTCATTTGAATCGCATATACCACATAATTGCATGTTAAAGATCACTTTTACAATATAGTTTTCTATTTTCGACGCAGGATCATCATTATCTTATGATGGTCATAAAAAAAAGTAGTTGTCAAGTTGTATATACGAATGTCAGCCATCCGCGCCATCTGCCTTGCACACAGGTAGGCCACGGATGACCGGCTCTAGTTCGGGCCTTCGTGGTCCGCGTGCATAGAGATGTAGCGCCCCAGATCGTCGAAATCGAAGAACGTGAACTCCGCAGCGCTGCCGGGAAAGCGCTTTTTTGTTATCAGGGAAGCGCGCATCCCGGCGCCAAGAGCGCCGGCGACGTCGTAGCGTTCGGAATTCCCGACGTACAGGATGTCTTCGCTGGCGACGCCAAGCCTACGGGCCATAAGGTCGAAGCCGGCGCGGTCGGGCTTGACGAGGCCGGTCTCCTCGCTGGTCAGCGCCACGTCGAAAAGACTCGCCAGCCCCAGCAGTTCCAGCTTGCGTTCGCAGGGAAAGTCGGAGAACGCTCCGAGCCTGAGGCCCTTGGAGCGGAGGTCTTCGAGCAGTCGGGTGACTCCGGGGTAGGGCTTTATGGTCCTGAAGGGCTCAAGGGATTCGGTGTAGAAGAACGATTCAATAATGTCATGCACTGTAGCCGGATCGGTCCCGAGCTTGCTGGCGGTGAGCTCGGCCTGGAATCGGTGGAAAGCATCTACGCCCGTTATGCCTCGGGCCCGGTATTCGGGAGAGCGTATGAGCTTGCGCAGGTCGTGCCGTACCTCGTTGAACGCGACAAGCAGCCGCATCCTGGTCAGCCCCTTCAGCATGAGGCGCAGGTAGAGGCTCGGGGCGGAATAGAGCGTCCCGTCTATGTCGAAGCCTATGGCGCGTAATGGCATGGCGTTCTTTATACCGGGTATCGATGGCTCCTGTCTACGAGTGCTTGAAAATGGCAGGGGCACCGCCTGTGCGATGCCCCTGCTGTCACGGAACTTGCAATCACGCCTTCTTTTTAAGTTCAAAGGGCTTGTTGGTAAGCAGGAGGGAAATCAGGAAACCTACCGCGAGGAAGACGGCGCCGACGATATAGGTATTTGTCGCTGCCTGTGTCGGATCCTTGAATTTGTCTTTGATCATCGCGGCGACCTGCGGCCCGACCAGTCCGCCCATCGACCAGGCGGTAAGCAGGCAACCGTAGACGACGGCCATGATCTTGTTTCCGAAGACCGTGAGAACGAACGATGGCGCCGTGCCGAATCCGCCGCCGTAGCAGAGGAGGATATAGCAAACCAGCACGCCGAAGAGCAGCGGGCTCTGGACGAAAATCAGCGCGACGAATATCAGGATCTGGCTACCCAGGATGATGCGGAACGTGTTGGTCCTGCCTATCTTATCGGAAAGCCCGCCCCAGAAGAAGCGGCCAATCCCGTTGAAGAGCGAGCTGATCGCTATGAGCGTGGCTCCTGCGGCGCCGAGCGCCGCGGTGGTCAAGGCGGGATCGCCGCGCTTGAGCAGGTTCTGGAGCATCGGGGACTGGAAACCGATGAACATGAGGCCAGCGGTGATGTTGCAGAAGAAAACCACCCAGATCAGCCAGAAGCGCCTTGAGAACACGCATTCCTTGAGGGTAAGGTCAGCCGCCGCGTTCGCCTTTGCCTCGGCGGCGGGCGGGGTCCATCCAGCCGGAACGAACCCTGCCGGTGGATTCTTCAAGGTTGACGCGGCGACAAGCCCGGGAACACCCAAGGTAGCAGCGATGGCATAGAAGACTGAAGGCCACTTGGTGACATCGGCGTTAGTGAACATGGTCTGGTAAGACGGAGCGATGATCTTGCTCATGAACAGGGCGCCTAAACCGAATCCCATCACGACCATGCCGGTGATGAAGCCCTTCTTGTCCGGGAACCACTTTGCCGCGGTCGCGACAGGCGTCACGTAGCCCAGACCCAGTCCGATGCCGCCTATGACTCCCATGCCCAGGTACAGCAGAGGCAGGCTCTTGAGGCTCAGCGCGAATCCGCCGATGACCCAGCCGAGCGAGAAGAGGATGACGCCGGTGATGGCGAGCTTGCGCGGCCCGAACTTGGGAAGCTGGGTTCCGCCTACCGCCGCTGACAGGCCCAGGAAGCAGAGGGCGAGCGAAAGAATCATCGCCACCTGCGAGTTTGTCCAATGAAGGTCGCCGGCGTATTTCATCAGCGGGTTCTGGAAGAAACTCCATGCGTAGATGCTGCCCAGGACGATCTGTAGCACGGTTCCCATGATGGCAACCAGCCAGCGGTTGACCGTCTTTTCGTTTGTACTGCCCATAGCGTGTACTCTCCTTGTCGATCGATTCTAGTTCGTCGCTTTTTCGATGCGCACCGCGCATGCTTTGAATTCGGGTATCTTCGCGATAGGGTCTATGGCGTTGTTGGTGAGGATGTTGGCCGCCGCCTCCTTGAAATGGAATGGAATGAAGATGCTTCCCTGGGCGACACAATCCGTCAGCCGGACGGCAATGTCGATGCTTCCGCGGCGCGAACTCACGCGCACCATGTCGCCATGCGCCACGCCGAGCGAGACGCAGTCGGCATCGCACATCTCCACATAGGCGCCTGGCGAGAACTGCGGGATGACCACGGTGCGTCCCGTCATTGTGTCGGTGTGGTAATGGTACAGGTTGCGGCCGGTGCTCAGGACATAGGGGTATTCCTTGTCGGGCATCTCCTTGGTGGGAACATGCTCGAGCGCGGAGAAAAGACCCTTGCCCCGGGTGAACTTGCCGTCCTTGTGGAGGTATCTGGTTCCAGGATGCTGCGCGTTGGGGCACGGCCACTGGAGCTTCTCTCCGGCTGCCAGTCGTTCGGCGGTAATACCGGTGTACTGCGGCGTCATCGCATTCACCTCGAGCAGGATGTCGTCGGCGCCGCCGTAGTTCCAGTGCTCGCCCAGTGCGTTGGCAAGCGCCTGGATTATCATCGCGTCGTCGCGGGCTTCTCCCGGCGCATCCAGTATCTTGACCATCGGCAGGACACGGCGCTCGGTATTCGTGTATGTCCCGCCTTTTTCGACAAAGGCAGAAGCCGGGAAAACGACGTCGGCGAGTTCTGCCGTCGGTGTGAGGAAGATGTCCTGCACCACGAGGAAGTCGACATCTTCGAGGCTTTTCTTGACATGGTTGAGGTCGGGATCCGACATCATGGGGTTTTCTCCCATGATGTACAAACCCTTGATCTTGCCGGAATGCGCGTCGCGCATTATCTCGGTAACCGTCAACCCGACCTTGTCGGGCAGATTGGGCCGTTTCCAGGCCGCCTCGAACTTGGCGCGAATGGCCGGATCGTCCACCTTCTGGTAGCCGGGGAAGAGGTTCGGCAAGGCTCCCATGTCGCATGCGCCCTGCACGTTGCCCTGGCCACGCAAGGGATTGACGCCGGTGCTTTCGCGTCCGATCTGCCCCGTTATCATCGCCAGGTTGGCCATCGACTTGACGTTGTCCGTTCCGTGGGCGTGCTGAGTGATGCCCATGGCGTAGACAATGGCGGCTTTCTCTGCCGTGGCGTACAGGCGGGCCGCTTCTATCAGCGAGTCGGCCGGGATGCCCGTGATGCCTTCGACCATTTTGGGGTCGTATTTTTTCACGAGCTCTTTCATTGCCTCGAAGCCTTCGGTGCTGTTATTGATGAATTCCTTGTTTTCCCAGCCATGGGAAATCATGGCGTTCATCATGCCGTTGGCCACCGCGATGTCAGTCCCGTTCTTCTGGCGCAACCACAGGGTCGCGTAGCGGACGAGGTCGATCTTGCGCGGGTCTATGACGATGAGCTTGGCATTGTTGAAAAGCACCGCGCGCTTGATGAAGGTAGCTATGACCGGGTGCGTCTCCGTGGTATTGGATCCGATGACGATGATGACATTGGCGTGCTCGAGTTCCGCGGCCGAGTTGGTCATGGCGCCTGATCCCAGGGTCGTCGCCAGGCCGGCCACGGTGGAAGCGTGGCAGAGGCGGTCGCAGTGGTCGACGTTGTTCGTGCCTATGACAGCGCGCATGAATTTCTGGAACACGAAGTTTTCTTCGTTCGTGCAACGAGCCGACGAGAGCCCGGCAAGCGCGTCGGGGCCGTTGGCCTTCTTGATCTCCGCGAAACGCTTGGCCGTATACTCGATGGCTTCAGTCCACTCGACCTCCACCAGTTTGCCGTCCTTGCGCATCAGCGGTTTCCTGAGGCGGTCGGGGGGGTTGACGAAGTCCAGGCCAAAGCGGCCCTTGACGCACGACGATCCATAGTTGGGTATGGAATCCGCACCCTTGACCTTGGCGATCTTGCCATCCTTGATCCAGAGTTCCAGCTGGCAGCCGACACCACAATACGGGCAGGTGGTGACCATTTTCTTCTGGATGTCTTTCGCCTTCACCCTCTCTCCGTACACCGGCTTTTCCATCAGGGCTCCGACCGGGCAGGCCTGGACGCATTCGCCGCAGCCATCGCACTCCGACCCCGACCACATGGCTGATCCCGCGACGACATGGCTGTGGATGCCCCGGTGGGCAATGCTCAGTACGCCTTTTCCCTGGATCTCCTGGCAGGCCTTGACGCAACGCGCGCACTTGATGCATTTGGACGACTCGTACAGCAGCACCGGCGACGACGAGTCGGGTGTCTGGATTATTTCCTTCCAGATCGGATCGAACTTGCGCTTGGGGCTGTCGAGTCCGTAATGGAAAGCCAGATCCTGCAGCTGGCAGTCCCCGTCGCGCTCGCAGGTGATGCAGTCGTCATTGTGCTCCGAAAGCAGCACGTCGACCAGCATCGCGCGGGTTTCCTCAAGCTGCTGGTCAAAGGCGGTGACCTTCATCCCGTCCTCGATCTTGATGAGGCAGGATGGAGTCATGGCGGGGCGTCCCTCTATCTTGACCATGCAAAGCCGGCAATCGCCGGTCGGCGTAATCTTTTCGTAGAAGCATAGACCGGGAATATTGAAACCGTTGTCCCTGGCCACTTTAAGCAGGTTAGCGCCCTTTTCGGCCTTGATTTCTTTTCCGTCTATCCAGATCGTTATCGTTTCCGACATGAAAGCCTCCCTTAGGATACCTGTTTATGGCTGACGGCCTGTACGAACTCGTCCCTGAAATTCTCGATTGCGCTTTTCACCGGCGTGATGACCGACTGGCCAAGCGGGCAGAGAGAAGACTGCCACATCAACTCGGCCAGGCGCAGCATGCTTTCGATGTCCTCCACCTGGCCCTTGCCCTCGCGTATTTTCCAGGCCAGCTGGAGCAGTTGGTGGGTGCCGATCCGGCATGGAGCGCATTGACCGCATGATTCGTGCGCGTAAAACTTGAGGATCGAGAAGAGCATATCGGGAATCGACGCCTCGTCGTTCATCACCAGGATGGCGCCCGAGCCAAGCACCGCCTTGTTCTCCTTGAGGCTCTCGAGGTCCATGTGCACGTCAAGCAGTTTCTCCGGCAGGAACACTCCCGATGCTCCGCCAAGGAGCGCCGCCTTGAATCTCTTTCCGCCGGATATTCCGCCGCCATAGGAGAAGATTATCTCGCGCAGCGGGGTGCCCATCTCCACTTCGATCAAGCCGGGGGATTCGATGTGTCCGAGGATGGTGAATACCTTCGTACCCGGGCACTTTTCGGTACCCATGGTATGGAACCACTGGTGACCCTGCGCGATGATTTGCGGAATATTGGCCAGTGTCTCGACGTTGTTGACCGCGGTCGGTTTCTGCCATAACCCGTTGGTGACGGGGTAGGGCGGCTTGACGCGGGGATTGCCGCGTTTGCCCTCGAGAGACTCTATCAGGGCCGTCTCGTCGCCGCAAATATAGGCGCCGGCGCCTTTTTTAATTTCAAGGTCGAAGCAAAGGCCCGTCTCCAGCACGTTCGCGCCGAGCAGGCTGAACTCGCGTGCCTGGTCGATGGCCTTCTGCATTCGCTCTATCGACAGACCGTACTCGCCGCGGATATAGATGTAGCCCTTGGTAGCGCCTATCGCAAAGCCCGCGATGATCATGGCCTCTATCAGCTTGTGCGGATCGCCTTCCAGAATCAACCGGTCCTTGAATGTGCCCGGTTCACCCTCGTCTGCGTTGCAGATGACATACTTCTGATCGCCCGAGGCATTCCTCGTGGCCTCCCATTTCATTCCGGTCGGGAAACCCGCTCCGCCGCGGCCGCGCAGTCCCGACTTCTTGACCGTGTCGATGACGGCCTCGGGCGTGATTTTTTCGCCGAGGATTTTCTCCAGAGCGCCATATCCGCCTGCCGCCAGCACTTCGCCGATGTTGTCAGGGGCTATCCTCCACGCCTTGTCGAGAACGAC
The DNA here is from genome assembly GCA_964576835.1 of uncultured Treponemataceae bacterium. GTDB lineage: Bacteria > Spirochaetota > Spirochaetia > Treponematales > UBA12059 > SZUA-370. The sequence goes on along the minus strand of CAZNXK010000010.1, from coordinate 3,520 downwards.
ACGCTTCTGTACCCTGGTCAGTCCGGTACTGTGCAGTGATTTGAGGCCGGCCTGGATGTCCAGCGTGCGGTGCTTGAGACCCGGCGGGATACGCCCCTTGAGCAGGTGCTCGTCGACTATCAGCGTTACGTCGCCAGGACGCACATTGGTGTAATAGATGCGCTCCGGGTAGACAACCAGGATGACGCCCTTGCCAAGGATGCCCACCGTGCCGGATTCTACGACCTTTACTTCCTTCTCGAGACCCTTTTGCAGGATTGCCTGCTCCAGCTTCCTCTTGACTTCGAAAGCTCCGGCCAGGACGGTCCCCTCGTCCACCGGCACCAGGATGTGGGTGCGGAAGATGCTCATTTCACCCTCCTTAGGTCTTCGATGATCTCGCGCATTCGCGGAACCGTCAGGTTGCCGTAGACCTCGTCGTTGATCATCATCGCGGGGGCTACGCCGCATACCCCGAGACAGGAGGACATTTCAAGGGTGAACAGGCCGTCGGCGGTGGTTTCGCCGAAACCGACGCCCAGCGCTTCGATCAGCTCCCGGGAAATGTCGGACGAGCCGAGCAGATGGCAGGGCGGAGACTGGCAGACGCGTACGATGTAGCGCCCGCGTGGCTTGAGGCTGAACATGGTATAGAAGGTGGCTACGCCGTACACATAGCCGACTGGCAGGCCCAGGTGCTTGGCAGCCGCGCTCAGGCTGTCCTGGCTCAGATAATGCTGCTCGCTGGCATTCTGCAGGTCATGCAGCAAACCAAGCAGGTTGTCCGTGCTCTTTTCGTATTTCTGCAGTATCGCTTGCATGTTCATGTCGCTCCTCACAGCATGGCTTCGATCGGCGGTGCGCTTTCTTTTGCCGTCATCAGATCAACCGACTGGTTACGGTCACAATGCAGGCAACGGCGCGCTTCCTCGATGGCCTCTTCGAGGGAGAGGCCGCGGTTGACCTCCATGGCCATTTTGGTGATGCGGCTTTCGGCGCGTTCCAGGTGCGGCTTTCGGCGCGGCAGGGGTTTCAGGTATGACTCTTCGTCGTAGGATACCAGCACCGGCTTGCGTTCGTGATCGAACAGGCGCCCCTCGTAGCCCAGGTACTTGTCGATGCTGACGGCTGCCAGGCGACCCTGCGCCACGCTCTCTATGACCGTTGACGGATTGATGGCGTCTCCGCCGGCAAACACGCCTGGCACGTTTGTGGCTCCTGTCTGTGCGTCAATGGCTATGTGACCGCGGCGGTCAAGGTTGAGCTTGCCGCCTGTCAGGCCGAGGCTGAGTCTCTGGCCCAGGCAGGGGATGATCAGGTTGGCGCGGATGCTGTACTCGCTGCCGTCAACCGGGATCGGCCGGCGACGGCCTGAATCGTCGAAGTCGCCAAGCTCGGTCTTGATGCACCGTATTCCGCTCGCCTTGCCTCCGCTCTCGATGATGCGCAGGGGGTTGGCCAGGAAATCCATCTCGATGCCCTCTTCCTCGGCATCGATGACTTCGTCGAGCTGGGCGGGCATCTCGGTGCGGGTGCGGCGGTAGACGATGCGCACGTTGTGGGCGCCGAGGCGTTTCGCGGAGCGCGCGGCGTCCATTGCCGTTGAGCCGCCGCCGACGACCACCACGTCGTCGCCCACGTCGAGAAGCTGGCCGAGGTTGACCTGGCGCAGGAAATCGATGCCGCTGACGACGCCGGGCAAATCCGCGCCTTCCACGTTGAGTGGCAGTGCCTGGTGGGCTCCGGTGCCGACGAAGACGGCCTTGAACCCCTGGTCCATGAGAGCTTCGATCGAAGCGACGGGCGACCCGAGGCGTATCTCCACTCCGGCTCGCTCTATGACGGAAATTTCGGCTTCGAGCTTGTCCTTGGGAAGGCGGTAGTCGGGAATGCCGACCTTCATCATGCCGCCCGCCACCGGCAGGGCCTCGTACACCACCGGCAGATAGCCGAGCCTTGTCAGGTAGAAAGCGCAGGACAGACCGGCGGGACCTGCGCCGATGATCGCTACCTTCTCCTTTTTTGGTTTTTTGGGCGGGGTGAAACCCATGCCCTGTTCTATGGCCCAGTCCGCGAACAAGCGCTTGACCTCGCGGATTGCTATCGCCTCGTCGTATTTGCCGCGGGCGCACTTTTTCTCGCAGAAGGCCGGACATACCCTTGCGCAGACTATCGGGAAAGGATTGTGCTCCATGTGCCTGAAGTAGGCTTCCATCAGCCTGCCGTCACCCATGTAGGAAATGTACGCGGCCGCGTCTACGTTCGACGGGCAGGCATTTTCGCAAGGCGCGTTGAAAAGCGCCGCGCATACGCCGGCGGAGCATTTCTTGTCGCGGATATGCTCGATGTATTCATTCTTGAAATATTTGAGCGTGGAAATGACAGGGTTCGGCGCTGACTGTCCAAGCCCGCAGAGCGAAGTCGCGCGCACGGTATACGCGAGCGCTTCAAGCTGTTCCAGGTCGGCCATGGTGCCTGTGCCGTTGGTTATTTTCTCGAGAAGGTCGTGCATGTGCTTGAGGCCGACGCGGCATGGTACGCACTGGCCGCATGACTCCTCCAGCGTGAACTCCAGGAAGTATTTGGCCATATTGACCATGCAGGTGTCTTCGTCGAGCACGATGAGGCCGCCGGAACCCATGATGGATCCGAGCTGCTTCAGCGATTCGTAATCGATGGGGGTATTCAGGTATTTCGCCGTAATGCAGCCGCCGGACGGGCCGCCGGTCTGAACGGCCTTGAAGGTCTTGCCGTTGGGGATGCCGCCGCCTATTTCGAAGACCAGTTCCCCCAGGGTGATGCCCATGGGTACTTCGACGAGGCCGGTATTGACCACCTTGCCCGACAGGGCGAATACCTTGGTGCCCTTGCTCTTTTCGGTGCCGATGGATGTGAACCAGTCGACGCCGTTGTTGAAGATGTGGCGTATGGTCGCCAGTGTCTCGACGTTGTTGATGACCGTAGGTTTGCCCCACAGGCCGCGCAGGGCCGGGAAGGGCGGCTTGGGCCGGGGCTGCCCACGCTTGCCCTCGACCGATGCGATAAGCGCTGTCTCCTCGCCGCAGACGAAAGCTCCTGCGCCCATCCTCATCTCGATGTCGAAATCAAAGTCGGTCTCGAAAATGTGTTTTCCGAGCATGCCGATTTCTCGCGCCTGCTTGATGGCAACCTTGAGCCGTTCGATGGCCAGCGGATATTCGGCGCGCACGTAGACGAAGCCCTTGTTGGCGCCGATGGCGTAGCCGGCGATGGCCATGCCCTCGATCACCGTGTGCGGGTCGCCCTCAAGAACGGCACGGTCCATGAAGGCGCCGGGGTCGCCCTCGTCGGCGTTGCATATGACGTATTTCTGGTCGCTCTCGTTCTGGAGCGTAAACTTCCATTTGGTACCTGTCGGGAAACCCGCTCCGCCCCTGCCTCGCAGGCCCGCCTTTTCGACCGAATCGGCGACCTCGGCCGGGCTCATCGTGGTGAGCACCGTGCCTAGCGCCTCGTAGCCACGCTGACCGATGTACTCCTCGATGTTCTCGTGGTCTATCCT
>CAZNXK010000009.1:0-46219 GCA_964576835.1 uncultured Treponemataceae bacterium | reverse complement strand
TACGATGCTCTCTGGCATGAAACTGACGACGAGCAGCCTCGCCTCGGGCGCCGTCGACGCCTTGCACTGGGACGGGTCCGGCATGAGCTGGTCAAGCCAGGCGTTTGAGTCGAGGCTGAAGGGAGGACTGGTCAGCGCATCTTCTGGCCTCGCGGCGGGCCTGGTTTCAGGCGCCCTCGACATGGGTCTGGAAGGTTTCACCGGTGATCGGTACTCAGGCGGAAAGGCGCTGTCCGCACTGACTGGCGGACTCGCGGGGCAGGCCGTCAACTACGCGCTTGCCGGAAGGGCGTCGTTCAACCTGGCCAACTTTTCAATGCTCGGGCTGGAAGACGGAAACGGCGGCATCGTGTCAGGCGGACTGCTCGAACTTGGGTTCGGCAAGGACGGCATAGGCATGGCCATCGCTTCGGGCGGCATGGACGCGAGCCTCGGAACGCTGGCAAGGGCGGCGGGCGGGCTCGAGGCCTGGGCGGCGAACGCCCGGCTGCTGGTATCCAGACAGTCCGAAGCCGACGCGTATGCGAGCGCCATGAGGAGCCTGTACTCGGTCGGAGGCCGCTCGGGCGAGGAACGTGAGCTTTTCGAACGGATACTTTCAGGCCAGACGGACATAGCCCTGGCTGCCGAAGGAGATTTCAGCGCCGTTACAAGCTACGACGAGGCGAGCGGCAGAAGCACGATACTGTTGGGGCGCGATGCCCTGTCGGATGGCTCACGCTTCGGGACAAACATTGTCCTGGCTCATGAAGCGTATCGCAATGGCGTCGATGACGGCATCGCGGGACAGGGCATCGAGACTCAACGGGCGGTTATCGGGCACATGCTCGCCGCCGAGTCCATCGCCAGGACCTATGGAGCATCTTCGTTGAGCGAAGCAGCGCAGGGCGAACTTCGCGCCCTTAAGGCCGCCCGCGCGGGGGATGCCTCGTCACTCGCGGATGTGTTCGGCGGCTATGAATCGGGCGGTGATTACTGGAAGCTTACCAGGGATGGACGCCTCGTCAACGACGGTCGCGCCCGATTGCTCGTCGAGATAGTCAACGATGACGGTACGCCCGGATGGCGGCTCGCCGAGGGCAGCGAACGCGAGACCTCTGTCGCCGCCTCGCTTGTTCATTACCTCGGTGAATCGCGGGCCATGGATCTCCTGGGTTCTTCGCCGTACAGCGTATCGAACTACGACGACCAGACCCTGCGTGACGTGCTGAATCTCGATGCCGTGGACATCAAGGTTATTCGTGCCAACCCGGGCGAGGCCCTGCGGGTCATATCGTCCGCCGCTCCCGGTCAGCTGGAACGGCTGCTCGGCGAGGCGCTCATGAAGGATGCCGGGATTGCGTGGCTGCAAGACAAATCCGTCTGGTCGGGCACAGGCAACGGCATTTCGCTCGCCGCCGGAACAATCCACGGCAGCAGCGCTATCCGGTCCATCGGTCCGGGCATCTACGAACGCTACTCAATCACATCGGACATAGATCGCTATGATGGCGCCTACGACGTATGGATGAACGGAGTCAAGGGGGATGTGGGCGATGGCAATACGAGAGTCTCCTTCACCAAGTGGGATATAGACTCAGGTGAGCAGGTCGCCACGATACTCGCAGGCGGCGCGTGGAATTCAGTTGACAACTCGAACGGCCAGACTGACAGTAGAGGCAATCCCATCGGCGCCGACCAGCAGTACAAGATCGCCTTCGGCCCGACAATTCAGGGCAACACGATAGCGGACGGCCCCCTCAACCTGCGGTGGGCGCAGAATGGGTCTAACCCGGAATTGGGAGATGTGTTCATCCTTTCTGATACGCGGACAATAGCGGGCGACAGAATCCTTGTGGATGGAAGACGACCCGGTCATCCAAGCGAAGGGCGCTGGCTGATGCACACTACAGGACGTGGATCAAGCGATGGGTGCATCGTCTATCAAGAGTATGGTGATGTTACCAATCAGTACCAAGCCTTGATGAGCTATCTCAAGACATGGGGAATGTATCAGGGTTATTCGATAGCGGGGATGATGACCGATCCTGATGCGTTCGCCTACAGGCCAGGGTACAAGAGAGGAACGTGGTGATGAAATTCTTTGTGCTAGTTTGCATGCTCCTGGTGACTGCCCTCACGGGCGCTCAGCCCCTGTCCGATGGAAACTATCTCATACCCGTTGATCACCGCTGGGGATTGCCTAGGTACCTCGATCTTAAGGCTGTATATCCAGCTGATTACTATGGTATCTATGGCGCATTGTTTGATGGATACTATTTTCTTGATGGCTATACCGGATCTGGTCTAACCTTGGTATACTCCGCAATAGATGTGAAGCATGGTAATGATGGGTACTGCTATGTTTCAAATGGTTATAGTGACAGAATCGAGCCTCTGATACTTGTTTTTGGAGGTGATACGATTATTCCTGTTGGAAAAAATATATACTCAAATCCTGGCGAACATCTGCTTGGAAAGGATTTTAAAACCGCCTCATTTTTCAGAGGTGGCCCTGAGAAAGCCTATGAACGATTTTCCAGGGATGATGAAGAGTACGACTCCGCATGGTCAGAAGGAGCAAGCTCTGGTGGAGGATCAGGACTTTGGGATGACGGCATACAATCGATAAGCGCCTGGTCTGTTCTGAAGGAAATGGTCAAGGGAGAGCCGATCGGCTATGAGGCCAAACGCATGCGCTTTCCGTTCTATCAATGGGGCGATGCGGAATTGAACTTCAATAACGCCTCCCTGTTCTGGGCCGAGGGTGAGAAAGGGCCGGGAATAGGGGGGACCATCGAGGTGGAGTTCAAGAGGAAAACCGATCACGTGATGGTTCTGAACGGGGCCGTGGATATCGCGAGGCTCAACCTGTACAAGGACAACAACAGGCTCAAGCGCGTACTGGTCAAGGGCGACGAGGGCGCGTTCGCGATAGAGTATATATTCGAGGATGTCGTCCAATTCCACAAAATCTCCTTTCCCAAAGAAACCAGCAAGATAACGATCACAATCCTGGATGTCTACAAAGGCAGGAAATGGGACGATACCTGCGTGTCGGCCATTTTCCTCAAGCAGCCGCCGTTGCGTCCACGGCCGGAATACGAGGCCGTCATCGAGACGTACATTCGCCTGCGTGGATTCGACAAGTTGATCGAGGAATACGAAAAATCGCATGGAGGCAAAAAACAGGAGATGTGAGAGGCGGCCTTGCGTGTCGCCTGCGTCCCACGCCGCTTGATGCTCTGCCGGGGCTTCGATACTATCCGGTGGATGCGTTTCTCAGCCAGAACTGGCCGCGGCGCCGGGATGAATGCCATCGCAGAGCTTGCCCGGCGACTGGCGGAAAACGGCGTCGAGCTACTGAACCTCTCCGACAGCAATCCGACGAGGCACGGTCTTTCGCCTGCCGGCGTGCTCGAGCTGCTGTCCGATCCTTCCGCCCTTGGCTACCGGCCCGACCCGCGCGGGCTATGGGCCGCGAGGACCGCCCTCGCAGATCGCTTCGGCGGCGATGGCGACGATTATTTCCTGTCGGCCAGCACATCCGAGGCATATGCATGGCTCTTCAAGCTGCTCTGCGACCCGGGCGACGCGGTCCTCGTACCAAGGCCAGGCTATCCACTGTTCGACCAGCTTGCCGGCCTCGAATCGGTCGTCGCGGAACCGTACCAGCTCGAGTACGAGCATCCTGGCGGCTGGCGCATCGATGTCGACGGGTTGCGGGAAGCCGCCGCCAGGTGTGACGCGAAGGCCGTCATCGTCATCAATCCCAATAATCCGACCGGCTCGTACGTTTCCGGTTCCGAGCGCATCGCCATCGTCAACCTCTGCGCCCAGCGTGGCATGGCTCTTATAGCGGACGAAGTCTTTTTCCAGTACGCGCTGGAGACCGATGCCAGGCCAGCCCGATTCGCAGGGGAGCAAGGTTGCCTGTGTTTCGCGCTCGATGGCCTGTCAAAGCTTCTGTGCCTGCCTCAGCTGAAGCTGGGATGGATGCGCCTTTCCGGCCCTGAAGCCGAAGTCCGCGAGGCAGCCTCCCGCCTCGAGTTCGTGGCCGATGCCTACCTTTCGGCCGGAGCGCCGGTCATGAACGCGCTGCCGTCGCTGCTCGGGAAAGTCGACGGCTTCGGAGATTCGGTGCGGCGGCGGCTCCTCGACAACCTGGCGGTGGCCAGGTCAATATTCGACACGGCCGATTCTCCATACAGGATCCTCAAGTGCGACGGTGCATGGACGGCCCTGCTCGAGTATCCGCGGTACCGGACGGAGGAGGAAACCGTGCTCGGTTTGCTTCGGGATGAACACCTGTCCGTGCAGCCGGGATTCTTTTTCGACATGGAGCGCGATGGGTATATGGCGCTCAGCCTCATAATCGAACCCGGGAAATTCAAGGATGGGGCCCTTAGGCTTCGCGGGTATATCGACGCCGCCGACCGTCACTCGCTTGTCCGGGCGCCTTATTTCAGGTAGTATCGACGCAGGCGTTCACGAACGAGGAGGAGACATGTCCGCTACGGTGTTGGACGGAAAAAAACTGGCCGAGGATGTCAGGGCCAGGCTCAAGGAAAGGGTCGGCGCACTGGCCGCCAGGGGTATAGTACCTGGGCTGGCCGTCCTTCTCGTCGGCGAAGATCCGGCGAGCGTCTCCTACGTCACCGCCAAGGAAAAAGCATGCGCGGAAATCGGCATACGGAGCATCGACCGCCGCCTGCCGGCGGGCAGCTCCGAAGCCGAGATAGTCGCCATCGTGGAGGCTTTCAACGCTGATCCTTCCGTACACGGCATCCTGGTCCAGTTGCCGCTGCCCAAAGGCGTCAACGAAGCCCGGGTCATAGCGGCCATTTCCCCGGAAAAGGACGTGGATGGATTCACGCCGGTCAATATCGGCCGCATGGTCATAGGCGAACCATGTTTCCTTCCGTGCACTCCGCACGGAGTCATCAAGCTGATTGAGCTGGCGGGCGTCAGGACCGCTGGTGCGCACGCCGTGATAGTCGGCCGCTCCAACATAGTGGGCAAGCCTCTCGCCAACCTGCTCGTCCGCAAATCGATAAACGCGACGGTAACCGTCTGCCATACGGGCACGAAGGGTCTGGCCGATCATACCAGGCGCGCCGATATACTCATCGCCTGCGCTGGAGTTCCCGGGCTCATCAAGGCCGACATGGTCAAAGCCGGCGCCTGCGTCATAGACATCGGCATCACCAGGGTTGACGATCCGTCAAAGGCCAAGGGCTGGCGGCTGGCAGGAGACGTCGATTATGAGTCTGTACTCGAAGTAGCCGGCGCGCTGACGCCAGTACCCGGAGGCGTGGGGCCAATGACCATCACGATGCTCCTCTACAACACTGTCGAGTCGGCAGAAAAGGACGCCAAGGGAAATTGATGGTCGATATACAGAGCCTGCGCGACGAGCGCCGCATCCCGATCAAGAAGGTCGGAGTCAAGGGCCTAAGGTACCCGATAACCGTACTCGATCGTATAAACTCGATACAGCATACGACGGCGACGGTCAACCTGTACGCGGACCTGCCCCACGATTTCAAGGGCACGCACATGAGCCGCTTCATCGAGGTATTCAACACGCACAGGCGGGACCTGTCGATGCCCAGGTTCCTGGCTATGCTCGACGAGTTGCGGGCTGTGCTCGACGCCGAGACTGCGTACTGCGACCTGCATTTTCCGTACTTCATAGAGAAAGCGGCACCTGTCTCGGGACAGAAAGGCATGATGAGCTACGATTGCTCATACGAGGGTTCGGCGTCGGATTCGGGACGGGAATTCTGGGTATCGGTCCAGGTGCCTGTTCAGACCGTCTGTCCTTGTTCCAAGGCCATCAGCGAGTATGGCGCCCACAACCAGCGGGGGCTCGTCAAAGTACGCGTCAAGCTCGGACCTTTTTTCTGGATAGAGGACCTGGTCGGCATCGTGGAGCGTTCGGCATCCTGCGACGTCTATACGCTGCTCAAGCGCGAGGACGAGAAATTCGTCACCGAGCGCGCTTTTGACAATCCAAAATTCGTCGAGGACGTCGTGCGCGAAGTCTACACGAGGCTCGTTGAAATCGGCACGTTTCCGCGTTTCAGCGTCGAAGCCGAGAATTTCGAGAGCATCCACAACCATTCGGCTTACGCCTTCGTCGAATACGACGCGACGACAAGCGCTCGATAGGCATGCCGGATCAAGTTCTTTACCCAAGGCAGGCTTTATAGGTATATTACCGGCAAGGCGCCTATAGCGAACGGCAATTGCCGCGTCTGCCGTATGGAGACGGAAACGCGAACGGCGGCCTGGGAGGAACTACACATGGGCGACAATTATCCAACGGATTCCGGCGATGTGCGCAAGCACGGCATGCGTGGAGTCGTATCGACGGGTGCGGGCATCGGCCTCATTCTTTTCAATTCGCTGCTTCACATTCCGGTTTTGGGCATGATTCTGGGTGGAGGTCTGGTCGCGTTGGGGCTTATGGGCCTGATCGGCAAGAACCGGACGGACAAGACCACCGGAACGGTTCTGCTCGTCGCAGGAGCTCTCGGGCTGGCATCGTTCTTCCTCAAGGGGCTAACCGGCTTCATTTTTGGCACCGCGGGCCTCGGTCTGATTGGCTTCGGCATATTCAGCCTGTTCAAATTCGCCAAGGGACTCAAGTCCAGGAGCTGATCCTGCTCCCGTTCGACTGCTGGTACTCCGTCAGGGCGGCCCGCGTTTCTTCGCGACCGCCCTTTCGATGTTCGGGAGACAATGCGCTACTTCATGGAAACCTACGGCTGCCAGATGAACAAGGCGGAGTCATCGGCACTCGAGTCGCAATTCACCGACAGGCTCTGGCTGCCCGCCGCGGAAGCTTTCGAGGCCGATCTTGTGCTCATCAATACCTGCTCGGTCAGGATAACGGCGGAGAATCGGGCATGGGGGCGCATCGCCCACTACGCCGCGCTCAAGAGGCAGAGGAAATTTACTCTTGTCGTTACCGGATGCATGGCCGAACGGCTCAAGGACCGGATGATCGAGCGCTCGCCGGGCATCGATTACGTGCTTGGCAATTTTCAGAAGTCCGCCTTCGGCGTGCTGCTTGACGCTGTCGAGGCCGGCCACCGCCTCGAGGTCATCGAGGAGACTCCCGAGTTCGTTTTCGCCCCTTCGCATCTGGAAGCCGGTTCTTTCGGATCCTTCGTTCCGATAATGCATGGCTGCAACAATTTCTGCTCGTATTGCATCGTTCCTTACGTGCGTGGCCGGGAAATATCCAGGAGCCCTTCGGATATTGCCACTGAACTCTCATCGCTTTCTGCCGCCGGAGTCCGTGAAATCACCTTGCTCGGGCAGAACGTCAATTCCTACAGGTGGACCGGCGAAGGTGGACCTCTGGACTTTGCCGGCCTCCTGGGCTTGGTGGCAAATGAGGCGAGGGCCGGAGGCATAGGCAGGGTGCGGTTCGTCTCCAGCCATCCCAAAGACCTGTCGGATGCCACCATCGCCGCCATTGCCGCAGACGATGTTTTCGCCCGCCACATCCACCTGTGCGTCCAGCACGGTTCGGACCGCATACTCGAGGCTATGAACCGCAAGTACTGCGTGGCAGATTACCTGGAACTTGTAGGTAGGATTCGCGAACGACTCCCGGCCGTCACGCTTTCTACCGATATTCTGGTAGGCTTCCCGGGCGAAACCGAGGATGATGTCGATGCGACGCTGGACTTGATGAAGAAAGTCCGCTTCGCCTATGCCTTCATGTACTACTACAACCCGCGCGATGGCACGCCCGCGGCGTCACTCGCCGGCCCGGTCACGGAAAAGGTCAAGAAGGAAAGGCTCGCCAGGGTGATAGCTCTCCAGAGGGAGTTAACGCGAGACATGATGCGCGGTATGATCGGTTCAGAAGCCATCGCTCTTGTCGAAGGAATATCGAAGCGTAAGGATGACGAAGTGCTTGCGCGAACCGACCAGGACATGATGGTCGTCTTCGAGGCTCCGGCATCGAGGATCGGGTCGTTTGCGCGCGTACGGCTCACCGGGTTGCGCGGTAACACGTTCAAGGCCCAGGAGGTGCGATGATGCCCTGGAAACTGTTGGTATCTATCGCCGCTCTGGCGATCGCCCTCGTCTTCATAGGATTCAACCTCGACAACAGATGCGACATTTCTCTGGTGTTCGTGAGGCTCAAGGCCGTTCCCGTCGTGATTACGATGCTGTCGGTATACATACTGGGACTTCTTTCAGCACTCCTCCTTTCGGTCAGGAAAAAAGTCCGGAGGCAGGGCCGTAAAAAAATCGCCGCCGTCCGGACGGGTACCGATTGAGCCTGCCCGCGTTGCCCGCCAGAGCAGCCATCGTCCTTGCCGTCCTCACGGCCATGGCTTCGGAAGCTTTCTGTCAGAGCCCTATGACCAAGGCACTCAAGGAAACGCTCGCGACAAAAACAACCGAGGCACGCTTCGCATCGCTTGCCATCGACGAGGCGGGCAAGCTGGCTTCGGTCGATGAGGCGCAGTGGCTGCTCGGCGAACTGGCGAAAGTCGCCGTGCAGGCTGTCGACCGAAAAACGCTGCTCGTCGGGCGGGCCTCGCTCCTGGAACTTGCCGGGAACTACCGGGAAGCCGCGGCTTCATGGGAAGATGCGGCCCGCTCGATTCCAGGCCTTGCCGACGCCAGAATCCTGCTGTCGGCTGCGGCGTGCATGCTCGCTGCGGGTGAGGCCGACGCGGCGTCCGGGCTCGCGACCGCGATATCGTTTTCCTCGCCTGACCCGAGTACGGCAAAGCTTGCCAAGTTGATTTCCGGATGGTCAGCGCTCGCCTCGGGAGACGCCGCCACGGCTCTGGCAAACGCTACTGTCGCGATGGAGGATGCTGATAACCGTGTCGCCGTGTCCGCCTTGATTCTAGCCAGGGCCGCGACCGAGGGGACGGCCCGGGAGGGCTACGACCGCCTGTTGTCGAAGCGTTTTCCGTCACGACCCGAGGCAGGGGCAACGGCTCCGCTGGCGTTGTTCCTCATGGCTGGTTCCGTAGCGGCGGGTCCGCCGCTTGCCGAAACGCCGGCCGCGATCGTCAAGGAAGCCTCCGGAAACACCGTGTTCTTCCAGGTCGGCGCTTTCAGGGATGAAGCGAACGCACAGGCGCTGAAAGCCAAACTGGAGCGTCTCGGCCTCGAGGCTCATGCGAGGCGCAGGACTTCCGCTGACCTGTTCCTGGTGTACGTGAATGCGGGACAGGACGCGCAGGCGACCGTTCTGAAGCTCAAGGATGCCGGCTACGAATCCTGGATGATGGATGAAGCTCCATGACGGGGTTCCCTGCGGGGGCTTAGCGTTTGCGGAACAGGACCGGAGGCGTCTGTGACGGCTCTATCCCGTGCATTCCTACCAGGGCTTCCGTCAGGCTGAGAGTCTCGATGTTGGTTCCGCCGGCCTCGGGTCTTACCGACTTGACCGCTATCCATGACCGTCTCCTCGGTTCCTTGCTCTCTCCAGGCGACTGGCGCATGTCGAGTATCGTCAAACCATCGAGTTCAAAGACTGTCAATGTACCACTTTCAATTCCACCGCCCGTTTCATAGTCGTAGGTGTTGCCGGAGAATACGATGCTGGTTCCATCGTCTGCCTCGAAACGTCCGGATAGCTCCAGACTCGCCGCGATCGCCATGGCGGGGGGCCGTTTGAATGACTTGGCCATCTCGGTCCCCAGTTTCCGGTACCTGCCGTCCCACCTTCCTGAAATGTCCGCCTTGATTCTATAGTCCTGGAAGACGCGCACGCTGACGGAGTCGGTCGAAGCGAGCTCTATGTCCATGAGCCGGCGCAGGTTGCGAACCGACTGATTGCTGGACGCGATGTACAGTCCGTAGCGTGTGGGATTGGAGTTCTCCCAAGTGTACACCTCGATGATGCCGTCGCCGGAGAACATGATGGAATCGTCGCGCGACTGAAAGGTAATGAAGAGAGCGTCCTTCGAAAGGGGGTCATTCGCTTCCTTGTACCAGGTGCCATCCAGAAATGCCTTGAACGTCTCCGCCGTGCCGTCGAGTATCGTTTCAGCCATTTTCCTGGCGATGCTCGCTCCGGGAATCCGTTCGGCCGAGACGAGGATGTATGCCTTGTCAGCGAAGCTCCAATGCCACAGCTCCTTGAGCTGGTCAAGGTAATTCCCGGAGGCGGCATCCGACCGCCATACTGAAACCGCCCAGCTGTCTGCGTTCGACTGCCCCAGCTTGTAGCTGTCCGGCCTGTCGGAGCTTTCGACCAGCACGGCGTTCCCCGCCTGCTCGAAAACCTTGACGAAAGTGGTTCCCTGCCTCTGGTCAAGCTCCTGAGCCTTCCAGTATATCGTCATGGTCTGCTCGTTGCCGTCGTTCATCCCTGAGCAGACAATGTTCAGGTTGTGGTCTCCTATCAGGTCGTTGACGCTCACCTGGAAGGTCTTGATCTTGGTGATGAGCGTATCGCCCTTCCAGGACCTGGCCCACTTTTTGGAGTAGGGCGAGTAATCAGCCAGGACAATGCGTATCGTGCCGCTCGGGTCATCGGATTCACGAATGACGAGTACCTGTTCTTCCTCGTCGTCGAAATCGAGGTTGAACGAATACAGGTCGAGGAGAGTCTCGTTGGGTTCGAGTGGTATCGAACTGGCTTCGCGTGACCCGATTCCAGTATCAGTCTCGGTTTTCGCGTCGCTGGGCTTGGATCCGGCTTCGAGCGTCCGGAGCCGGACCGGCTCGTTGCTTGCCTTGTCATGGATTGACGAGAAGTAAAAATAAGCGATCGCGCATATGGCCGCGACTATGGCGAATACGAAAATCGTATGCGTGTAGCGTTTCATGCGTGGTCGTTTCCTTGGGTCCTGGAATTTTCTGCTGGTTCTACTTGTCCGTCAAAGCGGATTCCACGAGTAGTAGCACTTTGGCCTTGATCGTTTCAAGTGGATAGGGTGATTTGAAACCGGCAGCGCTTTTGTGGCCCCCCCCGCCGAAATTCTGGGCTATCTGGGCAACATTGACATTTCCCTTGGCCCTGAGCGAGCACCGGAGCGTACCTTCTGCGTCTTCCTTTAAAAAAACCGAGACTTCTACAGCGGCTGCCTGCAACGGTACATTGATCAGACCTTCCGAATCCTGGTAGCTGGAGCCTGTGCTCTTTACCACATCTCTGGTCATCGTCTGGATCGCGATCCGGTTCATGGAATGCAGTTCCATCGTCGACAGCACTGCCTTGCTTAGGAGCAGGACGCTGACGGCTGATGATTCATACAGTGCGCCGTGAATTTTTGATGGATTGGCACCACGCCGGACGAGATCCAGAGCCGCCTCGAAGGTTCCAGCGCCCGTCTTGGAATAGGCGAATGATCCGGTATCGAATACCATGCCCGCAAGAAGTGCGGATGCCACGCTCTCCTGGATATCGTAGCCCATTTCCGTGATTATCCTGTACACCATCTCACAGGTCGACGAAAGGTTCGGCATCGAGCATATCCTGCCGGGACCCTCGCCTTTCATCTCGTGATGATCAATGACAAGCGTTTCGGCCGCCTTCATCACGATGCTGTCAGCCACGTTTCCCGTGTACATGACGTCGTTGGTATCGACAAGAACGACAGTGGAACGTTTTAGTGTCTCGCCGTCGAGCCTGGCTTCGGGGAGGTTTTCTATGATTCCCGTGACGTCGATGAACCCGTACAAGTCTGAATAGCGTTCGGCATTAATGATGCGCACTCTCTTGCCGAATGAAGACAGGGCCGTACCGAGAGCAAATTCAGCACCTAGCCCATCAGCGTCGGGTCCTTCGTGGGAGGACAGTATGAAATCGTTCCGCCCCAAAAGGTATAAGGCGGTTTCTGCCAGGGTCATGCACCGCGACCTGTCGCGTGATTTTCATCGGCTTTTGCCCGGTTCTTCCTGCGTTTGGCGATGAAGACCGCAATAAGCAGGCCGAGCGCTCCCGCGGCGGCGAGCCCGGCAGCGATCGGAGCCCCGGAGAATGGCGATGCAGCGTCACCCGTGGCCGTTGAACCTGTCGCGGTGCCGTTGGCTCCGGCTGTGCCTTGCGGAGTTGTCGCAGCGTCCTTGCCAGCGTCACTGCTTGAACCACCCTGGCTGACAGTGGAGTCTCCTGCCAACGGGTACTGAGGGCGCATGGGTGGCTCTGACAAGGTAGTCATGAGCGAGCGGGCTTCGCCTTCAACCTTGGCTGCCAGACCGTATCCGATGGTTATCACGCGGAACATGCCCTTGTCGACTCGCTTGACGTACTCGAGTAGGGGATGACTGACAGTGTAATCGCTTGAGTAGTAGGAGCTTCCTTTTGGAGCTTCCTGCCGTTCGTCGGTAAGAAGAAGGATGTATTTCGGTCGCTCCGGATGGCCGCGTTCAAGGATGAGGGCGTCCATCGAGTCCAACGCTGCGCCTATGTCGGTATATCTGCCGTCGGCTTCGAGCTCGTTCAGGCTACGGACCATCGTCGCTATGTCGGCGTCGCCCGAGACGTCTCCCTTCCAGACGATTTCGCTCTTGCCGTAGAAACGGACAATCACCACCCAGTCGCCTGGTTCGACCAGCCTCCCGACAATTTCACCCGCGGCGAATTGCCTGGCTTCGCTCATCGCGTCTGCCATCGACAGCGATGTGTCGACGAGGAGCACGAAATCGATGTTTGCAGACCGCGTTTCAGCGTTGATTCCCGCGAGCGATGTTACAAGTAGGAATACCAGTATGGCTCGTTTGTTCATGCTGCCTTCTATGGGGTTAACTGTTTGACAGAAACAGCATTGACCATTTTCTAGCGATTTGCAAGCCAAAAAATGAGAATCCCGACAATCTTCCATATAAATGAAAAAATGCAATCCAACAAATATTTCTCTGGTGCTTTACATTTTCGTATATGGGAGTACTATAGCAAGGTATCAGATTCCGCGATAGAAGGAGAACCATCATGGGCGCTATAGATCTTCCCAAGAGTCCAAATGTCTACCACCCCGAGAAGCCGAGCGCAGTAGGCTCCCGAAACTCGCTGGCGCAGGAAAACCGCGACCAGCAGAAGGAAGTCGACCAGCTTCTCCACGAGGAGACGAACAAGGTCATCCACCATATCAACTCCAGGCTCCCCAAGGAGGTGCTCGAGCGCCTCGACGTGATGGGCGGCCTCAAGGAGAAGGTGTACAACTACTTCAACCAGAACTACCAGAACATGTTCAACCGCTATATCGTCACGACCGAGGACGAGATGGTGAAAAAGGTCAGGAATTTCATCGACAAGGAAGAGATGAAGAGCCTGGCCCGCTATACTCCCAAGGAAATAGCGGCCCTTCTCGACGAAGTCGGTGGTGCGGACAAGTTCAACACCGGCGAGATAGAGAAGTCGATGGTCAACATGTTCGGCCACCTCCAGGGCCATATCCAGCGCGGCGTCAACGAGCTGGAGAACCTGACCAACTCGCTCCTCCGCCAGAAGACCGATGTCGGAGCCTTCATCCGCGGCGAGAATGCCTATTCGGTGGTCAAGTGCGCTTTCAAGGACAATACCTACAAGCCCAAGACCGTTGCGGACGTCAAGCTTTCCGTGAACATCCTCGATTCCGAGCTTATCAGCCCGATTTTCCATTACCAGGTCACCGTCGAGTACCTGATCAAGGACCTGATCGCAAAGCACATCATCGACACGATCGACAAGGACATCGAAGCCCTCAAGGATCAGCTCGTCGATGAAGGCAAGGAAGAACTCAACGACAGCGAGATCATCTTCGAGCGCATGAAGAAGGTCCGCGACCATACCGACGATGATTCCGAGAACGCCAAGTCAAAGCGCTATTCGATCGTGGCCAAGGAATTGATGGATCGTATCAACAACCTCCGCGCCGAGATTGATCCGACTACTTTCGACCAGCTCAACATCCGCGAGAACCTCAAGAAGATCATCGATATCGAGAACATCCGCAACCGTGGATACAACACCGCTGTCAACTCCATCACCTCTATCCTCGATACCTCGAAAATGGGCTATCAGTACATCGAAAACCTCAAGAATGCCCGCCTGCTCTACATACGCGAGTACGAGGACACCGATACCGCCCATCTTCCGGACGAGCGCTACCAGATAAGGCTCCAGTACTACGACAACGCCCAGCTGATCGAGGAGCGCAAGGCCTACGACGTCCAGATCACCAGTTTCGAGACGGAAGTGCAGCACCTCTGGGACGTCCTCCTGATGATGTACGACGACTCAAAATTCCTGAAGCGGATATCGGATTTCAACGACCTGGCCAAGATCATGAAGAGCAAGATCCGCAAACGCGTCAAGGAGAAGACGGGCGATCCGCTCTACGAGGATATAGCCAAGGTCTGGGACGAGATTGCTTTCGTCAAGCCCGCGGAGACCGATGTCGAGAGCCTCAACTGCACCTATATCTACGAAAAGGACAAGGTGAAGAACCGCCTTATCCTGATGCGGGACAAGCTCAAGAGCATGTACTCCTACCAGTATCCGATTCAGCGCCGCGTCGTCGAGGACAGGCTGTCGTTCCTCGAGAAGGAATTCCAGCGCTTCGACTATATGATCAACCCGTACCACATCCAGCCCGGCCTGCTCCTCGATGTGGATATTTGCTCCATAAAGCGCAAGAAGGCGACACTGGACGGCATGGCCAACGTGCTCAATGAATTCCTTCACGGCGTGTCCAAGGGATTCCAGGACGCGGCTTTTGCCTCATTCAGCCGCAGGCGTTCTACGGTACGCGAGGACATCGCGCAGTCGTTTGCTCCCACGCCGCTTGAGGAAAACGCGGACAGCGGCGCATCGGCTGGCTACCTTGCCATGCTCAATGCCGAGCCTTCTACGCCAGCTATCCCTGAGACTACCGGTCAGGCAGCGCCGCGCAAGAAGGGTGGAAGGCCAAAGGGCGTCGTCGATGCGGCTCCCAAGAAGACTGGACTGAAACGTGGCCCAAAGCCACGCTCCAGGGATGAGGGCGGCATCCGCGAACTCTGAGTGAGACAAGCGCTTGCGCCCCCCGGATTTCGGGGGGCGCTTTTTTTGAAAGAAAGAAGGGAATAGCATGATTGCCTCAAGTTGCAAGTACGAATCCCTGGCTTCGAAGGAGACTTTCAACGCTTCGGTACGGCATATCCAGGCTACGGTTGGCCTGGCCGGTCGAGTATCTGGCGGTGAAAACCTGGCTGATGCCCTTGACGCCTTGATGGACGAGCGTTCCATCAGCGCAGAGGAAATTCCACCCTTCGTCTCCATGCTCTTGATAGAAAAGCTTGGGTATCTCACGGCAGCCAGAAACATGGTCTCTACCGCATCCGATCTTGGATCGGTGCAGGCGATCGTGAAGGAATGGAACGCATTCGACATCGTCGTGCTGTATAACCATCCAGATCTGGGCGCCATTGTCATCAACCCCAAGAATCCCGCGCACGCCAGCCGTATTGACCGCATGAACAAGACGGAACTGATCGTCGCGTACATAGGTTGTTTCGGAAAGAGCTTTGACCAGTCAATGGCGACCAAGGCCGCAGAGGCCGTCTTATCCTTGTACGAAGGCGCCAAGTTCAAGGAAAACCTTGCCTTCCGCAAGGGTTCCTGTGCTTACAAGGCTCCTGCCGAACCAAAAGTCGTAAAACAGGTGAAGAACTCCACTAAAACACCAAAGGTCAAAGCTCCAAGCAAGACAAAAGCCGGCAGCAAAACAAAGACCACGGAAGCAGCAGCCCCGGTTCCCATAGCCATAGCAACACCAAAGCTCGCCGTTGCTCCGAAACCAGGCGCCAGGATGACGCCGATGTACAGCGTCAACGTCACGAACGAGCTGTTCCACAACGGCAACGTCGAGGCATGGAAGCGCATCATCGACAGCTACAAAGTAAAACACGCGGACCTTGACGTGCTTGTCTACTACGACAGGGAGCGGATCACCAACCTCAATGCCTTGTTCAAGTGGGGCAAGGTGAAGCATGGCAGCGCCATCCAGTTCGCGGTCGCCGGTGAAAATATTTGCGACGTGGCAAAACTCCAGCGATACCTGGCGCAGGGTGCCAGCCCGATGTTCGAGGCATTCCTCCGTGGGCCGGTCAACGGCGTCCTGTCGCTTTTTTAAAGAAAGGACAAAGCCATGAAAGCCAATGTACACTTCTTCAGCCAGAAGGATTCAATACCCAAAGGCGTCGATCTGGAGACGCTCGGCCAGAGAGGACGTCAGGCGAACGAGTTTTCCGAGCTTGTTTTCCCCATCCTGCCAGGCTTCATAATTGACTCGGGTGTCGCCAGCAACCTTGCCGACCAGAATGTTGTCGACGCTGTACGGCCACACCTTAAAAAGATCGCTGGAATAGTCGAAAAGACGTATGCAGATCCTAAGGATCCGTTGTTGCTCAAAATAGTCATTTCGCCCAACCTGACAATCTCCAACTATCCGACGCTCCACAATTTTGGCCTCGTCCGTTCCACGGTCGGAGGCTTCAACAAGAACGTCGGTGAGAATTTCGGTACCCATGAGGTGGCTTTCCTTGCGCGAGGAATGCTCAAGATTGAAGAACGGATAGCCGAGCTGGAAGGGCGCGAAAAGGACGTTGCCAAGATCAGGGAGCGTATCGTCCAGACCAGCAAGACCCTCGATTCCGAAAAGCCGGGAGCCAAGGCGGAAGCCTTGATGGCCTCTTATTCGGACTTGATCCCCACGGGGTTTTTCGACGACGCATGGAAGCAGCTTGAAATCGCTCTGAAGCGCATTTCCCGGCTCCTTGAACTGGACGACCAGGACGACAACGATACGGCCATCCTCGTCCAGCCGATGGTCTATGGTAATTACGGCAAGGATTCCTCGTCTGGCGCCTTCTTCACGAGGAACGTCGTAAACGGCGACAAGGTCTTGCAGGGAGAATTTTTCCAGGAACGTTTCGATGAGATCGGCGCCACCGGAAACGACATCAACAAGATTTCTCCGGTTCATCTCAAGGAACTCAAGCGCATCGCGGCTTCGCTCGAGGATCACCACAAGGAGATTCGCCAGATACGGTTTACGATAGAGCGGAACAAGCTCTGGCTGATCGAACAGCGCCAGGTCATGGCCAAGAGCACGCAGGCCGACATGAAGCTGTACCTGGATCTCCATTCGCGCAATGTGGTCGACGATGCTTTCGTCGTCAATTCCATCCAGCCTGGTCGCCTCAACGAGATACTGCATCCAATCGTCGACCTGTCGACCGTCAAGAAGCTGCCTTCGTCGGGTGGCGGCATTACCGGCGCCCCGGGAGCGGCCATCGGGCGGGTGTATTTCACCACGGAAGCGCTTATCGAAGCGTACCGAGTGGCGCAGCAGAAGGGTGAAGACAAGCGCATGATCCTGTGCATGCCGTCGACGTTCGCCGAGGATGTAAAGGCCATCGAGGTTGCCTCCGGCGTACTGTCGTGCGAGGGCGGCTATTCGGCCCATGCATCGGTGGTAGCTCGCCAGTACGGCAAGGTATCGCTCGTCAAGCCAGAAATGCGCATACGTGGCAAAAAAGCGACGATAGGCGAATTGGCCGTCACCGAGGGTGACTACCTGACTATCAATGTCCCGTATTATGGAGAACCCAGGATATGGCTTGGCAAGGCATCGCTCATCGAGCCGGAACCTGCAGAATCGGGGCTGTACGAATTCATTGCAATCGTCAAGAAGGGGATGAAGCACTTCCATGTACGCGCGAACGCGGATAGTCCCCGCGACGCTGCATTGGCATTGTCGTTCGGTGCCGAGGGTATCGGCCTGTGCAGGACGGAGCACATGTTCTTCGCCGAGAAGCGCATCAACGTGTTCCGCGAGCTGATTCTTGCCGATTCGCTGGAAGCCCGTGAAAAGGCTCTGGCCAAGCTCGAGGTGATGCAACGCGAGGATTTTTACGGTCTTTTCAAGACGATGGCCGGCAAGGAAGTGACTATACGCCTCCTGGACGCGCCGCTTCACGAGTTCATGCCTCACAACGATTCGGAATTCGAAGGCTTCATGACCTACCTCAACGCCAGTACCGGCAAGAAAGGCGCAAAGGTCACGTCGAAGGCTGAAATCAGGGCGAGGATAGAGACCCTGGCGGAATTCAATCCTATGCTCGGGCATCGCGGCTGCCGCATCGCCGTCAGCTATCCGGAAATCTATGCGATGCAGACCCGGGCTGTTTTCCAGGCCATATTCAAGCTGCAGACCGAAAAAGTGGACGTGCGCCCCGAGATCATGATTCCTATCGTAATGAATGCCGCCGAGCTCAAGCTGATAATCTACGGCAAGAAGATCGAAGGCAAGACTTACAAGGGCATCATGGAAATCGAGGAGGAGGTCCGCAAGGAGCTCGGGGCCAGGCAGGTGGAATTCCACGTGGGAACGATGATAGAGCTTCCAGCCGCGGCGCTTGTCGCCGGCGAGATCGCGAAGTACAGCGAGTTCTTCAGCTTCGGAACGAACGACCTGACGCAGACGACTCTCGGCATCAGCCGGGATGACTTCAATACGTTCATGCCCGACTACTCGCAGTTCGACCTTGTCGAGGGAAATCCTTTCTCCAACCTCGTGACGCCGGTAAAGGAACTGATCGCCATGGCTACGAGGCGCGGCCGCATGACACGCCCGACCCTGCATGTCGGTCTATGCGGAGAGCACGGCGCCAATCCCGACAACGTGCGTTTCTGCATGGAAGCGGGACTCGACTATGTATCATGTTCCCCGTATTCGGTGCCCATAGCCTGCCTCGCTGTGGCCCAGGCGGAACTTGAAAGGTCGGCAAAGTAGGATTATCCGGTATACTTGTTCGACAGCTTGCATAAATCGAAGGGCGGCCGTTTGCGGCCGCCCTTTTTGTATTCCTTGACTGGCTGTTAGCTTGAGTATTCCCAGCTCATCGATTCCTTGACCTTGAGGCCGATGGCCTTGGCGACTTTCTTGGCGTCCGACATTGGTACTCCGGCTTCCTTGTTGAAGGTTTTCTCGAAAAACATTGTCAGGCTGTCGTAGACATCGGGAAGCGAATAGAAGATGAACGAAAAGTTGACGCCCATCGGCTTCATGATCGTGAACGACGTGTATGACATCAAGGCGGCCTTGCCCCAGTATATCTTTGTCTGGTTTTTACACGTATGGAGCTCCAGCTCTGAAAAACGCTGGGGTATCATCTCGGAGCTGGAACGGACATAGGGTTCTTCACCCTTTTGGGGGTAATTGGACGGTTCTATGAGGATGTGGAGCTTCTTGCCGTCCGTCTGGAAGGTCAGACCGTTGTCAGCGGGATAGATTGACTTGACGTTGTTGTACGAGACTATCTCGTAACGGGAATACGCCGAATGGGCGCTGAAATACGAAGACACGACGAATCCCAGGTCGCTTGGAAGCATGTTCTTCGTATAGGCGTCGAACAAATCCATGGCTTTTACCGGCAATTGAAACCTCCTGCATGTTGTCGTCACATAGAATACGCTATTGTCCGCCGCTTCTCAACCTTTTTTCTTGAATACCGGCGGCGATATGCCAGATTCCAGCATCGCCGCGCGTTCCTCGAAGTGGGTGGCGGTCTCCGGGATGCCTGCCTTGGCATAAAGCCTGGCGAGGTTGCGGAGCGGCCTCGGGTCGGCCGGAGCAAGTTCCGAAGCCTTGAGGAATGCAGCCGCGGCTTTCTCGGAATCGCCTTGCCTCGCGCGCAGCACTCCGAGCGCAAGGTACGGCTCGGCATTCCGGCCGATGAACGCGGAGCCTCGCTCGAGCAACTCGATTGAAGCGGATTTTGCCCCGGACTTGTAGAGGGAATAGGCGAGGCCCAGGAGCAGATCCATGTTCTTCGGGTCGCCCTTGAGCTGGGTCCGGTACAGCGCGGCGGCCTCGCGGAACCTGCCGGCATTGCGGTAGCAGACTGCCAGGATGCCGTCGAAACCCCTCGTCGAACCATAGGCATAGCCCTCCTCGATCGCTTCCGCGGCATGCCGCCACGATCGAGTCCGTACCAACAAATCAATATACTCCTTGCGGACGGCGCTGTTGTCGGGAAACGCGGCAAGATACTCGCCATAGCGCTCGATGGCCGAGCCGTCGTCCGCAAGCGACTCCGCTATCGAGATGCGGTACAGCATCGAAAGCTCATGATACGGAAAGACGACCAAAACGTCGGCGAACCATGCGTCGGCTAGATCGGGACTGCCGGTCTTGTACAGGCATTCGCCGAGCGCAAGCATGAGCCGCGGGTCTCCCGGGCGAGCCTTGAGGAGGCTTTGGGCCTTGGGGAGTATCAGTGCGGGATCGACGCCTGTTTTAGCATCACAGATTGTCTCGATGTACAGAGTCTCGTTGGCTGGAGCACCCCGGGCCGAGGCCGATCTCGCCGCCTTGCGGGCGCCGGCGTAATCGTGCAGTTCCCACAGCGACAATGCTAGCCCCATCCTGAGGTCCTGAGAGTCCGGGTCTGCTTCTACCGCACGCCTGTAGTGTTCAGCCGCCCGGTCAAAGCGGTGCAGCTCGTAGTTCGCCTGAGCCGCCACCGCCCGGATGGCCGCGTCCGTCTCGCCATGGCGAATCCTGTTGAGTGCGGCCTCGAGGGCGGTCTTGTAATCACCTTCCTTGAGCGCTACAAGGGCTCTCCAGCGGTCTACCGCGTCCGCTGTCCACGGAGCACCCTGTTGCTCCGGAAGCACGGCTCCCGAGCGCTGGATGTCGTTCATGGCGCCTTCGGTATCCCCAGCCGCGAAGCGTAGTGTCGCGGCTTGCAGCCTGAGCGATACGTCATCGGGCGAGGAAGCGATGGCGGCGTCAATCTCCGCTACCGCCTCGGGAATCAGGCCATCGGAGCGGAGCGCCCGCGCCCTGTACAGACGCTGGGCCGGGCCGTCCAACCCGTTTGCTATGACGAAGCCCAGCATGGCGGCAGCCTCGCGGGCGTTTCCCCTGGACAAGATCCTGATGGCGTGTACATAGAGCGAGTTGAGGTAGGCCCTGAAAATGCGCTTGTCATCAGGCGCGAGTTCTACGGCTGTCTCGAGGCTGGCCACCGCCTTGCCCGATCGCTTCAGGCGCAGTTCAGCAAAGCCGAGAAGAGCCCATACTTCGGCGTCGTTGCGGCCTTTGTCTATAGCTGCCCGCAGGCACGAGGACGCCTCGCGGGCCCTGCCTATGGCGAGATAGGTCCTGCCCGTAAAGAACCATCCAGCGGAATCTTCCGGCCGGCAGGAGAGGAAGGTGGAGAAGGCCGAAAGCGCCCTATCGTGGTCGCAGAGTGCATGCCTGGCCCTGCCGAGGAAAAGCCATGCTTCTGGCAGCGTTTCGGTCTCTGCGACTATCCTCATGAGCAGGTTTTCGGCCGCGGCATAGTCGCGGCGCGCCCCGGCTTCCTGCGCTTCCTTGAGGATAGCCGAATACGAAGTCTTGGCCATGTGAACAACTGTACCTGAGCCAGGCCATGCCCACAAGGGGAGCCTCGCTTGCCGCTTGATGGCCGGCCGGCGTACAATGACGACCATGCGCATGAAACATAGGGGATGGCTCGACCGCTCCCTTCTGCCGGCTGGAACGGGCTTGCTCGTCATCGCTCTTGCCGCCTCAGTCTGGACCCTCACGCTCCGCGAGCGCGCCAACAGGCGCTTGTACCTTGAGTACGAAGTCTACAAGTCGGTTACGGTCCTGGCAGAACTCGTCAGGTCAAGGGCCTTGCTCGCCGGCGATGTCGAGAACGTCCTGGCATTCGGCGTGTACACACCGGAGGGGCAGGCGATAACGATATACGGCGCCGCACCCGAAACAATGGACCCGCTGAGTTCCGAGACTCCGCTGTCGAGATTCGAGATTCGGGATTCGTCGGTGCTGCTCGTCAGGGCGATCGGCGGTGACCAGCCCAATCGCAGGATGATGATGGGAACGGACAGGCCAGGCCGCATGCGCGGCATGACACTGCCCGAAACACCGCAAGGTCTCGATCCGGGTCCGATAGGCAGAGGCTTCGATGACCTGATCCAGCCAGGCCGCCTGCCAGCCCTGGCGTATATCGAATATTCGACGTCCGGATTCAAGAAGGACGAGAACATTCGTATTCTGACCGCTTCGGCCATCTCGCTTGTACTGTTCGGGCTCTACGGCGGCTTCCTCGGGATGTACCGGCGCTATCTGGCGTCCAAGGACCGCGAGACCAGGGACAGGGAACTCGTCGAACTAGGGCAGGCTGCCAGGACAATCGCCCATGAGATCAAGAACCCGCTCGGAGTCATCAGGCTGCAATGCGGCATACTTCGCAGGGGAGCCGACGAGGCTACGGTAGCAGGATTGGCGGTGATAGACGACGAGGCCTTGCGCCTGGCCGCCCTTGCCGACAGGATACGGACCTATCTCAAATCTGGCGGCGAGGCGCGCGAGGTCGAGGCCGGACGCTTCATCACATCGTTCGCGGCACGGTACCAAGGCACCCTGGACATCGAGGTGGACGTCGATTCAGCTTCCATGCTGGAAATTGACGAAGCAAGGGTAGTTGACGCACTCGACAACATCGTCTCGAACGCGCTTGAGGTGAGCATGGAACCAGGCGGGAAGCCGAGGCTTGAAGCCAGGATCCGCTCTCGCCACCTGCTTGTCTCCATACTCGATAGGGGACCCGGCGTTCCACCGGAACGGGTCCCGCGGCTGTTTGAACCCTTCAACACGACCAAGCCCAGAGGCAGCGGGCTCGGCCTGGCTCTGGCCCGTAAAAACATCGAAGCGTTCGGAGGATCCGTTTCATACGCCGACCGTCCGGGTGGCGGTGCGGTATTTACGGCAAGCTTGCCTCTTGGAAAACGCGAATAAAGCTGCCGCTCGAAGAAGAATTGCAAAAAAAGAGAGAGGGCAGAAAAGGATGACACCCTCTACGCCTCTCTCTTCATGTCTACGCTGCGGCAGCCAAATTCCCCGACTGCCGCTGTTGAATTCTCAGGCGATCTTCTCGAAGACAGCCTTGATGATGGCCACGGCTTCGTGAAGTTCCTTCTCTGTGATGACGAGCGGCGGGGCGAAGCGGATGATGTTGCCATGCGTCTGCTTGGCAAGGAGGCCGGCGTCGCGCAGGGCGAGACATACGTTCCAGGCTTCGAAGCCTTTTTCGAAAACGACCGCATTGAGAAGTCCCTTGCCGCGGACGGTGACCATCTTCGGGCATTTGATCCTGGCGATCTCTTCCCTGAAAATCTTGCCCATCGCCTCTGCGTGTTGGTCGAGCTTCTCGTCCTCGAGCACCTCGAGGGCAGCTACCGCGACGGCGCTCGACAGCGGGTTGCCGCCGAAGGTCGAGCCATGGGTGCCTGGGGTGAAGACTTTCATGACAGCGTGGTCGGCAACGATCGCGGAGACGGGCATAACGCCGCCGCCGAGAGCCTTGCCGAGGCACATGATGTCGGGCCGAGCGCCTTCGTGCTGCCAGGCGAATCGCTTGCCCGTCCTGCAGAAACCGGTCTGGACTTCGTCTGCGATGAACAGCGCCTTGTTCTTGTCGCAAAGCTCTCGGATTGTCTTGAGGTAACCCGCGGGAGGAACGACGACGCCTGCCTCACCCTGGATGGGTTCGACGATGACGGCGACGGTGTTCTTCGTGAAGGCCTTGGCTATGGCATCGGCGTCGCCGTAGGGCACGCGCACGAAGCCTGGAACATAGGGACCGTAGTTGACGATGGAGTCGGGGTCGTTTGACATGGAAATGGCCAAGAGGGTGCGGCCGTGGAAATTATCGTTGGCGCAAATGATTTCCTGCTTGCCGTTCTCGACTCCCTTGACCTCGACGCCCCAGCGGCGCGCCGCCTTGATGCCCGTCTCGACGGCCTCGGCTCCGGTGTTCATCGGCAATGCGGTCTCGTAGCCGGTGAACTCGCACAGCTTCTTGAGAAAGAGCCCCATGCGGTCATTGTGGAAGGCGCGGCTCGTCAGCGTGCAGGTATTGGCCTGGTCAATGAGCGCCTTGATGATCCTGGGATGGCGGTGGCCCTGGTTGACGGCAGAATATGCGGAAAGGAAATCGAAATAGACCTTGCCGTCGGGATCCTTTACCTTGGTTCCGAGCGCCCATGAGATGACGACGGGCAGCGGGTGGTAGTTGTGCGCGCCGTACTTCTCGTCGAGGGCCATGTACTCATTGCTCTTCATTCTGTGCCTCCTGCGTTGGGTGCCCCGGGAATGCCGGAGCGTTGACAGTATACACCCTGGCCTCGGATCGAATCTAGTGCGAAAAAACGTGAAAAAAAGTATAAATTGTTACCATATAAATAATTATGCGTCAGTAACGCATAATTATACGCGCTCGTAGCGCAGGCCTGCCCTGGCCGCGTGCCTTTCGGTCGCCAGGCGCAGGAGCTCATCGAGCAAGGCAGGGTAGGGCAGGCCGCCTGCTTCGCACATCTTGGGATACATCGATATGGAGGTGAAGCCGGGTATCGTGTTCGCCTCGTTGAGGTAGATGGTGTCATCGTTGCGATCGATGAAAAAATCGACGCGGGCCATGCCGGACAGCCCTGCCGCGCGATAGGCGGACAAGGCGATCGCGGTGATGCGCTGCGCTGATTCTTCGCCGATCATTGCGGGTATCACCAGCTTGGCGCCTAGAGGATCGATATATTTGGCATCGTAGTCGTAAAATTCGTGCGACGGCACTATCTCGCCGGGAGGGAAGGCCCTCGGGTTTTCGTTTCCGAGCACGGCGCACTCGATTTCCCGGGCCGCGATGAATGGTTCGACCAGGGCTTTCGTGTCGCAGAGCAGCGCCGTATGCAATGCAGATTTCATGTCGGAACGGGTACCCGCCTTCGAGGCGCCGACGCTGGAACCGCAACCGGCTGGCTTGACGAATACTGGCCAGCCGAACCGACGCTCTATCTCCGCGGACAGCTCTTCGAGACGCTCCAGGTCGGCAAGCCTGGCAGTCAACGACGGGACGACGGGAAGGCCTGCCTCGCGCCATAGCGTCTTCGAGGTTTCCTTGTCCATGGCAATGGCGCTTCCCATGACACCGGCCCCGACATAGGCGAGACCCGCGCACTCGAGGAGTCCCTGTACCGTGCCATCCTCCCCGAATGTGCCATGGAGCACCGGGAAGACGACATCGAGAGGAAGGTCGGAGGAACCCCTGGCTCCGTAGACGCGCAGTCCCGTACCCGGGACCGCGAGCACGTCCGGCCCGTCAGCCCGGAGTTCGAGCGGTCCGTCGTCCTCCAGGCACGAGGCCAGGACGCTTTCCGGCTGGAGGTGCCAGGCGCCGGTCTTCGTGATTCCTATCAGGTGAAGCCTGTGCGATCTGTCCAGGTTTCGGATGATGCTCGCCGCCGAAAGAATCGACACGTCGTGCTCTCCGGACCTGCCGCCGTACAGTATGGCTATTCTCATGATGCTCCCTTGCCTGCGTTGCCGGCTTGTCCGCGATATCCCATTGCCGCAAGCGCTTTTTCCGCCACGGCCAGTTCGTTCCATGGGATGGCGCCGCTCGCGTAATCTATGTTGTTCTCGTGACCCTTGCCGAGGAGAAGGATCGCGTCTCCCGGAGCGGCCATGGAAAAAGCCTTCGCGATGGCTGCCGCCCGGTCGGGTATCAGAAACAGGTCCTTGCCGCGGGACAGGCGACTGCAGCCCGCTGCGATGTCTTCGAGCAAGGCCATGGGATCCTCGCCGCGGGGATCCTCGTCGGCGAGGATGACCACGTCGCAGTGCTCTGCCGCGATGCGGCCCTGGGCTGGCCGCTTCTGGACGTCGCGCTCTCCGCCGGAGCCGAAGACGCATATCAATTTGCCTCGTATCCTGCCCTTGATCGAAGGCAGGATGGCCTCGAAGCTCGACGGTGTGTGCGCGTAGTCTACGATGACTTCGAAGGGCTGTCCCCGGTCGACGCGGGTCATGCGGCCGGTCACCGGCTCGAGGCGCGGCAGCAGGGGGACGAGCTCGGCGACGGGGATGGCCGCGAGCCTCGAGACGACGAGGACGGCGGCAAGGCAGTTCTCGATATTGAAGGCTCCCGGCAATTCTATCCGCGCCGGATATGAGCAAGGCCCGTCGTGCATGACGAAGCTCGCGCCGCGCTCGTCGATGGTGGCATCGGAGGCGTAGAGCTCCGCGGCAGGATCGCCGGCCGAGTAGGTGAATACCGACCTCGAGCAGGCCTCGGCAAAATAGCGTGCGCTGGGGTCGTCGGCGCAAACGACGCCGAAGCTCGGTATCTCGATGGTTCTTTCGCCAACCATCTTGCGGTGTACGTCGGCGTCCAGGGCGCGGAACAGGTTTGCCTTGTCGTCGCGGTAGCGCTCCCAGGTGCCGTGGAACTCGAGGTGCTCGTGCCTGACGTTGGTCATGACGCCGACGTCGAAGGCTACATCGGCAAGTCTCCCGGTTCGGGGCGACAGGCCATGGGACGACGCCTCGACGATGGCGTACTCGAAGCCGCTCCCGGCCATTCGCGCCAGGTGCTCGTGCACGGTCGTCGCCTCGGGTGTCGTCTGGTGTTTGGGGTTGGCTTCGACGGTCTTGCCGACCCTGTACTCTACCGTCGATATGAAGCCGGCTTTCCTGCCGGCGAGGTCGAGCAGGCGGTAGATGAGCCACACCGTCGTGCTCTTGCCCTCCGTACCGGTGACCCCGACGACTGCCATGCGGGATGACGGTCTGTCGTTGAACGCCGCCGCGACCGGAGACATCGTGGCGCGGGCATCGGATACCATGGCATAGGTGACGCCCGGAACGTAGTGCTCGACCGGCTTCTCGTGCATGACCGCGACGGCGCCGGCCACCACCGCCGCGTCGATGTGGTCATGGCCGTCGGTGTGCAGGCCCGGTAAGGCGAAAAAGAGCCAGCCAGGCCGGACATCCCTGGAGTCGTAAGCCAGCCCGTCGATACCCACGCCGCTGTCGCCAACGATGGAAATGGCCGACCCGTGTGGCAGGATTTCGTGCAGTCTCTTGGTCATGCCAAGATCCTAGCGGCTGCCGAGTTCTTGCGCAATATCCTCAGTTCACATTCAGCTTGAAGCTTCCTCTTTCCGACGCTACAATCCGCATCTCCAGCAGGTCGTTGAAAAACTCGATGCTTTTCAACAACCTGCCAGGCACTTGCTCGAAAACCTTACGGTTTTCTACGTAAGTGCAACATTGTGGTAGTGTTGGAAAAGCCGCTTTCGGCTTTTCCAACACATTGTCAGGGAGAGTGCCATGTACACCATACGCGTTGAGGCGGGTTTCGCCGCCGCCCACTTCCTTACCGACTATCAGGGGAAATGCGAACGTCTGCACGGGCACAACTACCTCGTGCGGGCGTACGCGAATGGCGAGGAACTCGACAAGTCCGGCATGCTGGTCGATTTCGGCGATGTGAAGGGACGCCTGCGGGAAGTGTGCGCGACTCTCGACCACAGCTGCCTCAACGACAATCCCGTTTTCCTCTCGTCGCCGAGCGCGGAGAGGATAGCCAGATACGTGTTCGGCGAGATCGTCAGGCTGGACGCATCGATACCGTTGTCTGCCGTGGAGGTATTCGAGACCGATACGAGCATGGCACGGTATGAGCCCTGAGCTTCCGGGCCCGGCGGGATACTGCTCGAGCCAGCTGATACCGTATCTGGGCAACAAGAGGTCGCTGCTGCCCAGACTGCAGCCTGTGCTTCTGCGGCTGGCAAGCGGCATGGAGTGCCCGCGCTTCATCGACCCCTTTGCGGGGTCGGGATCGGTCTCCCGGCTTGCCCGCGCCATGGGCATGAGCGTGGCCGCGAACGATTGGGAAGCCTACAGCGAGGCGATCAACTCGTGCTGGCTGAGCCTGCGGCCCTCGGATCTCGATGCGGCCTTTAACGGCGCTGGCGGGTTGGCCGCTTTCTTCAAAGACTGGAACGCGATGCATCCGGAAGCCCCGGCCCCGAGGTGTCCCCTCGGCGCCGCAGGAGAACCCTATATCGCAAGGTGGTTCGCACCCGCCGATACAGCCGCCCCGAGGCTCGGCCATGAGAGGCTGTTCTACACGGCGGAAAACGCCACCTTCATAGACAGGGTCAGGACCAGGCTGGAGGACGAGTACCCCTCGCCGGCTCCCGGTTCGGACGGCGACGTGCGGAGGAGGGTCATCATGGGCGCGCTGCTTCTTGAGGCGGCCGTCCACGCCAACACCTCCGGAGTCTTCAAGGCGTACCACCGCGGCTTCGGCGGGCATGGGGGCGATGCCCTGTCGAGGATACTCGGCCGCATGGTCCTGGAACCTCCCATAGTGCCGGAGTCGGTACCGGCGCGGGTTTTCAAGGAAGACGCCATGAAGTTCGTCGCGGGCAGGTCGGCCGATATTGCCTATTTCGACCCGCCGTACAACCAGCACCAGTACGGCTCGAATTATCACCTGCTCAACACCATACTGCGCTGGGACCGAAAGCCGATGCCAATGGATGCGGCAGGCGACGCCGGGTGTTCGAGCAAGGCGGGCATACCCGTCGGCTGGAAAGCCACGCGTTCGTCCTTCTGTGTCAGGAGCCAGTCAGGGGCTTCGGTCGCCGCCATGCTGGACGCTTGTGACGCCTCAAGACTCGTATTCAGCTGGAACGCCGATGGTCACCTGAGCGGCGAGGATATGGTCAGGATACTGGCGAAGCGAGGCCGCCTTGAAACGGTCGCCCTCGATTATTTGGCTTACCGTGGCGGCCGTCAGTCCGCGAGCCGGAGCTCGCGCAGCAGGGAGTACCTCTTCGTAGTCGATACCAGGGAGGAACCGGTAGATACTGACATCGCCGTGGCGGCTCTTGGAGAGTTGGCTTCGCGGGACGAGGCCTTGCGCTCGACCTACGATCCGGAGCGGGTCGCCAGAGTATTCGCCATGAAGCCGCAACCGGCGCGTCCTGCCCTTTCACGTTCCACCCAGTGGCAGGGTCTCCCGGGCCTGGTCGAGGCAGGACCATTCCCGGAGGCAGGGGTATTTTTCAGCCCGGATCTCAGGAGGCCTTCGGACAAGGCTGGAATGGTGCTCTCGTCTCTCGAACCAGGACGGAGACGCAGTTTTGTGGGGTTGGCCGCAACTTGCGCGTGCACCGGTATTGTCGAGGAGCTGTCGGTTTTGCTTGCCGTCGCCACCGAAGCCGCCAAGACAGGCAAGCGCAACGCGGTGCGCAGTGCCGCGCGAGAGGCTCCGCGTCTGATACGCAAGCTGGCTCACGACAAATACGTGGTGGATTTCGAACGATTTTTGCGTGGATTCATGGCCATAGGCGAGCTGGCAGGGGATTCCCGCCTTGCCGGAGAACTCGCGACTCTCGAGCGGCTCTTGTCCGACAGGAGCGGTACGGCCCATACCTGACGGGTTACTGCTCCGAATTCGGCGCCGGCCCTGATTTCGGGCCGTCCTTCGGTCCGCTCTTTCGCCTTCGGTGCCGCCGCTTCTGCTGACCGCCCGCATTCTGTGGAGCTCCCGGGTTCTGCGGAACAGCGCCAGGGGCGGCCTGTTCCCCCGCCGCATCACCGGGTGCCCGATTTGTCACCGGCGGGTGTCTTCGCGTGCGATCCGATCCGCCTGACGGAATCGCCGGCCTGGAAGGTCGCGGCCTGTCGCCGAAGCTCATCGGCTGCTGGCGGGCAGAAGGGGGTCTGTCCCTGCCCTGTTCCCTGTGATCGCGCCTGTCATCGTCCGGCGCGGCGGGGCGTGGCCGGTCTGTCCCCATCCTGTACGGAGACGTAGACGGCCTGGCCGGCGTACCGGTCCTGAGGCGCCTGCGGGGGTCGAGACGCTTGGTCCCCTCCAGCTTGACATCCTTCCTTCCGGCTTCCTCTTCTTCGGCGATGGCGAAGAAGTTCTCTGGCTCGATGTCGTGTACGACTCCGGAATCGAGGATCTTGCAGACGAACGGAAACCCGTAACGGACGGCGATTTTCGACGCACGCTTCAGTTCGACCAGGTCGGCAAGCGCTATGGAGATGCCGTGCTTGCCTGCGCGCCCGGTCCTGCCGGCGCGGTGCATGTAGACCGTCGGCTCTTCGGGAAGGTCGAACGAAATAACGTGGCTGACGTCGGGAAGATCGAGCCCTCGGGCTCCGAGGTCGGTGGTGATGAGCCACCGCGCGGCTCCGCTCGTGAATTCCTCGAGGGCGTTCCTTCGTTCGGTGCCGTCCTTGTCGGTCTTGAGGACGACGGCCGGGAAACCGAGGAATTCAAGCCGCTTCTGGATGGTGAACAGTGTCGCGTTGGACGAAGCGAACAGGAGGCATCGCTCCGGTTTGACGGCGGCCTCGAATTTCCTGAGGAAGTCCAGCTTCGAGCGCGAAGCCGAATGGAATGACCAATGCTCTATCGATGTCCTGAGCGCCTCGGACGGATCGATCACCAGGGTCAACGGGTCGCGGAACCAGGGTGATGACCGTTCGACCGTCCTGTTTGGAAGCGTAGCGGAGACGAGGACCCTCGAGCATGCGGCCGGCAGGGCCGACAGCAACTCGGAAGTGATGTCTATCGCCTCGTTCTCGAACAGCCGGTCAGCCTCGTCGAGGACCGCCCACAGGCACCTGGACAGGTCGATGTGCCCGCCGAGCGTCAGATCGCGTATGCGTCCGGCCGAACCGACGATGATGTGGGGCCTTTCCGTCAGACGGTCGAGCTGGCGCCGCAGCGGTATGGAACCCAGCGCAGAAGCGATGCGGACCGGCGCGCCCGAGGCCTCTGAAAGGCGCGATGTCTCCCGCTCGATCTGGGCGGCAAGGTCATGGGTCGGCGTAACGACAATCGCTTGCAGGTCCTTTGTGGATGTGTCGATGAGCGTCAGTATCGGAGCCAGGTAAGCGAAGGTCTTGCCGGTACCCGTCGCCGAACTGATGTACGCGTCACGTTTCCCCAGGACGGCAGGGATGGCCAGTTTCTGGATTTCTGTCGGGGTCTCGAACCCTAGCGCGGCGAATGCCTGTGCTACGGCGTCGCTCAGCCCGAGGTCCGTAAATTCTTGCATCGACGGATAATGGCATGAAAGTGCGTCAGAGGGCAAGTATGCTCATTCAATCCCGCTTCGGCGATTGTCAAATGCCGCCGTTTTTCCGTATAGTGGATTCAAATGAATCTTGAAGCCTTCATACTCGGCTGCGGCGGCATGATGCCATTGCCGCACCGCCACCTTACCAGCGTGCTCCTCAGGCGCGAAGGGGACTTGTTCCTTTTCGATGCAGGGGAAGGAACCCAGGTGTCGCTCAAGCGGCTCAACCTTCGGTGGAAGAAGATCAACGCAATCTTCATTTCCCATACCCATGCCGACCATGTTACCGGTCTTCCAGGGCTCCTCATGCTTTCGAGCCAGGTCGACAGGGACGAGCCTCTGTACATCTACGGTCCACCCAAGATCGCCGAATACGTGGAGACGAGCAGGCGCGTTCTGGACATGTACATCAACTACGAGATAATCGTCAAGGAAATACAGGCGCCCGCTGTCTGCTACGAGGGTGACGGTTTCAGGGTCCGCGCCTTCCCGCTACGGCACACCAAGACCTGTTGCGGCTATGTCTTCGAGGAGGATCCGCGCCCGGGCGCCTTCCACCCCGAACGCGCCATTGAACTCGGCGTGCCCCGCGGGCCCTTGTGGTCACGTTTGCAGGCAGGTGAATCGGTCGTCACGCCTGGCGGTACCACGGTCGAGCCAGACGAGGTGCTTGGTCCGGCAAGGTCCGGCAGGAAATTCAGCTTCGTGACCGACTCGCTATACTATCCCGAGATTGCCCCCGAGGTGGCAAACTCCGATCTCTTTGTCTGCGAGGGCATGTTCGAGCGCGACCTGCTGCCGACTGCCATCGAGAAGAAGCATATGGCCGCGTTCCAGGCCGCTACACTGGCCCGCGACGCCGGAGGCATCAAGAAACTGTCCCTGATCCACTACAGCCCACGCTATACGGAGCAGGATTTGCGGCTTCTCCTCGACGAGGCCAGAGCCATTTTCCCCGATACGGTGCTTTCGAAGGACCGCCTCTGCCTGCCCATCGAATATGTCGATTAGGTTGTCGTAACCGTGGAGTCCAGAAGGTTGTTTCGGCTGGTCGGGAGGCTCGCATGATTGAAGTATCGGGACTCGTCAAGCGTTACGGCTCGTTCGAGGCTGTGCGCGGCGTGAGTTTCACTGTTGATTCGGGAAAGATAGTCGGCCTGCTCGGTCCGAACGGCGCCGGCAAGACGACCATCATGAAGGTGCTCACCGGCTACCACCGGCCGAGCGGAGGATGCGCCATCCTCGACGGCAAAGACGTCGTCGAGGATCCACTGGGCGTCAAATCGTGTGTCGGATATCTGCCGGAGGGAGTTCCCCTCTACCTTGACATGACGGTGGCTGAATACCTTGGCTTCATTGCCGACGCCAGGGGCATGGCTGGTTCAAGGCGCAAGGTCGCCATCGAAAAGGCTGTCGATGACTGCGGGCTTTCCACCGTGGCGGGAGTCAGGATGGAACGGCTGTCGAAAGGCTTCAGGCAGCGCGTCGGTCTTGCCCAGGCGATACTCCACGACCCGGCCATCCTTATCCTCGACGAGCCGACGACGGGCCTCGACCCCAACCAGATACTCGAGATACGGTCGCTCATTCTCTCGCTCGGCTCCCGGAAGACAGTCATGCTTTCGACGCACATCCTCCAGGAGGTCGAGGCGCTCTGCTCCGAGGTGCTCATCCTCAACGAAGGCCTCATCGTCGCGCAGGGAAGCGCGGCCCAGATCGCAGCTGGAATGCAGGGCGACGAACGGCTCGAGTGCCTGGTCAAGGGTTCGGGCGCTGCCGCCGCCATGGCGCTGCGCTCCGTCCCCTGCGTGCTGTCAGCCGAACCGGCTGGTCTTGCCGGCCCGGGAGTCGAGAGGCTTCGTATCGTCGCGGGCCCTGGCGACGGTGACGCCGCTGCGGAGGCGGTCTTCGACTGGGCTGCCTCGTCGGGCGCAAAGTTGCTCGAGATGCGGCGTGAACGCCTGTCGATGGAAGACATATTCGTGCGCCTCACCGGAGAGGAGTCAAGGCGATGAGCGGAACGACGACCATAGCCAGGCGGGAGATCGCCAGCTACTTCAATTCGCCTGTGGCATACATTTTCATCGTCGCCTTCCTGCTCTCGTGCGGAACGCTGTTTTTTTTCATTGAGAGGTTTTTTGCCGCGGGGCAGGCGACGATGCGCGGATATTTCGCCTTGATGCCCTTCGTGCTTTCCGTCCTCGTTCCGGCGCTGACCATGAGGCTATGGGCGGAGGAGAGAAGACAGGGTACCTACGAGCTTCTCCTTACCATGCCGTTCGGCGACGGCGAGCTCGTGGTCGGCAAATACCTGGCCGCGATGGCAGTGGTCGGGGTGGCCATGGCACTGAGCGTTCCGGTGCCCCTTCTGGCTTCGGTGTTCGGCCGTTTCGACTCAGGCGTCATAGTCTCCGAGTACCTTGGGGCGATGATGATGGCATCGGCGGCCTCCGCGATAGGACAGGCCGTCTCGGGGGCATCCAGGAATCAGATGAGCGCTTTCATGGCAACCGTCCTCATCCTCCTTTCGCTCAGCCTCATGTCGCAGGCGACGACCTGGATGGAACTGCCTCTATGGCTTGCGGCTACGGTCAACTGGCTTTCCCTGTCCTACCACTTCTCGTCGTTTGCCCGCGGCGTCGTCGATACCCGCGACGTGGCGTACTTTGCGCTCCTGACCGTGGCTTGCCTGTGGGCGACGGCAAGGCTCCTGTCCGCGGGAAAGGGGAAGTAAGTCGATGAAGACAGTACCCATGAAACGGGATAGCGCCATCCTTGCCCTGGCATCGCTGGCCTTCGTACTTGCCGCAATCGCTTCAACCATGTTCTTCGAACGGATCGACCTTACGCAGTCGCGGGCTTTCACGCTCTCAAAGGCTTCGCGCGGCCTCCACGCGGAAATACCGGAGACAGTCAGGATCACGTACTTCGTCTCCAGGAGCCTGGCCGACAGGCATCCGGGACCCGCCGCCATCGAAGACCTCCTGCGCGAGATGGAGGCAGCCAACAAGGGCACGATTCGGGTCAGGATAGTCGACCCGACAAAGGATCCTTCGGAAGCCGAGGGTTTCGGGCTCGTCGCGCAGCAGATGCAGGTGGTGGAGCGCTCGGAACAGCGGGTGGCGCTCGTCTATACAGGCATTGTCGTCGAATACCTGGACAGGCATGAAACCATCCCGGCCATCCTTTCCCAGGAAACGCTCGAGTACGAACTGGTCAAGGCGATACGCGCGGCGGTCGGCGCCAAGCGCCAGGTTCTTGGACTCCTTACGGGCGACTCCGACAAAACGGTGGCCAATGACTACCAGAGCCTTTCGGCCACATTTTCGCGCGCCGGTTACGAGATACGCGAGACTGCCCGAGGGGCTGTCATCGACGACGACATCGACGTGTTGTTCGTGCTCGGCAATGCCGCGATGGATCGCTACGACGCTTCCTGCGTCGACTCGTACCTGATGCGCGGCGGCAAGGCCTTCTTCGCCGTGAAGGGAGTCGATGTCGACCCGGAATACGGACTCGCGGCCAAGGCGGTTCCCGAAGGTGGGCTTCTATCAGTCCTGGTGTCGTATGGTTTCGAAGTATCGCGCCGGCTGGTACTCGACCAATCGAACCTGACCGTGCCGTTCCAGACTCAAGGCCCGGCGGGCGGCTACCAGATCCAGTACGTCCGCTATCCCCATTGGGTGGCTATCGATGCGCGCTTTACCGACGCCGACAGTCCCTTGACCGCCCGTTTCGCCGGGCTCGACCTGTTCTGGCCCAGCCCCATGACCCTGCGGCCAGCGCCCGGAGCCACCTACCGGGAACTCGCCAGGACTAGTCCCCAGGCCTGGCTGCAGACGGGCAATTTCGCGGCCGGCCCGCAGGATCAGCAGCTCTATGCGCTGGAGCGTGACACTACATCAGGGCAGTACCTGGTCGCGGCGTCTGCCACGGGTTCGTTCCCGTCCGCATTCGCGGCCGGCGATCCGCCGGTACGCGACGGTGCCGCGCCGGCTCCGCTTCCCCCCGCGTCGTCGTCGCCACAGACACGCATCGTCGTCATTTCGTCGGCAGACGCGATGACCGACCTGATGAAGATGAGCGACTCGATGTTCAACGCGTCGTTCGCGCTTTCCGCGGCTGACTGGCTGAGTTCGAGCGACGCCCTCATCGCGATACGGACGAGGGCAGCCGCCGATACACGGCTCAACAAGGTCAAGGACGATGGCCTCAGGTCATTCCTTGTCGGCCTGACCTACGCCATGACGCTCGGTTTCCTGCCGTTATGCGTTATTGGCTTCGCCTGGCTGCGCCAGTCCCGGCGGAACCGCGCCGAGCGTGCTTCGCGCGCCTTGCACGGAGGAGAAGCATGAACGGATTCACCCGAAAATTGAGGGCTCTCGTCATCCTCGACGCGATCCTGGCCGCGGCCATAGCTCTCGGGCTGCTTTTCTCGCCAAAGTCGTCCAGCAGCCGCGTGGCCCGACATGACCTTCTCCCGGACGCTGTTGCCGTACAGTCCATAAGGATTGACGGCGCCGGGGCGGTCGAACTGGTCAAGGCGGGCTCGACCTGGACCGTGGCTGGGACTGACGGCCCCCTGCCGGCCGACGGCGCGAGGATCACCTCCTTCATCAAGGCCGTCGATGCCGTCGAACGGCTTGAAACGGTGGCCAGGGACGCGTCGTCATGGAAGAATTTCGGTCTTGACGCTGACTCGGCCCGCTCCGTGGCATTTCTCGACGGCACGGGCAAGACCCTATGCGGATTCAGGCTCGGGAACTATTCCCAGGCGCCAGGCTCAGTTTACCTGGCGCTGGCCGGGAATCCCGAATCGTATTCCGCCGATTCGGGAATGGCATCGTACATACTCGGCAAGCGCTCGTCGTGGCTCGACCTCAGGGCATGGACGTCGCCGCCGGCGGCGGAATCGGTGCAGGAACTATCGGTGCGCGGCTCATTGGACAGGCAGGACGGATCGCCCGTCGATGTCGATTATACCGCGACCAGGTCCGGCACGGGGTGGCAGGCCGCGGGCGTCGCGCTTGACGCTTCCAGGGTCGATGCCATGATACAGAGCCTGGCCACGCTGCGTGGAGAGGATTACGCCCCGTCGGCAGAGCCCGCGGCCGCGGTCACCCTGACAGTCAAGCTCGGGCTCGGGAACGGCGGATCGGTCAGCCTGTCTGTCGAATCCCGCAGCGCCGATGGCCGCTATGCGGCAAAATCGACACAGCGGGAACGGCGACTGTACCTGCCCGCCTGGGCCCTGACCGAGGCGGTCAAGCCGCTGCCTGATCTCGCGGTCACTGCCCGGCCAGGTACGCCCTGAATTTCTCGGGATCCGGCCTGAACGCCATGATGCGCGCTCCGCCGTCGTTCCTGGCCTTGTCGGCCGCAGCCATTGCCTCCCCGATGAGGCGGTCAGCGTCGACCAGGCGGCCAGCGCGCGAAGTCAGGCCCATGCGGATACCGGCACCGTCGCCGGTCAACCTGCCCTGGAACAGGAACTGAAGTTTCTTCAGCAATTCTTCGCTCATCCTGAGCGCGTGATCGACATCGATGTTCGGGAGTATGAGTGCCGCGCCGCCGTCGCCGAACAGGAACGCCATGTCCTTGAAACTGAAAAAGTCCCTGACCTGAGCCGCGAAGAGGTTGAATTCCTCGTCGCCCCGGTGAGCCCCGTCTAGCGTGGTGATCAGGAGCGACAAATCCTGCTCGAACGATGCGGAACGTCGCAACTCGGCGCCAAGCCGTTCGTGGAGGTACGCCTCCCAGCCGAGTCCGGAATCCGGGTCGAATAGACCCCTGGGGCCTTCCAGGACTCCATCAGGCAAGTCCGCGGGACCGACGCTGCCGATGCTGGGTTCGGAAGGATCCTCGCTGTACAGGGAGGATTCCTCTGGCGCCAGTTCTGGAATCGACGGAGTCCATTCGGCAAGCCCTCCGGCCGCAGCCGCCGTGGCTCCGTCAGGTTCTACCGCGATCGCAGCTTTGGAGTTTGAAACGACTATCAGCGCCGCTACCAGTGCCGCGAGCAGGCCAAGCAAGGCGAGCGATGCGTCGCGTACCGGCTTGAACACCGCCTCCTGGCTCAACGTGACATACAGCGCCTCGATGACGAGTCCCGACGACAGGGCTCCGGAAAAACTGCTCGTCGATCCCTGCGGCCTCTCGAACGACAAGCCATCGGGAGCGCGTCTGTAATACGGCGACGAACCGGGCTTTGCGTAGAGCACTTCCCCGGCGTGATCCTTGACGATGACGGCGAGCAGCCTGTCCTGTTTTTTCCAGGTGTCCTGCGCGGACGAGCGCCAAACATCGCCTGAAGCACCAGCCGGACCGGAGACGATGTTGAGGGCGGTCCTCCGGAGTTCGGCGAAGGCGGAACGCGCCTCCGTCTGGCCGGCATCGAGGGACCGGACGATGCGGATAACGGGCCACGCCGCCATAGCCGCGACGATGATTGAGGAGCACAACGCCATGAGAAGGGGTCCACGTTTCATGGTGATGGAGTATAATCCCATTATCGTCGTTTTGGAACCACAAGGAGGTCGTATGTCCATAAGACCGCGAAACCTGCCGTCGGGCTGGTATCCGACCGAACGAGGA
Organism: uncultured Treponemataceae bacterium; assembly: GCA_964576835.1. GTDB lineage: Bacteria > Spirochaetota > Spirochaetia > Treponematales > UBA12059 > SZUA-370. Next base: position 8,727 of record CAZNXK010000009.1, on the reverse strand, counting down.
GAGACCGAGGCAAAGCTCGGCGCATGGGGGAGGATAGACGAGGCGGCCCGTGCGGAAGGCGCGCTGGCAGCCATCGCGCCGCACGCTGGATGGTACTATTCAGGCAGGATTGCATGGTCCGCATGGCGATCAGCCGCCCAGTCCGATGCCGTCGTCATCGTTGGAGGCCACCTGCCGGCCGGAGCTGAATTCCGCTACTGGGAAGAGGACGGTTTCGAGACGCCCCTGGGCGTCGTCATGTCCGAACGCTCCCTGACGGAAGCCGTCGCGGGCGTGGTCTGTGCGGTTTCGGATCATCACCCCGACAATACCATCGAGATACACCTCCCCATGGCTGTCATGCGCTTCCCTGGCCTTCCTGTAGCCTGTTTCAGGGCGCCCAACGATGGCCGGGCTTCGAAACTCGGCGCGGCCATAGCCGACTGGGCCATGGCGTCCGGCAAGAAGGTTTTCGTTCTCGGTTCGACTGATCTGACCCATTACGGAAAGGCCTACGATTTCGAGCCCGGCGGCCATGGTCCGGAAGGCTTCGCGTGGGCGCGGCGAGCCGACAAGGCAATCACCGACGCCTTCGTCGCGATGGACGAGGCGGAGGCCCTGAGACGTGCTGACGCCGATGGTTCAGCCTGTTCGGTCGGCGCCGCCATGGCATCGATGGCCTATGCCCGCCGGCTTGGCGCCCTGCGGTCGCGTCTCCTCATGAGGGGTTCAAGCGACGAGACGGCTCCGTCCAGGGATGCCTCGGTCGGTTACTGCGCCGTCGCCTACCGGCCCTAGAGAAGGGCGGCCACAGCCGACTTGTAGCATCTGCCGCGGTCAAATTCGTTCTTGAACATGCCGAACGACGTGCAGCCTGGTGACAGTATGGCCACCGAGCCAGGAGCCGCGAGCCTGTCGGCCTCGGCGACGGCTGAATCGATGTCGCCGTATGGCCCGCTGTACCGTATCGAGTCCTCGTCCAGGATGTCGCGGATCTTGTCGGTGCCCGTACCCGACAGCAGTATGATGGCGGCGGACTTCCTGTATGCGGCACGGGCAGCCTCGAAATCCAGCTTCTTGTCGGTACCGCCGGTGATAAGCACCACCGGCGCGTCGAACGATTCGACGGCCGCGCTCACGGCCTCGGGCACAGTCGCGGCCGAGTCGTTGAACCAGGACACGCCGTTGCGCTCGCGTACCGGCTCCAGGCGGTGTTCCACGCCGGCGAATGTTCCGGCAGCGAGCGATATCGACGAAGCCTCCGCTCCGAGCGCCCATGCGGCGAGCGCGGCGGCCGCCAGATTGCGCCTGTTGTGCCCGCCGGGAATGCGGAGGCTTCCGGGCACGAGCTCGAGCGGGCCGACATCAGGCAATCGGGCAGTGCACGGCGATCCGTCGGTCGGAACGACTATGCCGTATCCTCGCGGCGGCAGCGCAAGCCCGTAGCCTAGTCCCTGTCCCCTGGATTCAGCGGCGAATGAGAGGCCGTACTCGTCATCGCACTCGTAAACCGTCCAGTCGGCTTCGTCCTGATCGGCGTATATCAGCCGCTTGTCGGCGACGTACGCATCCATGGTACCGTACCGGTCGAGATGATCAGGCACGATCCTCGTGATAACGGCGACCTTCGGCTTCAGCAGCTTCCTGCCGTATAGGTCTCCGAGTTGCCAGCTCGACAGCTCGAGGACGACGACGTCGTCTGGACCGGCAGCGTCGATGAATCCCAGAGGGGAGACGGTGATATTGCCACCAAGGAAGGCCTTGATGCCGCTCGAATTGAGCATCCAGGCTAGCGCAGTCGAAACGGTGGACTTGCCCTTCGAGCCGGTCACCGCGGCTATCCGTGCCGGGCACAGGCGGAGGAAGATCGAAAGGTCAGTCTCGACGGCTCTGGCGGCCGCCAGGTACCGGTTGTCCGGACGCACGGCAGGGTTCTTGATTACGAGGTCCGCATCCTTGAAATCGGCGATGTCGTGCCTGCCGAGAACATAGCGGATGTCGCAGTCGCAGAGCGCCGCGATTGAATCGGCGAGGCTCGCCTCATCCTTGGTGTCGGTTACGGTGACGCGGGCGCCTCGCCGCGCCATGAACCGCGCCGAAGCCACTCCCCCTCCGTTGAGGCCGAGTCCCATGACGGTGACGCGCATGCCGCGCAGGTCTTCAAGGTGTATCGTTTCCATAATCGAGCGCATACTCCTTCTGTTCGCGTTCATTGAGATACGACTCGACGGTGAAACGCACGAGCGGCGCTTTCCACGATTCAGGAACCATTTTCCTGAGCGAAACGAAATCCGGGATGGTTTCCGAGAATTTCGAATCACGGAGGATTTCCTGAATTTTCGCGATTTCAGGCTGGAGGAATCTGACTGCCCTGTGCAGGAAGGGTATGAGGGCCCTGCGCCCGGCGCTGGTCAGTATTGGAGCCGTGGCGCAAACGGTCTTGTATTTGCAGTACAGCGGGAAGAACGGGTAGATGCGTTTGCCGGCAGGCAGGAAGAGCTTCGTGAAGTATTTTGACAGATCCGCGTCCATCCAGATACCCCGGACGAGATAGCCCTTGCCCGATTCGCCTATCCATGTCTGGGATATCATCTGCTTGATCCTGAACGCCTTGACCCTGCCTGATTCCCACATGACCGCTTCCAGCGGAATGAGCTCGGTTTCAAGGTAAAGGCGCTTGGTAGAGTATGACTGGGTGACGTCGTTCGTTCCGGCTTCGAGGATATCAGCGTCGAAGGGACGGGGGAGGAGATCGACGCGGAGAAGGTAGAGGTAGACTTCGTTTTCGGCCTTGTACAAGCGGTAGAAGCATGGCTTGAGGATCTCCGCGGGATCGAAAAAGTAGGTCAGGCCGGAAAAACACTCGGGCAGCAAGGTCGCGAGCTGGCCTACGACCCCGTTGATCGCCGTCGCGTAATCCGCATCGGGTATGGAACGCCGGATGTCGTGATGGATTGGAAGCTTCGGGACGAAGAGGGGCGAGCCCAGCTCTATGAAGAATTCTTCGCTCTGGTTGAAACGCATTCCGTAGGGAACATTTCGGGCATCGTCGGTAATGGCGAGGATCGTCTGATTTATCGCAGAATCTATGTACGCGATCCTGATTTCGTTGAGCAGTTGCTCCATATTTTTTACTAGTATACCGGCTGCTCGGCAATAAATCAACGATGCGATGCGTTGTAGCCCGGCCGGTCGCATGGTATAGTTGGAGCTGTCCGCGGCAGCGGGCGCTGGAGGTATTTCGATGAAGGGATTCTTGGTTCGCGGCTCCTTCCTGGGCGCGTTGGTCCTGGCCGTTGCCGGCGCCTGGGCTCAGGGCACGGTGGCCGCCACTATCGAATTCTCGAGCGGAGACGATATCGTCGTCATACGAAGCGGCAAGCGACTGCCTTTCAAGGATCCCATCGGCCTCGAACTGTTCCAGGGCGACCAGCTCCAGACCGGCAAGGGTATATTCGTCGAAATGCGTTTGGGTACGGGCAACACCATCCTCAAGCTGGCCGAGAACACCACCTTCGTGCTCGAGCGCCTCGAGGGCGGCCAGACATCGTTGCAACTGGTCTACGGCAGGATGCGGGCCAAGGTCGAGAAACTGACCGGCGCCGATTCATTCTCGGTATACAGTACGCAAGCCGTCGCGGGCGTAAGGGGGACAGATTTCGGCCTCGACGTCATCGCGTCCCGTTCGACCGTCGCCGCCGCTACCATGACAAGGGCGTACTGCTTCGAAGGTTCCGTCGAGGTCGTCGCCCTGGTCCGGTCCGCCGCGCAGGCGGCAGAGTCCCTCGAAGCGATTCCTAAATCCTTCATCATCAGCGCAGGAGAAATGGTCAGGATCGAAGGCGTTCCTGGCAAGATGGACGCGGTCAAGCAAGCGGTGGAAGAGTCGATACGCTCTTTCTGGATGGCAAACGACTACGAGGCGGAAGAAGACGAGGCGCCGGCTGACGCCGTACCTGCCTCAGCCGCTGCCGTGGAATCCGGCAAGGCTTCGGTGAACGGGCAGGCGTCATTCGAACAGGGCTTCGCGCAGGGCTACGACGCTGCACGCCTCGAATTCGGAAAGGGGCCGGAACTCGCACAGGGTGGCTTCCTGAGCCAGACGGAAGCGGACGCCATACGCGCCGCCGCAAGATTACAGGCCGGCGGCATCGTCGCGGGCGGCTTGATAAGCACCATCGCCGCTGGGTCCGCTGTCTACGGCTTCTTCCTGCTTGACGCCGGCGACACCGACGGCGGCATACTGGCACTTCGTGCCAGCGCCATCATGAGCGCCACCGCCATACCGTTCTTCGTTATGTCGCTTTTCGTCAAGCCATGATGCCCCGTTAGCCTGCCGCGGGGGCATCGGATCGCCTGCCCATGTGTTCCTCTATGAAGGACCGGTACCACGGCAGATCGAGCAGCTCCTCGTGGGTTCCGAACCCGCGTGCCTTGCCGTCCTCGAGGTACAGCACCTTGTCGACGTACTGCAGGGTCGAGAGCCGGTGCGACACTATGACGAAGGTGAGCTTCTCGTTCAGTTCGTCGAGCCGCCGCATAAGCCGTTCCTCGTTTGAAGCGTCGAGGCTAGCCGTGATGTCGTCGAACAGCAGGAGTTGCGGCTGTCGTGCGACTGCCCTGGCGATTGCCATGCGCTGCTTCTGGCCGCCGGAAAGGCTGACGCCACGCTGGCCTACCATTGTCTTTTCGCCGTCGGAGAACGACGTGAGCTCATCATGCAACTGGGACGTCTCTACAGCCGAGGCGAACAGCGCGTCTCCTGGATTGTCGGAGCCGAAGTCCACGTTCTCCCTGAGTGTCCCTGAAAAAAGCAGCGCCTCCTGCGGGACGTAGCCCAGCCTGGCCCGGTACGAGCTCAGGTCCGCTCCGCGCAGGTCCATGCCGTTGACGCGCACCGTGCCCTCGCGGGGGGGCAGCACCCCGAGCAGTATCTTGACGAGCGTCGACTTGCCCGCGCCTACCGGACCTATGACGCCGATGCGCTCGCCCTGGCGGATACTCATCGATATGCCTGACAGGGCGTCACCTGGCCTGTCGCCGTAGCCGAAGGAGACGCTATCAAGGTCGACGGTTTCTATGGAACCAATCGCCACGGGCTCGGCCGGCTTGGCCGGTTCGGGAAATGCGGCCAGTTCCTCGAGCCTGTCGATGTTGACGAAGGCCCTCTTGCCCGAAACGAAGAGTTGCGGAATATCGAGTATGGGATAGATGAGCATGGACAGGTATGTGTAGAAGGCGTAGAAGGTGCCTATCGATATGCTGCCCTTGACCGCCATGATGCCGCCCGCGAACACGATGCCTACCTGGGCTACATAGTCGATGTACTGGTAGATAAGATGAAGCACTACCTCGAGCCTGGCGACGGCCATTTCCGTGGTCCAGCGAGTGGAAAGGACATCCGCGAAGAAGCGCTTGTACTTGTCCTCGCAGGCATAGGCCTTGATGATCCGTACCCCCGAGAAGCTCATCTCGAGCCGCGTATTGATGGCGCTGATGGCCTTCTGGTTCTTCTCGAAGGTGTCGTAGATCCTGTCCTGGGTTATGTAGAACAGCGCTATCATCAAGGGAAGGGGAACGAGCGAGAAAAGCGTCAGTCGCCAGTCGAGGAGAAGCATCGCGCCCAGGCAGAACGCCACCTTGCTTATGGACTCGACGGCGCGGAATATGCCCGAACACAGGAACCACGATAGCTTTGGAAAATCGTACAGATCGTCGGTCAGCCTGGTGACGATGTCGCCCGAGGGGAATTTGGCGAAGAACGCGTGATCCTTGCCGAGCACTTTCCTGAAATACTTGCCCCTGATGTCGTGTTCGAATATGGAATTGGTCACGCCCCTGATACCGGGGAACAACGACGCGACGAGTCCGCCGAGGCCGACGGCTACGAAAACCATGAGCAGTCTGTCGACCTGCCGCATCGGATCGGTGTCGCCTGGTTTCTCCACCAGCGCCTGTATCATGTCCAGTAGCCGCTTGGACAGGTATGGATATGTGACCGCGACTGCGCTTGAAAGCAGGGTGAGGAAGAATAGCCCGACTATCAGGGTGCGCTTCTCGTTCCACAAGCGTCCGACCCATCTGATGTGGTCGACGCGGGGCGCGCTGGTGTTTTCTGCGATGCCGTTCATTATGCAAGCTCCGGTTCTGCTTCGAGGTCGGGGAACTGGAGCCGCACAAGCTCACGGTAATCGGGGAGCGCCTCGATGAGCTCCTCGTGCCTGCCTTGCGCTATGATGCGTCCATCCTTGAAGAAAAGTATCCTGTCCGCCTTCAGTATCGACGATAGCCGGTGCGCGACGATGACGGCGGTCCTGCCTGCGAGCAGCACCTCGAGGCTTTCCTGGATGCGGCGTTCGGTCGCCACGTCGATGCTCGCCGTCGCCTCGTCCATTATCACGAGCTCAGCCCCGAAGGCGACCGCCCTCGCGAAGGACAGGAGCTGCTTCTCGCCCATCGACAGGTTGGAGCCGCGCTCGTGAAGCTTCGTCTCCATGCCTTCGGGGAGCCTGGCCACGAAATCGTCGGCGTGCACCGTAGCGAGCGCTGAAAGTACGGCGTCGCGGCCGATACCCTCGTCGTATACCCTGACGTTTTCGAGTATGGTGCCGGGGAAGAGGAATATGTCCTGGAGCACCAGCCCGACTTTCCGCCGCCAATCGCGCAGCGACAGAGACAAGAGGGGTACACCGTCTACCAGTATCGAACCTCCCGTGGCCTCGTAGAAACGGCACAGCAGGCTGACAGTCGTCGTCTTGCCCGACCCCGATGCGCCTACCAGGGCTATGGTCTGGCCTTTCTGTATCGTGAACGAGATACGGTCGAGTACCGGCTCGCCGGCCTTGTACTCGAACGAGACATCCCTGAATTCGATTTCCCGTTCGAACGACGGCGCCACGCCGGAGCCTGACGGTTCGGGGGGAATGTCCATGATTCCGAAGATACGACCCAGTGCAACCCTGGCCTGCTGGATTCCGCGGATGTTCTCCCCGATGTTGTACAGCGGTTCGAAGAGGCGCATGCCGTACTCGATGAAAACGAGAAGGGTTCCGACGGTCAGCGCGCCGGAGAAGACCCCTGGCGCGACGAGCCTGATGATGAGAACGATGAACATCGGACCGCCGAGGAAACTCATCAATCCCATAGCGGAGTATTCGATCATGCCTGCCTTCATCTCGGCGTCGCGCTTTTCCCTGCTCGCGGTTTCGAGCTTGCCGGCGGCGTACCCGGTCCTGTTGAATGCCTGCACGACTTCTATGCCCTGCACGAACTCGGTCGCGATGGCGGTGATCTCCGCGTACTTTTTACGGCTCTTCTCGTACAGCGGCCTGAGCTTGTCGAACACGAAGAAGAACGACGCGAGGAAGAATGGCGCAGGAATGAAAATGAGGGCGGCAACCTTCGCGTCCATCGAGAAAAAAACGACAAACATGCCCAGAAAATAAATGACGTTGCCCACAAGCATGATGCCTGTTTCGCTGAAGAGCAGCTTGACCTTCTCGGTGTCGTTTTCGACACGCGCCATGAGCTCACCCACCGGATGCTTGTCAAAGTAGGCCACCGGCAGGGTCAGAAGATGGGCGAAAAGGTCCCTCTTGATGTTGGTGACGACGTTGAGGCCAAGCTTGACGATGATGGTCGTCTGGAAGTAGGTCAACGCGCCCATGATGACGATGATGATCAGGTACAATAGCGCGTAGGTCATCATCAAGGGGGTATTCTTTGCCGGTATCGCGTCATCGACAAGGGCCCGAAGGATGAGCGGCCCTGCCAGCCTGGCGACGGTCGCCAGCATCATCGCTCCGAAACCGGCCAGGAACAGGCCCCACCAGGAAGACAGGTACGATAAAAATCGCTTGAAGCCGTCTATGCGGCTCTTTTTTTGTTTTATACGCATTGCGTGACGAATATAGCGCGGCCGCTCGCGACGGGTAAAGGGACAGATTTGCTATAACGGGTCGCACGGAATTGGCTTGACAGGGCCGTACGGGGGATCTATACCGAAATTGGACAGGGTTGGCGTGCGGCGTTTATACCTTAGGCAGGAGTGTTTCCATGAATATCCGGGCATTTGCAGTTTTAGCGTCCCTTCTGACCGTATCCGCAGCCTTCGCGGAACCACAGACGGCTCTGCGAACAGGAGTCGTCCAATTCGAGATAAAAAAAACGATATCGGTCTTGAAAATGCGGGCGTGATAATACCGGAAATTCTGGCGTCCTATCTCAAGGGCTTCAGCAAGTACAACCTTATAGAAAGAGTGCTTTTAAACAAGGTATTCGAGGAACATGAGCTGCAATTAAGCGGAGCCATCGATGAAAAAATGGCCGTGCAGGTGGGGCAGGTATTCGGCGTTGAAGCCTTGATCACGGGTTCGGCGATGAAAATCGGGAAGACAATATCCATCGCCGGACGGACTATTGATACGCAAACGGGAGAAATACTTGCTTCCGGGACAGTGACGTTTACCGACATCAACACCGTCGAGCTCTACCTGGAAGAGTTGGCGAATCTCCTGGCCGGAGTCTCGAAGGACGAGCTGAAAAAACGGCGGGTCGAGCACGAACTCTCCAAAAGCAAGTACGGTGCCAGACTGGGAGCGGGCTTCGCGCAAACCCAGGGCGGATCCGGCGGGATGGCGGGCATGCTCATCAGCCTCTACGGACAGACCAAATATGTTGACGCCGAATTTACCGGTATCGCCCCGGTCCTTGGAAACGCTCCCATGATCGCCGCGGTCATGAATGCAA
>CAZNXK010000008.1:0-48147 GCA_964576835.1 uncultured Treponemataceae bacterium | reverse complement strand
CGCCGCCGGCGCTGCCCCCGCCGCGCCGGCGAAGGGCAAGCCTGCCAAGCCAGGCAAATAGATCCCAGGACTTTTCGATACCAGCGGGGCCGTCATGCACGACGGCCCCGTTCATTTTATGGTAGACTGCCCCGTGACCGCGCGGAGGCGCCATTCGATGCAAAGACATGAATCTGCCCCTCCCGTTTCTGATGCCTCACCGGTCGAGTCCGCGGTGGCCCGCTGCTTTTCAAACTTGCCCGGAACGCCGGACAGGGTACTCATAGCGCTGTCGGGAGGCCCTGATTCGGTCGCGATGCTGATTGCATCGGCAACGGAAGCCGGGAGGCACGGCATGAGCCTGGCAGCCTGCTGGGTCGACCATGCGTTGCGGCCCGCTGCCGAATTGTCGGATGAACGAAGTTTCGTCATGGAGTTGTGCCGGCGCATTGCCGTACCGCTCCTGATCGAGGAGGCCTCACGAGGCGAGATATTGGGCATCGCCAGGGACTCCGGCGGAATTGAATCGGCAGCCAGGATTTTCCGGTATGCGGCGCTCGAGCGTGCCAGGATATCTTCCGGTTGCGGGTCGGTACTGACGGGGCATACCGAGGATGACTTCGTCGAGACCATGGTCATGCGATTCTGTACCGGTTCCGGCACGGCCGGTCTGCGGGGAATACCCGAGGCTAACGGGCACATCGTCAGGCCGCTCCTCGGCGTCTCCAAGAACCAAATCTACGCATATCTCGCATCCAAGGGACAACGGTACCGTACAGATTCGACCAACGCATCAGATGACTACCTGCGCAACAAGGTCAGGCACGAAGTCCTTCCTGTCCTCTTGTCGGTCTTTCCTTCATTGCGAGCCTCTCTCGGCATGGTTTCGATCAAGGCGGGGCTCGACGAAGCGGCCTTGGCCGGGATGGCCGACAGCCTGCTCGTTCCCGCTCCGTCTGGATGCGCGATTTCCGTGGCAGTTGATACGCGCAGGTTCGATAAGGCTACTGTCTCAGTCAGGATCAGGGCACTGTATCGATTGAGTCTTCGTGTCGTTTCCGGACGGTTGCCGTGGCGACTGGTAAAGGCAGCCGCGATTTCTGCAAGGCTTTCGGGAAGGCTGGCCTCTGGATGCGGCATCGAGTTCGTCAGGGAAGGCAGCTTCCTGCTTGCTAGGCCATTCGAAAGGAACCATGAAGGCGGGCGGGCCATGGATGCCGGCGCAACGGCGGGCGCTGGTTTCGGCTTTCTGGTCGATGGCCCCGGCGAGTATCGAATAGGCAAGGCCGGTATCTGTAGGATATACTTTGCCGGGCAGGCGCCTGGTTTGAGGCTCGACGCTTTTTCGTGGCCGCTATGGATACGTTCGAGGCGTCCCGGCGACTCGATACGCACGGGAGCGGGCTCCAAGATGGTCGATTCCCTGCTGTCGGAAACGGCGATACCCGCCGGGCTCCGCGATTCGGTACCGCTGGTCGAGGACAGGGGCGGCGTAGTAGCTTTGCTCGGTTCGGCGGCAGGCGGCCGGGACGTGTACAGGAGAAATGACAGCCTGGCCGGAGTTCCGGCATCTGGATTTTTGGTAATGGATATGGAAGGAGCCGCGGTCACCGATGCAATTCGACGATAAAAACACACCCAGGATACCGAAAGGACCGGAGTCCGGTCCGCCGCGAGGAGCCCGCATCTCGCTGATCGTTTTCGTCGGTCTGATGGCTGCCTCGGTAGCCCTGTTCTTTTTCGATGGATCGTCGGCGATTCCTGGTATTCCGTATTCAACCTTCATGACCCATCTCGAGGAAGGCAACGTCGACTCGGTGCGAATCGTCGACCAGCGGATGATACAGGGTACGCTCAAGGGACGGTCCGGGGATTCCCAGCAATTCAGCACCCTGATTCCATACCTTGACTCCGGTCTTCTTGAAAAACTCAAGTCAAAAAACGTAAAAATTGAGGGTGCGGACGCCGAGATGAGCCCCCTCCGGATACTGGGCGAGTTGTTCCCGTGGATTTTCGGCTTCTTTATCGTCTGGATGGTTTTTAGGCAGACCCAAGGCAACAACAAAGCTTTCAGTTTCGGCAAGAGCCGGGCCAAGCGGTACCAGGAAAGCGACAAGAAGACGACTTTTGCCGATGTGGCCGGCCAGAAAGAGGCCAAGTATGAACTGCTCGAGGTTGTTGACTACCTCAAGAATCCGCAGAAGTTCGTCAAGATGGGCGCCCGCATTCCCAAAGGAGTCCTTCTCGTCGGCATGCCGGGCACCGGCAAGACCCTCCTGGCCAAGGCGGTCGCCGGCGAGGCCGATGTCCCGTTCTTCCATATGTCCGGTTCGGATTTCGTCGAGATGTTCGTAGGTGTCGGGGCAAGCCGTGTCCGCGACCTCTTCGAGCAGGGCCGCAAGAGCGCTCCCTGCATCCTGTTCATAGACGAGCTTGACGCCGTCGGACGGACCCGCGGGGCGGGCTACGGCGGTGGCCATGACGAGAGGGAGCAGACGCTCAACCAGATGCTCGTCGAGATGGATGGCTTCGACACCAAGGACGGCGTCATAATCCTCGCGGCCACCAACAGGCCGGACGTCCTGGACCCGGCGCTGCTCAGACCCGGCCGATTCGACAGGCAGGTAATCGTAGCGATGCCTGACATCCAGGAGCGCGAAGACATTCTCAAGATCCACATGGCCAAGGTCCCCGCCTCTGCCGACATCGACGCGCAGAGACTTGCCCGCGCGACTCCCGGCATGAGCGGCGCTGACCTGGCCAACATGGTAAACGAGGCCACTCTTTTCGCTGTCCGACGTGACCGTGCCGAGGTCGAAATGCAGGACTTCGAGGAAGCGCGCGACAAGATCATGATGGGTATCGCCAGAACGTCGCTCATCATCTCCGAAGAAGAGAAAAAAGCCACCGCCTACCACGAGGCCGGCCACGCGCTGCTCCATTACTACCTGCCCAATGCCGATCCCCTCCACAAGGTAACGATCGTGCCGCGCGGCAGGGCCCTGGGCCTGGCGATGTCGCTCCCGCTGCACGATGCCTATTCGAGGGGCCGTGGCTGGGTACGCGACAGGATAGTCATATCGTACGGCGGCTTCGCCGCCGAGACCATCGTCTACGGCGAGACCACGACGGGTACGACGCAGGACATCAGGCAAGCAACCGATCTGGCGCACAAGATGGCCTGCGAATGGGGCATGGCCGAGGAACTTGGTCCTGTAGCCTACGGGCAGGAAGAAGAGCCGATATTCATAGGCAAAGAGATAGCCAGGCACAAGGACTACTCCGAAGATACGGCGATGCGCATCGACCACGCCGTCTTCAACATTCTCGACGAGGCCCGAAAGAAGGCTTTTGAAATACTGAACGAACATCGCGACCAGCTTGTTGGCCTGGCGGAAGAGCTCATCCGTAAGGAGACCCTGCTCGATGACGACATCAAGTCCCTGTTCGGTTTCAGCGCGCCCAAGGCAACCGAAGCTTAGGCTCGCTTCCGCAGTCTCGCTCTGCCTGGTTCTCGCCGCCGCGACACCCGCCTTCCCGGAGGCGGATACCGCGGAGCGGGACACCGCGCTGTGCGCAAGCCTCTGCTCCGGCGCCCGCGAAGCTCTGGCACTCGGCTATTCGGTCGAGGCCGCGGAGCTTCTGGACGAGGCGCTGTCATTCCTGCCGTCTGACCCGGACGCCAACTACCTCCGCGCCCTGCTTGGGACTTCAATCGCCGACAGTCCCGCTTCGGTCGCGGCCAGGCTCCAGACAGCGCTCGCCGGCGGAGGCTTCAGACTCTTCAGCTCGGATGACGCCAGGCTCCTGCTTGCCTCGGTTCTCGTGCGTATGAAGCGCCCCGCCGAAGCGCTCAGGCTCGTCGCCGGCTTGCCGACTGGTTCGCAGTCACTCTACGTCATGTCAGTGGCGAGGCGCCTGCTTGGCGACGACCCTGGCTCCAAAACGGCGGTACTCGAATCGCTGCGTCGCTATCCCGCCGATCCACGGTCCGTGGTCGCGTGGCTCCACGCCAAGGACAGGCCCTTTGCTTCGGCAATGCCGGACACGGCCGTAGTAGCGGCCGCATTCGGCGCAATCGAGACGCTTAAGGAACTGGATCCGGGCATACTGGTGGCATTGGCTCCCTACGCCGGCAGTGTGGATGAAGCCAGGCTGCTCGTCAGGGAGTTCAGGGCGGCCGGGGGCAGGAGCGCAGCCGCAACCTTGCTCGCCGTGGACTATGGGCTGTTGTCAGAATCGCGGGCGGTAGAGGAGATGCTTTCCGGAGACTACCTGCCTTCTGTATCATCGATAAAAGCCCTGTATGAGCTCCTGTCGAGCGAAGAAAGCCGGACTTTTTATATTCGATCGTTTTCCACCTATGATGGCATGATAGTCGCCGATTCTGACATGGACGGCTTCAGTGAAGCCACGGCCAGTTACCGCGATGGCATGGTAACTCGATGGGTTCTGGACGATAACCAGGATGGCGTCCCCGAGTTCGAGGCCGCGTTCTCATCGGGAGCACCCGTATCACTTCATGCCGTGTCAGGCAGCATGGCTTTGTCTGTGCGCTACGGGCGATGGCCCTTCGCTTCGTCGGCAGGATTCAACGACGAGCAGGGCTCGCGGGTGTACGCCGTCGGTCCTTCGGTCCTGCCATTGCCGCTGGTCACCATGCCGCCGTTCTTTGCATCCAGAAGCGATTCGCCGTATGCCGTTGAACGATCCGGGATGGCTCTGCCTCCCGAAGAATCCATCGTGTCGATCGCCAACTCAGTCAGGCGCGATTCAGGCAGCCTTTCCGAGGCCGCAGAACTCTCAGGCGGCATGCGGACCCGCGCTTGGTGGAGCGATGCCTTTGGCTGGCACGGCTACGCAACCTATGTCGACGGCGTCCCCGGAAACGATGTGCTCGATCTCGATGGCGACGGCAGGTTCGAGGCACGACGCATCTGGAAGCGCGGTGCCGACGGATTGACCGTCGCGTCCTACATCGAGGCTGACGCCGACGGCGATGGATTATACGAATACCGTGAAAGCCTCTCGCAGCCAATCCTCAAGTCATGGGACTATGACGGAAACGGAAACGTCGATTTGAGCATCGAGGAACTGATTGATGGCAGCATGGTCTACCGATTCCGCGGCACTGGAGACAGGGAGTACCGGGTCGAAGCCACGTACAGGAATGGCCAAGTGGAGTCGGTCACGGAAAAAGGCGTCCCCTTTCCCCTCGTTGCTGATTCCGGTGGCATAGTCGTGTGGATCGGCAGGAAACCCTTCGATTTCGGGGCAACCGTTCCATCCTCCGGATTTGGTTCCAGGCTGGGGCTGCGATACAGCGTCGTCACGATTGGCGGGCTGCTCTACGCCCAGATCCTCGAGTAATCGAAGCCAATTCCTTCCCCCTCCGGTTTTTGGCTTGCGCCGTCGTCTCCGACCGCCTACACTGGAAGATGAGTCACGGAGGTATCGATGGGTCCTGATTCTCAGACAAAATGCCTTTCCCTCAGCGGTTCGTATGCGATCGACAGGGCCTCCGACCTCGCCCGCGAGATGAGCGACGCCTTGGGCCAGGCCAGGATAGTCGAACTTGACCTGACGGGTGTCGAGGACCTTGACCTTCCGGCCCTCCAGATCCTGTATGCGGCCGCGGCATCCGCTGCCGCCCGAGGCGGTGAACTCCGGCTCGTCGGCACCGCCTCCGAGGGGCTTTGCGGAAGGCTCGTCAATGGAGGATTCGCGCAAACGGGACCGCAGTCGGCGGTCGCGTTCGCCGGTAGACTGCCGGGATTCAGCAAGGCCCCGCGATGAACGAGAAATTCAAGGAAACGTTCCGGGAGGAAGCCGAAGAGTTGCTCGGGCACCTTGAAGACATCCTGCTCGAACTCGAAGAAAAACCGACCGATGTCGAGCTTGTCAACGCCGCGTTCAGGGCCATCCATACGATAAAGGGTTCGGCAGGCATGTTCGGTTTCGAGAAAGCCGGCCGGTTTACGCACGACCTCGAAAGCCTGCTCGACGAGTGCAGGGCAGGCCGCCGCGTCGTGGACAAGAAGCTGATAGACTTGTCGCTCAGAGCCCGGGACAAGATCAAGTCGTTGATAGCCGAGGATGACCCGTCTTCCGAGTTCGATGCCGAAGCCTTGTCAATGATGGACGAATTCAGGGCAATGGCGGCTGAGAGTTCCGGCAAGGCAGTCGCGGAAACGCAAAAACCCAAGGCCGTCGATGCCAAGAGGCAGAGCGAGGCGATGGCAACCCGGGTGAGAGAGGCCACCGAGTCGGACGACGGGGCGGATGCTTCCGGGTTTTCCGCCACCTACCGCATACGCTTCGAACCCGCTCCCGACATCTTCCTCAACGGGACGCGCGTCTTGAGGCTCTTCGACGAGCTGGCTACGCTCGGCCAGCTTTCGAGTATGCCTGACGCGGGCCGAATACCGATGCTCGAGTCGCTCGACCCGGAAGCATGCTACGTCATCTGGGAGGCTATACTCACGACTTCCTCCGGCATTGACGCCATAAAGGACGTTTTCATATTCGTGGAAGACTCGTCCAAGGTGAAGATAGAACTGATCGACGATAGGGTTGGATCCGGCAAGGGCGTGCGCAAGCTGGGCGAGATACTCGTCGACAGGGGCATAGTCAATCCGGAAGACCTTGGCGAGGCCCTGCGTTCCCAGCGGAAACTTGGCGAGGTGCTCGTCGAGCGAAAGGTGGTCACCGACTCCGAGCTTGAATCCGCCCTTGTCGAGCAGGCTCACCTGAAAAAGGCGCAGGAACGGCAGGCCGAAGGACCGAGCATGTCGATCCGCGTCGGGAGCGACAAGCTTGATGAACTGGTCGACCTGGTCGGCGAGTTGGTCACCATGCAGGCGCGGCTCGTCCGGACTTCGACCGAGCTTGCCGATTCCGGCTTGTCGTCGATATCAGAGCAGCTCGACAGGCTCGTGGAGCAACTTCGCGACAATGCGATGGGCATGCGGATGCTGCCTATCGGTTCCACTTTCAACAAGTTCAGGCGAGTCGTCAGGGACCTTTCCGCGGAGCTGGGCAAGAACGTCGACCTTGTCGCTGTCGGCGCTGACACCGAGCTTGACAAGACGGTCATCGAGCGGCTCAACGACCCGCTCGTACACATCATTCGAAACTCGCTCGACCATGGCATCGAATTGCCCACTGAGCGTGTCGCCTCGGGCAAAACCGCAAATGGTACCATCCGGCTTGCGGCCGAGCATTCCGGCGCCAATGTCGTGATTTCGGTGTCCGACGACGGAAAGGGCATGGATCTGGCAGCGATTCGGGCAAAGGCCGTCGAACGCGGAATCCTGGGTCCGCAAGAGCAGCTGAGCGAAGCCGATGCCCTGATGCTCGTCTTCCGGCCGGGTTTCAGCACGGCCAAGACAGTGACCAGTGTCTCGGGGCGCGGCGTCGGCATGGATGTCGTGAAGAGAGAAATAGACTCCCTTGGCGGGAGCGTAACGGTCGAATCGTGGCCCGGCAAGGGCTCGAAGGTAATGCTCAAGATTCCGCTCACCCTCGCCATCATCGAGGGGATGCTCATCCGCGTGGCAGACGAGTATTACGTGCTGCCCCTCTCTGTGGTCGAGGCTTGCATCGAGGCGAAGGATGGCGGCTCCACCGACGGTTCGCATCTGGTACGGTTCCGCGACGATCTCATACCGTATATCGACCTCAAGGAGTTCTTCTCGGTACCCGGAGAACCCGTAGACCAGCGGCAGATCGTCGTAGTCAACGTGCGTGAATCACGCGTTGGCCTCGTGGTAGACGCGGTCATAGGTGACAACCAGACGGTGATCAAGCCCCTGGGGAGGATGTACCGGGACGCCATCGGCCTGTCAGGAGCCACAATACTTGGCGACGGACGCGTCGCACTGATAATCGACTGCATGAAGGTAGCCGAGGCGATACCGGAGCGCGAGCTGAAGTCGAGGGCGAGTTGACCGCTGCCGACCAGCCGCTGGCCACCGCCGGCATTTCCGCCGCCAGATTCAAGAAGCTGGCAGGCTACATCGAGCGCGAACTGGGAATAAAGATGCCCGAGACAAAGAAAGTCATGCTCGAGAGCCGTCTGGGAAAACGTTTGCGCGTCCTCCAGCTCCATAGTTTCGACGCCTACATCGACAGGGTATTCGCGGGCGACGATTCCGAGCTTATCCACATGATCGATGTCGTTACGACCAACAAGACGGATTTTTTCCGTGAACCCGATCATTTCGACGCGTTGAGCTCGAGGCTGCTCCCGGCCGCGATAGCGAAGGGCGCGGGTCGAAACAGCTTCGTCTTCTGGTCCGCCGGTTGCTCGACAGGGGAGGAACCCTACACGCTGGCTATGGTTCTCGAGGAATTCCGCCTGACCCATCCTGGTTTCGATTACCGGATCGTCGCCTCCGACATATCGACAAGGGCGCTCGACGCCGCTGTCAACGCGGTCTACGATCTGGATCGCGTAGTGCCTGTACCGCCTGCATACAAGAAGAAATATCTGCTCCGCAGCCGCGATCCAGGAACCAGGGAAGTACGGATAAAGAAAGAGCTCAGGGACAAGGTGGAGTACCTGCGGCTCAATTTCATGGATGAAAAATTCCCGTTCGAAGGAATGTTCGACGTCATATTCTGCCGGAACGTCATCATCTATTTCGATCGGGCGACCCAGGAGCGCATCCTTGGCCATATGTGCCGCCACCTGCGAATCGGTGGCAATTTCATACTGGGGCATTCTGAAACGCTGACCGGCATGAACCTACCGCTCCGCGGCCTTGCACCCACCATTTACGAGCGCGTATAGTTGATTCGAGGAGCATCCATGGAACGCATCAAGGTACTGATTGTCGATGATTCGGCGGTCGTCAGGCAGACGCTCAAGGAACTCCTGGATTCTGACCCCGCCATCGAGGTGATGGCCGTAGCCTCCGACCCCATATTCGCGCTCAAAAAGATGGAAACCGACAAGCCGGACGTCATAGTCTCCGATGTCGAGATGCCGCGTATGGATGGCTTGTCGTTTCTTCGGAAAATCATGGAGACGAGCCCGATTCCGGTCGTCATATGCTCGAGCAAGACCGAGTCGGGGTCAGACAACGCGCTGAAGGCGATGGAGTACGGCGCCATAGAAATAATCCAGAAACCCAAACTTGGAACAAAACAATTCCTCGAGGAATCCAGAGTGGAGATATGCGACGTCGTAAAGGCAGCCTTCGCGTCTAAGAACCGGCATCGCCTTCCCCTGGCGCCGATACGGGAAGTGGCTCCGAAGCTGACCGCCGACGTGATGCTTCCCGCTCCTGGCTTGACCAGCATCATCGAGACTACTGAAAAAGTCGTTGTCGTTGGCGCATCGACGGGCGGTACCGAGGCTCTCAGGGAATTCCTCGAAGTCTTGCCAGAGGATACGCCTGGCATCGTGATCGTACAGCATATGCCCGAGCATTTTACCGCGGCCTTCGCGAGGCGCCTGGACGGCCTGTGCCGCGTCGGCGTAAAGGAAGCCGCAGACAATGACACGGTGATCCGTGGCCGCGTCCTCATCGCGCCGGGCAACAAGCATACCCTTCTCAAGCGATCCGGAGCCCGCTACTATGTAGAGGTCAAGGAAGGCCCGCTCGTGTGCAGACACCGGCCGAGCGTCGACGTGCTGTTCCGCTCGGCAGCAAGGTACGCGGGCGGAAATGCCGTGGGCGTGATAATGACAGGCATGGGCGATGACGGCTCCAGGGGAATGAAGGAAATGCACGAAGCGAAAGCGTGGACTATTGCCCAGGACGAGGATTCGTGCATCGTGTTCGGGATGCCCAATGAGGCTATCAAGCTTGGCGGGGTGGACATCGTGCTTCCCCTCGACAGGATAGCGGCCGAGGTATTGCGGTCGGCAAGATGAAATCAAAAATGGAGCCCGGTGGCAACGGTGACCGGACGCCTTGGAGGAGGAAGCATGGCCAAGAGCATTCTTATCATCGATGATTCGGCCGCCATCAGGCAGAGCATCTCGTACATCCTGCAGCAGGAAGGCTACTCGACCGTGGAAGCCGGAGACGGCGTGGAGGGACTTGCGCGGCTAGAAGGAAGCGTCCGCTTTGATTGCATCATCACCGACGTGAACATGCCCAATATGGACGGCATTACCTTCATACTCAAGGCGCGCGAGAATCCGAAATTCAAATTCGTGCCGATACTCGTGCTGACCACCGAGTCCCAGGGGTCCAAGATGAATGAAGGCAAGGAAGCCGGCGCCACTGGCTGGATCGTCAAGCCTTTCAGCGCCGACAAGCTGCTTGCGGTGGTCAAGAAAGTCGCGGACTAGTCCGATGGCCATCCTCCATGCCGAGGCTGGACGGTACCTCAGTTTCATCCTCGGGACTGAAGCCTACGCAGTACCGGTAAGCAAGGTCGAAGTCGTGCTGGAGACTCCGCTGGTCACCAGGGTCCCGAATGCCGAACAGCACATGAGGGGAGTCATCAATTACCGCGGTAGCGTCGTCCCGGTCGTCGACCCCAGGCTCAGGTTCGGCGGGACGCCCATCCCCCTCGACGATACCACCTCCGTCATCGTCCTCCAGATGCGCTATGAAGGCGAGGAAGTCGTCGTGGGCATGCTCGCGGACAGCGTGCGCGAGGTCGTCGATGTGGCTGCGTCAGACATCGAGGCGGCTCCGACGATGGGTTCCCTGCCTGCGGGCAAATTCGTGGCAGGCGTGGCCAAGCTAGGCGGGGAGTTCGTCGTCATCCTCGACGTCGAAGCCGCCTTTTCTCACGCGGCAAACGTCGCGGAAAGTGCAGGGACATGAGCCCGCTCTTTGAGCGACGCTCCCTTCGCGACGCTCCATGAGCGACGCGGCTATTCGCGGAGAGATATCGGTCATGATAGTCGAGGACGAGAACATCGTCGCCCTCGACATGCGCTACCGCCTCGAAGCGCTTGGCTACAGGGTTTGCGCCATCGTTGCGACCGGGTCTGCGGCGATTTCCGGGACGCTCGCTTTCCGACCAGATCTCGTGCTCATGGACATCCAGCTCAAGGGACCGATGGATGGCATCGAGGCAGCCCGTCGGCTCAGGCTGGAATCCGACATCCCGATCGTTTTCGTTACGGCCTATACCGACGAGGAGACGCTCGAGAGGGTCAAATCCGCGGGTGCCTACGGCTACATCGTCAAGCCGTACCATGAACGGGAACTCAGGATATCGATAGAGCTTGCCCTGTCTAAATATCGCTATGAGCTGGAGCTTCGCGACGCCAGGGAGCTTGCAGAGGCAAGCGACAAGGCCAAGACCAGGTTCCTTGCCAACATCAGCCACGAACTCAAGACGCCCCTCAACTCCATTATAGGTTTTTTGGACCTGTCGGGCTCTCTCGCCAAAGGCGACGATCTGTGCGACAACCTTTCCATGGCGGCGCGAGGCGCGAGGAAACTCGAGACCATCGTAGACTCCATCCTTGACTACACGAAGCTCGAGCTTGGCGCCCTGTCCCCGGTCAACGACGATTTCGACCTTGATCTGTTCATGCGGTCATGCTGGGAACCTTTTGCGTTCGATGCGCATGCGAAAGGACTCGCAGCCCGCCTCTACATGGATCCTGATCTCCCGCAGACGGTGCACGGAGACTCGGGCAAGCTATGCACGCTCGTGCGCAAGCTCCTCGAAAACGCCGTCAAATTCACCGACTCGGGCCATGTACTCCTGTCCGCCGAACTGGAACCAGTCTCTGGCGGTGTCGGACAGTTGTTGCTGAGGGTAGTGGACACCGGCAGGGGCATCCCGGAGGACAAGCGCCAGACGATGTACCGCGCCTTTACTCAGGGCGACGATTCCCCGACCCGGGCTTTCGGCGGCATGGGGCTCGGGCTGTCTCTCGCCAAGGCACTATCCGACCTGCTGAAAGCGCAGCTTCTCTTCAACCCGGTATGCAGTGGCGGTTCGGAGTTCATCCTGCGGATCAAGCTTCCTGCCGGACACGCACCCGCGTTCCCCCAGCTCGCCTGCGCGCCCAGGCCAGTTGGCATTCTTGGCCGGGTGCAGGCACGCGAGGAGCTGGAGCGCTGGGCGCCGCGACTTGGCATCCGCCTCGTCGACGTGACAAACTGCCATGCGGACAAAGCCCTGGATACCGCATGCTGCGGAGCTGTCATTGCGGATGAGGAATCCTGGTCTAAAACCGACGAAGCGTATAGGACAGCGTTGCTTGGAGGCGATGGTCGAAGGCTGGTCATGCTCGGCGGGCCGTATTCCAGGGAATACGTGGCTGATCGCCTCGGCCCCGTGCGGCTCCAGTATCCGCCCAGCCTGGCGACTTTCGCGCTGGCGGTGCAGCGTGCCCTTGATCCGGATCGCGAACCCATGACCTCGGCTTGCCCCGTCGCCCCATGCGGGGCTACGCTGGCTTCATCCCCGCCTGATTCGTTTACAATGCGGGATTACCAGGGACTCTTCGATGCCGCGCTATGCGAGGCCTCGTCGAAGGGGTTATCCGGCGAGCTGGCCGCAGCGGTCGAACAGATAGGATCGGTTTCCCGCGATGGTGACTGGGAGACGATGGAGCGCCTGGCCAAGCGTTTCCATGACGGCTTCGCCGATGGTGGAGCGGTGGCCTGCGCGAAGCTGGCCCTTGCGGTTTCTATCGATACCAGGAATGGCGGAGGAAGCAACGTGGCCAAAGAACTTGAAACAATCTTCAGACGGAGGGCCTGATGGGAAGAATTCTGGTCGCAGAGGATGACTTCGGCAGCAGGAAGATGATGCAGAAATTGCTTGCTGAATACGGCGAGGTCGACGTAGTCGTCGACGGGCAGGAGGCAATCCATGCCTTTTCGCTGGCAAGCGACGAAGGGAAGTCCTATAATCTCGTAATGCTTGACATCATGATGCCGAGAATTGACGGGCACGAAGCCTTGAAGAGGATAAGGCGGGACGAGAAGGACCGGGGCGTCAGCCCGGCGTCGGAAGTTCCCATCGTCATGACAACGGTGCTCGAGGATCCGAAAAATGTCATCGAGGCATATTACAAAGGCGGAGCTACCGCGTATATCGTCAAGCCGGTGGACAGGCTCAAGCTCCGTTCGGTCCTGGGCAAACTCGGATTCAGGACAAGCTGAGCGTGAGAGAGGAAATGAAAAGAAGGAACGGCGCGATGACGCGCATCGTGGTTTGCGAGGACGAACGCATAGTCGCTCTGGACCTGAGAGCCTTTCTCCAGAAGAACGGTTTCGAGGTGCCCGCGCTGTATGCTTCCGCTGAAGAGCTGCTCCTCGACGTCGAAAAGCTGCGGCCTGACCTCGTGATGATGGACATACACCTGCAGGGCGAGATGGATGGCATCGAGGCCGGCGCGATCCTCTTCGAACGCTGGGCCATTCCGGTCATCTTCCTGACCGCCTATGCCGATGGACCGACTATAGACCGGGCCAGTCTGACCCATCCCTATGCTTATATCCTCAAGCCTTACGACGAGCGCGAACTCAAGACAGCCATCGCGATTGGCTTGTACCGGGCGTCGATGGAACGGAAGATCCGCATGAGCGAATCACGCTATCGTGGTCTTTTCGAAGCGGGACTGGCCGCAGCCTTCCTCGTCGACAAGAGCGGGCGGATTTTCGAGTCGAACAACGCGTTTGCACGGCTCGCTCCCGGCGTCGTTGTTATAGGAGGACTCTTCCACGACGAAACCGCCGCGAAGTCGCTGGTCGATGCCATCGGAGCCGGTTCGGTGTTCGGGCCCATGCGAATCCAAGTACACACGGAGGATGGCCGGGAATCATGGGCTCTCCTGATTGCCGCTCCGATGGACTTGCCAGATGGCAGCTCTGCCTACCAGTGCCAGGCTATCGACATCACAGAACGCAAGACGCTGCTGGACCAGCTCGTGCACGCGCAGAAGCTATCGGCTCTCGGCAGGTTCGCCGGAGGCGTGGCGCATGATTTCAACAACGTGTTGACCGCCGTCCTGGGCTATGCGAGCCTCTTGCGTTCCGACCTCGAGGCGGAAGGACGTGGACTCGAGGAAGTGGAGGGCATAGAACAGGCGGCGAGACGCGCGGCCGCTCTCGCCCGCCAGTTGCTCATGTTCTCGAGGCGGGATACGACAGAAGCCAGCGTCTTCAGCCTGTCCGGACTCGTCCATGATATAGAGAAGATGCTCAGGCGCATCATAGGCGACGGCGCCTTGCTGACGGTACGGACCGAAAGCGGACTCGATCTGGTGCTGGCGGACAAATCGAGAATGGAACAAGCCGTCGTCAATCTCGTCACCAATGCCCGCGACGCCATGCCGTCGGGCGGTCGGATAGTCGTGACAACCGGGGCGATGCATATGGACGATGGATCCATCGCGGAAGCCGATCCGCCGTTTGCAGACGCGCCGGCGGGTGACTGGTCATTCGTCGAGGTACTGGATGAAGGTACCGGCATCGCCCCCGAAATAGTGCAGAAGGTGTTCGAACCGTTCTTCACGACCAAGGCGCCGGACAAGGGAACTGGCCTTGGCCTGTCAACGGTCGCCAATATCGTAAGGCAGGCTGAAGGTCACATCAGGCTTTCTTCGACTCCGGGCGAGGGAACGACGGTACGGCTCCTGTTCCCCATGGCACATGGCGGCACTGCCGAGGGCAAGGCTCCAACCGAATCTTCAGACGGTCGCGCTTCGCACGAGCGCGGACAGGCAAGCAGATTGACCGTGGATTTCCCGGGGAAGGGACGAACCGTCCTCGTCGTCGAGAACGACAGCTCGGTTCTGACCATTCTCGAAGCGCTGCTCGACAAGGCTGGCTACCGTGTCATAGCGGCAGGGCACCCTGGAGAGGCGCTGTTGCTGGCCGAAAATGCGGGTTCGTTACCTGACTTGCTGGTCGCTGACATGGCGATGCCCCTGATGACAGGGCTGGAACTTGCGGCCCGTCTGCGTGGAAGCGTGCCAGGAATGCCTGCGCTCTTCCTTCGAAGCCGTGACGGCAATCCCTCAGAAGACGCCGTTTCCGGAGCGATGACTTCCCTGGAGTCTTGCATCGACAAGCCATTCACCGAGGAAGACCTGCTAGGAGCTCTTGATGCGCTGTTGAGGAATCAAAACTAGGACAGGATCGAGGCGTACAGCTTGGCTTCCATCTCCGCGGCCGCGTCGCTGGTGTACGATCTCTGCTTCCTGTCCAGCCCTAGGTCGATGATGTCGCGTATCCTGGCGGGTCTGTCGGAGAGCGTCGCTATCCTGTCACCCAGATAGATTGCCTCGCGGACGTCGTGGGTTACGACTACCGCGCTGCGGCCATCCCGTGCCCGGAGATCAACGAACAGGTCCATCACCGATATGCGGGTTTTCAGGTCAAGCGACGAGAAGGGCTCATCGAGGAGCAATACCTCCGACGGGTAGGCAAAAGCCCGCGCCAGCGCAACGCGCCGCCGCATGCCTCCGGACATGGCATCCGGGCGCATCCCCGCTGCGGCCGACAAGCCGACCTTTTCAAGAGCCTCCAGCGCCGCCGAACGCGCGGCGCCCGCTTCCTTCATGTTCCCCAGGACGAAAGCTACATTGTCCATGGCGCTCAGCCAGGGGAGCAACCTGTCCTCCTGAAAGACGTAACTGACTTTGCCGCGGCCGAATCCCGTGACTTGGCCCGAATAGTCGTCATCGAGGCCAGAGAGCACGTTGAGCAGAGTGGTTTTTCCGCAACCGGAGGGGCCGAGCACGACGGTAATCGAACCGGCGGGGAACACCAAGTCAAGGCCGTCGAGTACCGGTATGGATCCGAAGCTTTTTTCAAGGCCTCTTACTTCGTAGGCCATGCCAGCCTCCTGGCCAGGATGCCGAAAAGACCGTCGCTCACCGCGCACAGGACAACCCCGACAGCCGCCCAGGCAAAGACCTCGGCGGTCTCCAGATTGATGCGGGCGCCTTGCATGCCGGTGCCAACCGCGTTGACCGGCTGGCTCAGCACCTCTCCCGCGATGACTACCTTCCAGCACAGGCCGACGGCGTTTCGGGCGGCCGAAACGACATGCGGCATGGCCGAAGGCAGGCGGACACGGGCCAGTGCCTGCCTGCGAGATAAGCCGAACGATCTGGCCATGTCGATGAGACGCTGGTCGGCGGACCTCACTCCGGCGGCCACATCCGCCGCCACGACAGGAAAGGCCATGACCACGGCGGAAAACACGGGTACGACGCCCGAGGGGAACCATATGAGGGCGATCAGGATGACGGCAAGTACCGGCGTCGCCCGTATCACCGTTAGTCCGGGCGCCATGAAGCCTTCGATCCTGCGCGATGCTCCGGAAGCCAATCCCGAGGCCAGGCCCAAGAGCATCGATATGAAAAAGGCCGACAAGCCGCGGAGGGCGGTAGCGCCCACGGCAACCGCGAAACGCCTGGTCGACGCTATCCCGGCGATCGCCGTGACGACCTGCTCGGGCGACGGCAGGATTATCGAGAGCCCGATGCCGAGCGATGCCGTTTTCCAGAGTGCGACTATGAAGGCGATAGCCACCAGGCTGTCGATACGCGCCCTCATAGCGCTTCTTTCACTGGCGCGACGGACTCGCGTACCAATCTCCATCCGGCAGCCTCGAGCCTATCGAAGCCGGCGCGGCGGCCAGGAAGGCGGAGAGCAACGCCTCGACCGAGGACTTCGCCTCGACGGCCGGTACGAAGGTGAAGGCGGCTTCCGGAATCGCCGCCGCGGCGATGGGCGCCTTGAGCCCCATGTCATGCTTTTCGACGAGCGCGCCGGCCGCGGCGGGATCCGCAACCACGCGCGTTATCGATATTTGGTAGGCGGCAAGCAAAGCCTGGACGGCGGCGGGGCGCTCCGCCAGCAGGCTGGAGCGGATGACGAAGACGCTCATCGGGTAGTCGCTCTGGCCGGTGGCCTCGGTCCAGAGCGCTGAAAGCGAGAACGGCACGCGCACCGCGGGGTTGCCCCTGAGCGCGAGCGTAGCGAAGGGTTCGGGCAGCACGGCGATGTTTATTTTGCCAGCGACAAGGCTCGCCGCTATCTCGGGGTAGGGAAGGTTGAAAGCCATGCGCAGGTCGGTGTCCGGGTTCATCCCCGCCTTGCACAGGATGGTCCGCATGAGGAACTCGGGCGTCGCGCCCTGGCCGGCGACGTAGATGTCCCTGCCCCGAAGGTCGGACAGCGCAGAAAGCGACGGATCGGTCGTAAGGATCTTGACCATGCCGTTGCCGACGACAGCGGTCAGGCGATACGGCAGGCCGGCGTTGTACAGCTTTGCCGCCATGTTCACGGGGAGAACCGCCGCATCGAGTTCGCCTGACAGCAGCTTGGCGGCCATCGCATCGGCCGATGCCACTGCCTCGACGGCCAGCGAGGCGTTTCCGGGCAAGGGAGTCTCACCCTCGAAGAGGTAGATCATGCCGATGCCCGTGGGACCCTTGAGGGCTCCGACCCGGATGGTGAGGGGTTCGAGCGGAGCGGCTCTGGATTCCCTGGCGCCCATGGCGAACGGTGGTGCAGAGAGGGATAGCGTCGCGATGGCGAGCGAGAGGATGCGTTTCATTGAATGCCCTTTCAGCTGGGTGAACCGGGAGCAACGCTTGCCTGATTTCCCGTGCATCCATAATATCCGCATGACGGCGGTCGGAACAAGATCCGTTGGACCATGCCATGTCCGCAGCCGCTTTCATCGGGGTCGATTATTCAATATAGTAGAAGCATGCGATGTGACGTGTGCGGTTCGAGCGACAGCGTATTCTTCATCAAGCCGGACGGCTCCGACGGCGAATTGCGCATGTGCCGATCGTGCGCGGCGGCCAGGGGCTACGCGGCATCTGACGAGGGCCAGGGTGCAGGCTGCGCATCGACAACGTGTCCGGCATGCGCCTGGACCGCGGACCGGCTTAAATCAACCGGCCGCCTCGGGTGTCCGCTGTGCGCAACGGCGTTCAGGCGGGAGATTCTTGCCATCTTGAGGCGTTCCGGGAGGACCAGCGCCTACGAAGGCACTACTCCTGGAACGGCGGCTGTCCGCGCCGGCCGGACCGGGCTTGCCGACTCGCGCGCGCGCGAGCTTGAGGAAGCCATCCGCAATGAGGATTTCGAGAGGGCCGCCGCGATACGCGACAGGACCGATGGCGCTTGCGGAGGGCAGAAGCCATGACCTGCCCTGCCGCGAATCCGATACCATCCGGCGATTACCCGGGATTCGACGTGGTCGTCCATTCTCGTGTTTCCATGGAGAGGAACGTGTCTGACTCACCGTTCCCGCACGCGCTTGGAAAAGTGGAGCTTGCCGCGCTCGGACTCCGGCTTGTCTCGTCGGTGAAAGCCGCTGGATTGGACGTGTCGCGGATCGGCGCTCTCGAGCCGCGGTTCCGCGTCAACCTGGCCCAGCGGGAACTGTATTCCCGGCCCTACTTGCTGAACGATGACAATGTGGCGGCTCTCAGCCCGGGAACCGGGCTCTGGATAGCGGTAAATGATGAAAACCACCTGTCGATACGGACTTCGCGGCCAGGGCTCGACCTGCAGGCAGCCTGGAACGACGCTGTCGACATGGAAGCGGTCTTGTCCGAAGCCCTGGATGGCGGAACCTGGGCATTTGACGCCGACTTTGGCTACCTGATGTCCGAGGCAGCGTTCTGCGGCAGCGGTCTCCTGGCCTCGGTCACGCTGCATGCCCCCGCGCTCGTCATTTCCGGACTCGCGGAGGCGGCTTTTAAACGGGCCATGGAAGCCGGTTTCATCGTGGCCGGCGCTTATTCCGGCATCGCGGCTTCTGCGGGAGCGCTGTTCGACATTGCCTTGCCTCGGACGTGGCGCGATCCGGAACGGTTGGCCTTGGGCAGGCTTGAGGCCGCGGCGAAAACGCTGGCGGAATACGAGCGGCGCGCAAGGGATATGCTTCTGACAGGCAGCTCGTGGGAAATCCTCGACGTAATAGGCCGGGCCGCCGGGAACGCGGCTGGAGCCAGGCTGGTTTCGCGCGACGAGGCTGCCGAGATAGCGTCCGGGCTGAGACTGGGAATCGCCTGCGGAGTACTCGAAGGCATCAGGCTCGAGTCGGCTACCGAGCTGTGGGTATCCATGGGAGCTCCGCTGGCAAATAAAGAGAAACGCGGCGAACCGGATGCAGCCAGAAGGGCGAGAGCCATGAGACTCGCGGTCGACGGACTACATTTTACCGAGAGGTACGGGAATGTTTAAGGGATTGACGAAAAGGGCCCAGCGGGCGTTGACGGTTCTGGCCCAGGAGCAAGCCAGGCGTTTCCACGCCGGGGAACTTGCCCCGGAGCATGTCCTGCTCGCTCTCCTGAACGAGACCGAAAGCACCGGCTGCAGGCTGCTCTCGTCCCTCAAGATGGACCTGCGGGAATTGTCTCTTGAGCTCGAGAGGGCCGCATCAGGGCGGAAAGGTGGATTCCTGCTCGGTGACGCTCCTTTGTCGAGGCGGCTCAAGTCCATGCTTGAAACCGCGGCCGAAGAGGCCAGACTGATGGACGGCGAGTACATAGGAACCGAGCACCTTCTCATCGCCGCCGCCAGGGAAACCGGATCGGTATTTGAGCAGTTCCTGTCGCGCTACGGCCTGTTTCACGAGCAGCTGAGGGTTTCGCTCAAGCTCCTCCACGCCAGCAGGGACGAAGAAAAGGAAAAAGACGCTTCACGCGCCGAGCTGCCTGCGCGTGTCACGGGCCAGGGTTCCCCCGCGCCTTCGATCCGTCGCCCCGGCAGCGGCGCGACGCCATTGCTCGACGAGCACTCCCGGGACCTGACGGCCCTTGCCCGATCCGACGGGATCGACCCGGTCATCGGAAGGGAACGGGAGACCAGGCGGGTGGTGCGCATACTGTCGCGCCGAAACAAGAACAACCCCGTCCTCATCGGAGACCCCGGCGTCGGGAAGACTGCCATCGTCGAGGGGCTCGCGCTCAGGATGGCCAAGGGAGACGTCCCCGATGGACTGCTCGGCAAGCGGCTTCTCGTGCTCGACATGGCTTCAATAGTCGCCGGCACCAAGTACAGGGGCGAATTCGAGGAGAGGCTCAAGCGGATCATGAAGGAGCTGGCCGCGGCGGGCAATGTCATACTCTTCATAGACGAGCTCCATACCATTATTGGCGCGGGCAGCGCCGAGGGGACGATAGACGCATCGAACATGCTCAAGCCGGCGCTTTCGAGGGGCGAACTCCAGTGCATCGGAGCCACGACCCTCGACGAATACCGAAAGTACTTCGAGAAGGATGCCGCTCTCGAGCGCCGGTTCCAGTCGGTCCTTGTCGAGGAGCCGACGATCGATGAGTCGATAGACATCCTGAACGGCATAAAGGAACGCTACGAGCGCTACCACGGAATACGCTATGCGCCGGATGCCATCGAGGCCTCGGTGCGGTTCGCCGACCGCTATGTCAGCGACCGTTTCCTGCCCGACAAGGCCATAGACGTGCTCGACGAAGCGGGCGCGAGGAAAAAGGTGGAAAGCCCCCTCCGGGGGACCGAGCTCGGTTCAATCGAGGCGGAAATCAGGCAGTTGACCGAAGAGAAGCTGGCACTTGTATCGACGCAGAACTACGAACGGGCCGCGGAGGTCCGCGACCGCGTCCGCGAGCTCAAATCCCAGCTCGAGGACCTCAAGACCAGGAGCCACGCGATGGCGGGCGACATGTTCACCGTCAGCGTCGATGACGTCAGGGCAGTCGTCTCGGAGATGACGGGCGTTCCCGTCGAGCGCATAGCAGAAGGCGAATCTGACAGGCTCTCGAGCCTTGAGGACGAACTGCACCGCCGGGTGATAGGGCAGGATTTCGCGGTCGGTTCGCTTGCCTCAGCGGTCAGGAGATCGCGGGCGGGCATATCCGACCCGCGCCGGCCTCTCGGCTCGTTCATCTTCCTCGGGCCGACAGGCGTCGGCAAGACGCTTCTGGCCAAGTCGCTCGCCGAGTGCCTCTTCGGCAGCGAGGACGCCCTCATCAGGATAGACATGTCCGATTTCATGGAACGGCACAACGCGGCCAGGCTGGTCGGCGCACCGCCGGGGTATGTGGGCTATGACGAGGGCGGCATGCTGACCGAGAGAGTCAGGCGCAAACCGTACAGCGTCGTGCTCTTCGACGAAATCGAGAAGGCCCACCCTGACGTGTTCAACCTTCTCCTCCAGCTTCTCGAGGAAGGCGAGCTTCGCGACAACCTCGGACACGCCGTGTCGTTCCGCAATTGCGTCGTCATCATGACGAGCAACGCGGGTACCCGCGACCTGACGCGGGGCGCCAGGCTCGGCTTCGGTTCGGAGGCCAGACGCTTCGACTACCAGGCCGTCAAGTCGGCGGCACTCACGGAGCTCAAGCGACTGTTCAACCCCGAGTTCATCAACCGCGTCGACGAAGTGGTCGTGTTCCATCCCCTCGACCAGACACAGGTGCGGGCGGTGCTCGAGCTCGAGCTGTCGCAGCTCAGGCGCCGGCTGGCGGAGCACGGCGTAGCCATCGAATTCGACAAAAAGGCCATCGACAAGCTGGTGGAGGACGGTTACGACGAAGCCTACGGCGCACGCCCGATGCGGCGCCTCATCACCAGGCTCATCGAAGATCCGCTGTCGGCCATCATGGTGGCAGGGCAGTGCCCGCCGGGTGCGACCGCGCGGGTCAAGGAAAAGGACGGTGTGCTCAGCATCAAGGTTACGCGGTCATCGAAGTCGGCGCAGCAGGCGGTGAGCGCCGGCTAGTCGTTGTCCTTGCCTATGAGCCGCCTGAGCTCCCTGAGGCGGGTTTCATCGATCTTGATGCGGAGATTCTTCTCCTGCGTCGGGATCACAAGGCCCTTGGGGCCGTTCCTGACTCGCCGTAAGTACTTGGCGTGGGTATAGTAGCAGTCGCCGGCTCCTGCGGAACGTCCCTTCGAATAGTGCAGCGCGAGCATGCCTGCGTCGAGGAGTATGTCGAGGGGGATGCTTTTGCCCGCCTTGGCCTTGATGAAGACGTACGAGCCCGAGTAGTCGCGCGCATGGAGCCACAGGTCGTTGCCTCGGACATGGCGCCGGAGGAGTTCGTCGTTTTCCGTCGCCGACCTGCCTATGAGCATCAGCCATCCATCGCGTTCCAGCGAAAGGCCGGGGAAGCGTTTGGGACCCTGGACCGGGGACGAGCGGTGCCTTGAAAGCCAGGCGCGGATGGTGTACGGATTCTCGATGGCCTCGATGCGTATCCGTTCCGACTCGAGCGAAGCGATGGATGCCCGCACTTCCTCGAGTTCGGCAGCCGTTTCCACCGCGCCCGAACGAGCCTTCTTCGATTTTTCATACCAGGCGCGGGCGTTATCGACTATCGATTTCGACGCATCGACTTGTATGACGACGGTGCCGCCTTGGTAGAAATCTTCCGCTGTAATGGTTTTCCCAACCAGGACGGCAGCCTGGTTGGCCATCATGATGTCGCCGAGCTGGCGGAAACGGTCAGCGTCCGCATAGCCGGCAGCCGCCTTTTCGAGCAAGGCCAGCCGCGTCTCGAGGGCGGCCCGCTTCTGGTCAAGGTGCTTCAGGGCGCGTTCCAGCAGTGCCGCCCTGGACAGCTCGGAGCCATGCTCGGCATAATACACGTCAATCTTCTCGTTGAATGACCCGTCGCCAGGAAGGTCCCGCACCGTGAATTCGCGCGGCGGCGTTCCGCCCGGCACGGGGGCATAGCGGCCGCCGGAAAGCTCTCCTTTGGCGGGTTTCCTCGCAAGGGCGTCGACTATGGTGCCGTCGGGCATGGTCAGGATCAGGTTGGCCGCGCCCGACCACAGCCTGGCGTACAGCAAGCGTTCGCCGGAGTCCCTGCCTATGCGCATCCTGACTATCCGCTCGGATCCGAGTTGCTCCATCGATTCAATGCGGGCGCCGCGTACCTGCGCGTGAAGAAGCTCCATGAAGCGTTGCGGTTTCTCGGCCTTCGGTATCGGCAACCTCGTCGCGTGCAGGCGGCAGGCTCCGTGCGCGACGCAGAAGAGGAGTTCGGTCGCCGCCCCGGGTTTCCAGCACGACAGCACGAGGGTGTCGTAGGACGGCTGGACTACCTTCTGCACCTGCGCACCGACCACGTCGAGTTCCGACAGGATCAAGTCGATCTCGCGCCAGTTAAGCGACACTCAAGCCCCGTGGCAGTGCTTGTACTTCTTCCCGGAACCGCAGGGGCAGGGGTCGTTCCTGCCGACTTTTGGATACGTCCTGACGACCGTGGCGTTCCGCGGCGCGGCTCCCTGGGCCATGGCGCCCGGCGTTGCCTGGGCTTTGGCTGACTGGGCAACCTGCGTGCCGCCGAACTGGCCGAGCTCCTCGTGCTTCGTTTCGCCGCCGGAGACCACGGGACGTATCGCCCGTTCTTCCTGTTTCTGGATGCGGACAAGGAACAGGGTGCTGGCTACGCTGCGGCGTATGTCTTCTATCATGGCTTCGAACAGCTCGAAACCCTCGAGCTTGTACTCGAGAAGAGGATTCTTCTGCGCATAATGTCGGAGGTATACCGCCTCCCGCAGGGCTTCCATGTTTTCGAGATGGTCGAGCCACTTCTGGTCTATCGCGGAAAGATACTTCCAGCGCAGGAAATGGTTGAGGTTGGCTGAACCGGCCATCGCCAGCTTCTCATCGAGGTCGCGGTCGAGTTCGGCCGTCGTCGTGGCCCTGAGGTCCTCGACCTTCCTGGCTTCCGGCTCGTCCGACCTGAACGGCAGAGTGAAGCCGAAGGTCGCCTTGAGCGTATCCTGTATGGTCGCCCAGGCGGTTTTCTGGTCTGCCTTGAGGTCGGTTTCGTACTGGTCCAGAATCACATCCAGCATTTCGCGGGCGGAGGAAACGACGCGTGCCGAGATGTCCCCGTCCTTGACGATGGCGTCCCGCTGGTCGTAGATGAATTTCCTCTGCTGGTTGAGTACGTCGTCGTACTCGAGGAGGTGCTTGCGGATATCGAAGTTGCGTTCCTCGACGCGCTTCTGGGCATTTTCCATGGTCCTGTTGAGCAGCGGATGGTATATCGGTTCGCCTTCCTTCATGCCGACCTTCATCATGAGGCCCTTCAGGTTGGTGCCGCCGAAGAGCCGCATGAGGTCGTCGTCGAGCGATATGAAGAAGCGCGATCGTCCCGGGTCTCCCTGGCGGCCAGAACGGCCGCGTAGCTGGTTGTCGATGCGGCGCGACTCGTGCCGCTCCGTTCCCAGGACATAGAGGCCGCCGGCCGCCTTGACCTCGTCGTAATCCTTGCGCCAGGACTCGTATTCAGACGCGAGCACCCTGCGGTACGTCTCCTCGTCCGCCGATGTGCCCGCCTTCTTCCTGGCCCGGTATTCGGGATTGCCGCCGAGTTTGATGTCGGTTCCGCGGCCGGCCATGTTCGTCGCTATGGTGACTGAACCCCTGGCGCCAGCCTCGGCTATGATGGTCGCCTCTCGCGCGTGGTTCTTGGCGTTCAGGACTTCGTGCCTGACGCCGCGCCTCGTGAGAGCCGCCGACAGCCTCTCGGATTTGTCGATGCTGACGGTACCTACGAGCATCGGCTGGCCCTTGGCGTGGGCTTCGGCGATCTCGTCGCATATGGCCTCGAATTTTTCCGACTCGTTGAGGAAGACGAGATCGTCCTCGTCGAGGCGGGTGACAGGCCGGTTCGTCGGTATGACGACGACGTCGAGCTCGTATATCTTCTGGAACTCGACCGACTCGGTCTCCGCCGTTCCCGTCATGCCGGCGATCTTGTCGTACATGCGGAAGTAATTCTGGAAGGTGATGGTGGCCAGCGTGCGGTTGCGCCTGGCTATCTTGATCCGCTCCTTGGCCTCGATCGCCTCGTGGAGCCCGTCGGAGTAGCGCCTGCCGTGCAGGATGCGCCCGGTGAACTCGTCGACTATCTGCACGAGGCCGTCCTGCACCACATACTCGGTATCCTTGTGGAACAGCTCGCGGGCGCGGACCGCCTGTGTGAAGTAGTGCACGAATTCGAAGTTCTGCTCGTCGAACAGCGAGCCCTGGATCAGGCCGCGTTTCTTGAGCGCTGCCTCGATCTTGTCGAGACCCGCAGAAGTGAAAGAAACCTTTTTGTTCTTCTCTTCAATTTTGTAGTCTCCGACCAGTTCTTCGCCTTCCTCCTCCTTCGGGTACTCGCCGGTCCTGGGGTCCTTCTGGACCTCGACGAGCTGGGGACTGAGGTGAACGACCTCGTTGATCTTGAAGGTATCGTCCTCAGCGGCGCCTGAAATGATGAGCGGGGTCCTGGCTTCGTCGACAAGGATGGAGTCTATCTCGTCGACGATGCAGTAATGGTGGCCGCGCTGGACCCGGTTCGACGGATCCATGGTCATGTTGTCGCGGAGGTAATCGAAGCCGAACTCATTGTTCGTGCCGTAGGTGATGTCCTTCGCATAGGCCGCTCGCCTCGCGTCGTTGTCCATGTTCGAAAGGATGGCGCCGACGCTTACGCCAAGGTACGAGTATATGGCGCCCATCCAGAGCGCGTCGCGCTCGGCGAGGTAGTCGTTGACCGTCACCACATGGACGCCCTTGCCCTCGAGGGAGTTGAGGTACGCGGCGGCCACCGACGAAAGCGTCTTGCCTTCGCCCGTCTTCATCTCCACTATCTTGCCGTTGTGGAGCACGATGCTGCCGAGTATCTGCGTATCGAAGGATCGCTCGCCGAGCACGCGTCTGGCTGCCTCGCGCGCGAGCGCGAAAGCCTCGGGGATGATGCTGTCGAGCGACTCGCCGGCAGCGACACGGCTGCGGAAATCAGCAGTCCTGGCCTTGAAATCTTCCGGCTGGAGCGACATGGCCCACGGCTCGCGCTCGTTCACGGCATGGAGGAGCGGCAGAATTGTCTTGATGTCTCGTTCGCGCTTCGATCCGAAGAGCGCTGTCAGGGGGTTGAACGCCATGGGGCTTAATCTATATCTTTTCAGGACTAGCGGTCAAGGTTAGTCATTCCATTGGAGGTCGAGGCGTGCGACGTGCTGTATCAATCGGTTTGAAAGGCGGCGCGACGATATTCGTCATGGCCCTCGCATTTGCGTCGTGCGCCGATTCCCGTGCCGTCATGAGCCTCCAGCGGGAACAGCTGTTCTCGCTTGGCTACGGCATCCTCGAGGACCAGCTCAACCTCTTCGATCTGGATGGCGACGCGCCTCCCCAGAAAACCAGGCTCGCGATGCGCGACGGAATATTCTTCGTATCCAACGGCAACGCGGCCAAGGTTCTTACCCTCTCGTCGTTCGGGGACCTCCTTGCCATGGTCTACAACCCGGAACGGAATCCGCCGCCTGTCGTACTGCAGCCGGTCGAAGCCGGCGCCGCCGCGCAGGGCCGCACGGCCAAACCGTACCCTTTCTCGTCACCCGGAGAGATAGCGGTCGACTCGAAGCGCACCATTTTCGTGGAGGATCGGGTTCCCGACGGCAGGAGGTCGTACGACGACTCCATGAAGGCCAGCCTGGAATACGTCGTGCTCCGTTTCTCCCGCGATGGAGAGTACCTTGATTACCTCGGCCAGGAAGGCGTAGGCGGCACGCCGTTCCCCCTCCTTTCCGGCCTGTACATAAGCGCCAACGACGACTGCGTCGTGGTCTCGCTTACCGGCGAGGGATGGACGGCATTCCGTTTCGACCCGAGCGGATCGCTGCTGTCGACGATTTCAATCAAGCGCAACGATCTTCCCCGTCCGCCGACCGAGTCAGCCAACATCGCGTCGATGGACGGCATCGTGGCCTCGCCTGACGGAAGCGGGCTGATACTCAAGATAGACTACTACCGCGAAGTCGTGGACGAGGCGACGCATACCCAGTCGGGCATCGAGTTTTCATCGTCGTGGGGCTGGGTCATGGACGGGGCTACCGGCGCCTACGTCGATCGTTACGAGTTGCCTTCTTTCGAGTCGATAGCGGGAAAGAAGGAAGATGAGCCAGCGGTAGCGCGTGCCTGGGAGCTGGCGGGAGCGGCTGCCGGATCCATCTTCCTTGCCGCGGCCGATGAAGACGGGGCTACGTATTACGGGCTTTTCGATACGCGTTCGAAGACCCTCAGGCGATTCGCGCTCAGGGTCGATCCCGAGGATCTTCTGTATACGGCTTTTTCGCTGTCGCCAGACGGCATACTGTCCGCGATACTCGCCTCGCGTTACGAGGCGCGCTTCGTCTGGTGGCGTTTCGACAAGATGATACGGGGACTGGCGCAGTGAGGCCGCTTGTCCGCTTCGCCGAGGCACTTGCGCTTGATGCGTCGACCCGGGACAGCTTCCGCCTGTCGGACGACATGCTGATGGAAGCGGCCGCCATCGGCATGGCCTCAAGGATAGAGTCGGACGAATCGCTCGTCGCAGCCATGGATGCCGCGTCGGTGCCCGCCGTAGCACTATGCGGCCGCGGCAACAACGGCGGCGACGCGCTGGCGGTGCTTCGCCGGCTGGCCTTCTCGGGCAGGAACGGCTTCGTCGCCATAGTCCAGGGCGACCCGGGCGAGGCGACGTCGCGACGGCTCGTCGAGGCGCGACTCGCGGGCGTCACGATCCTGTCTCCCGAGGACCGCGGGCAGGGCCGGCTTGCCGTGGATTCAGCCGGCCTGGTGCTCGACGGCCTGTCGGGAGTCGGCTTCAAGGGACCCAGGCGGCAAGAGAGCGCCGAGCTTGCCGCGCTGGCGGCCAACGCCCGCGGCCCGGTGATAGCCATCGATGTTCCGTCGGGAACGGGGCCGTTGACCGCTCCCGGTTCCGAGCCAGTGCCTCCCGTCGCCGCTTCCCGTACGCTATGCGTTGAACCGCTGAAAGCCGAGCTGTATTATCCCGGCTACCGGCGTTTCGCGGGCATCGTGATTCCGGTCGGGGGTGTCTTCCACCGCTCGGCCGGATCCTCTTCGACCACGGTGCTTCTGGACGAAGGAGACCTGGAGTCGTTCCTGCCCGGCCTCGATCCAGATTGCCACAAGGGACAGCGCGGCGCCTTGTGCGTATACGCCGGGGCCGTCGGATCAAGCGGCGCGGCGGCGCTCTGCGCCCGGGCCGGTTCGGCGTCAGGAGCCGGTAGCGTAACCCTCCTTGTCCGCGACGCCATGGTGCCTGTGCTGTCAGGCCTGCTCGTTTCGCAGATGGTCAGGCCGGTATCGAGCCCCGGCACCCGGCGTTACCAGGCTGTCGTCGCCGGGCCAGGCTGGGGCAAGGAAGAGGCGAACGCGCGTATCCTCGAGGAATTGTGGAATGCCGCAACGCCTCTCGTGCTCGACGCTGACGCACTCGGCATGCTGGCCGCGAAACCCCGTTCAAGGCGTTGCTCTCCCTTGGTGCTCACGCCGCATCCCGGGGAATTCGCGCCGTTGGCTGTGCTGGCGGAAGGCGGCGATCCAGACGATCCCGAAGCGCTGGAAGTGGCACGGCGCAGGGCGGCTTTCGATACGGCAGCCATCGTTTCCGAAATAGCGGACCGCTTCTGTGCCGTCGTCGTGCTCAAAGGCGCCGTCACCTGGATAGGCGGCCCCGACGGACGGCTGGCCGTGTGGGACGGGCGCGAGCCCGCCATGGCGACGGCGGGTTCCGGGGATGTGCTTGCAGGACTCGCTGGCGGATTCCTTGCCCGCGGGGCTTCCGCCTGGGACGCTGCCGTTGCCGCCGTCATCGTGCATGGTTTGGCAGGGCGCGCGCTCCATCGGGACGCCGCCTGCTTCTTCGAAGCCCAGGCGCTTCTCGGGCCTGCCTCCAGGCTGTCGTACGGAAGGGGTGCCCATGGAAACGCGTGACAAGAACCAGGTCGTCTACTACTACAACAGGGAGAAAAGGCTCGAGAGGGCAGGGGCGGATGCCCGTTTCATGGTCGATCATCATGGGGCCAAGCGGCC
This sequence comes from uncultured Treponemataceae bacterium, assembly GCA_964576835.1. Lineage (GTDB taxonomy): Bacteria > Spirochaetota > Spirochaetia > Treponematales > UBA12059 > SZUA-370. The sequence continues at coordinate 19,389 of CAZNXK010000008.1, read as the reverse complement.
CGGCATCATACGCTCCCTGACGGCCACCAGGTCCCTCCGCTATCTCTTTTTTTCCGTAGGGTTCATGATCGTCGCGTTGTCTGTCGTCAGCTATGCGATAGGGAGCCGGGATCGGGGAACGGTGGCTGGCATTTCCCTTTCAGCCAAGGCCATGTGGTTCGACGGCTATGTCTACATCACGGTGAAAAGAAGCGCCCCGGGTTTCGGCGCCAGAAGGTCGACAGGCGGACCCGGCCTGGCTGTCGACATCAAGGCTGGCGATGGCATCACGTACGCGACGGGAGTCATGCAGCCAGGCGAAGACGAGACGAGGATGCGATTCGCCGCGGAACTGAAGCCAGCCCGCGTCGCGGTGGTGGCAGTCGCGACGAAGGACGGCGCCGAAGATACAGTCGAACTGGTCGCCCGGGTCGAGTAACCTGCCGTCCTGCGTGGCCGGTACCGCGCCTTGACCCCGCACCGGCTTTCAGCTATGGTACGTATCGAAGGCAGAAGGGGGATGGTGCCATGGTGCAGTTCTACCTGCTGAGCGTCATCTTGAATATCGTCGCCGGTTACGCTCTGGTATCTTCCGGAACCGAGCCCAAGGGTACGAAATTCGACGGCATCAGGGAATTTCTGAAAGATGGAACGATCCGCCTCGTCCTGGGCATCCTGTGCACGACGGTCGGCTTCTTCAAGCTGCTCACTGTCATGCGCGGTGACATACCCGTCATTGGTGATTTTGTCCCTTCGCTCGCGGGCATGGGCGTCGGGTTCACGATGCTTCTCGAGTTCTACCGCTCCAATTCCAGCGTCACGACAGAGACCCTCGAGAAACTGGATTCGATTTTCGTCGCCAACCGGCGAATCGTCGGCATCGTCGGCATGGTGAGCGGTTTCGTGCATTTCCTGTTCGCCAACGTACTCTTCCTGTAATGCGGTCCATCGCAGGGGTATCCATCCGCGATGCCCGCGTCTTCGTTGCGCGAAGGCGTCCAGGCGGTGACATGGGCGGCAAGTGGGAATTCCCCGGGGGCAAGGGCGAGGAAGGCGAGCGTGACCAAGACACCGCGCTCCGCGAATTCGACGAGGAATTCGGACTGTCGATTCTTGCCGGGGCCGTCATCGGAGAGTCCTCATTCGCGAACAACGGAAAAACCTACGAACTCGCCGCCATCCTGGTCTCGTTCGAAGGCGAACCGGCTTTTCTGCGAGAGCATATGGAGTGCAGGTGGGTTGGCGCCCAAGAGCTCGCGGACCTTGACCTTGCCGACTCGGACCGGTCGCTCCTGGCCATCGTCCTGCCCTTACTGGTCGTCTCCTGAGTCGAAGAGCCCGAGTTCGGGTTTGCCGTCGGGCAACGATGGCTGGTTGAGCAATATCTCGACCTTGGACTCTATGCGTTCCAGGTCCTTTTCAAGTCCTTTCGACAGCTTGACGCCTTCCTCGAACACGGCCACCGCGTCCTCGAGGGCAAGGCCAGGCTCCCTGATCCTTTCCGACAATTCCTCGAGACGCCTGAGCCTCTCCTCGAAGTTCTTCATGCCTTGACCTCCATGATGCGGGCTTCGGCGCAGCCGCGCGAGAACGTAATGGAAATCGAATCGTCGGCCGACAGCGTTCCCGCGTCCCGGACGGCATGGCCGCCATGCCTGACCACGGCGAATCCCCTGGCCAGGACAGCCATCGGGTCCGATGCGCCCAGTACTGCGTACGACGACTGGAGCCTGTGCCTGGCCTCGATGCAGGCATCGCGGGCGCCGCGTATCATCGCTTCCTTGGCATCGTCGAAGCGCTGCCGGAGCGGCTGGAGGGCCCGCTCGAAACGGAGCTCGAGATGCTCTGGCGAGAACGATTCGACGAGAAGGCGAGCCCGCTCGATTCGCGACCGAAGGCTGGTCAGCATTGTTTCGGTGGCCGAGACTGCCCTGTCTGCAGCCGACGATGCGCTTTCGGATACAAGCTCGGCGGCGGCGCTAGGAGTCGGAGCGCGGAGGGAAGCGGCGTGGTCGCAGAGGCTCCAGTCTATCTCGTGACCCACCGCGCTGATGACCGGGATCCGGGAGGCGGCGACCGCCCTGACGACCGACTCGTCCGAGAACGCCAGCAGGTCTTCGAGCGACCCGCCGCCGCGGCCGAGGATTATGACATCGCCGAGAGCGAAGGCATTGGCTGCCTCGAGCTGCCTCACCAAGGCCTGCGGCGCATCGTCGCCCTGGACAAGCGCTGGCAGTATGGTCACGCGTATGCCCGCGTTGCGCCTGCCGAGCACCGAGAGTATGTCGCGGAGCGCCGCTCCGGTAGGCGAGGTGATGACGGCCACCCGGCCGGGAAATGCCGGCAGCGGTGGCTTGCGCCCCTCGTCGAAGAGGCCCTCCGCAGCGAGGCGGCGCTTCCGTTCCTCGAGCATCGCCAGTATGTCGCCTGAGCCCGCCTTTTCCATGGAGTCGACGACGAGCTGGTACTGTCCCCGCGCTGCATAGACGCTCAGCGCTCCCTTTGCCCGGACGAGGACCCCGTCGGCTGGCTTGAAATCGAGCCTCGAGGCGCGACCCTTGAACATGACCGACTGCAGCGACGCGCCCGAGTCCTTGAGGGTGAAATAAACGTGGCCCGAGGCGGCTGGGCGCCAATTGGAGACCTCTCCCTCGACGGTCACCGAGGGTATCGCCTCTTCGAGCAGGTTTTTGACGATACCGGTGAGCTCGCTGACAGTCAGCACGCGCGTTTCGGACATGGGGATACTGTAGCCCGCCTCGATTGTATCACGCAAGCGATACGCGCAAGCGATACGCGCAAGCGAATCATGGTGGCATTAATCGACGCCATCCTGTATTCTTCGTAATCAAATGGACTACTTCTTCAACTTCGAGAAACTGGGCTACCTGAGGGGGGAGAAACCCGACGGTTGCATATTGTGCCTGGTGCGGGACGGTTCGCCGCTCGTGCAGAGCCTCATCGTCCACGAGACGGCCCTGACTATGGTGACGCTCAACCTCTATCCGTACAATCCCGGGCACTTGCTCGTTTTCCCCAGGCGGCACGTCAGCGATATACGCGAGCTTTCGGTAGAGGAGCGGGTCGACATCGACGGAGCGACGCGCCTGAGCCTCGACGTGCTCGACCGCACGCTAAGGCCGGCCGCCTACAATATCGGCTACAACATGGGACTCGTCGCCGGCGCCAGCATCGATCACCTGCACCAGCACATCATTCCACGCTACCCGAGGGAAATCGGCATAGCGGAGCTTCTCGCGGGCATGCGCCTGATGGTACAGAATCCTCTTGAGACCCAACAGGCTCTCAGGAGCGTGTTCGGGGAGCTTGCCTCGTCGACATGATCAATAGGGCATGACGACGAATACCGGACGCACGCCTGGATCCACCAGGATCCGGGGCTGAACGGCGACGTTCGAAACGCCGAATTGCCCGGCATTCCACGACAGCCCGTCGAGCGGCCACCTGAGGCCTTCGCTGCGCATTCCCGAGGCGCCGCCTGACAGCGGAAAAACCGAAACGGCTGATCCAGGCGCTACACTGAACCGTACGGGGCCGCTTATCCTGACCACTCGTTCGGCGCTGCATAGCCACTCGTCGGGACCATCCGGCCGTTCGAGGAGAGCCCGGAGGGCCAGCAGGTGGTCGAGCCTCCCGCCTCCTCCGCCGGCCATGACGATGCGTCCGTAGCCCCGCGCCCGCAGTTCCCGCAAGCCTATTTCCGTATCGAGGTCGTCTTTGTCGCGGGGAAAGCGGAGTACCTCGGGACAAGCGGACAGGACCGCCGGGTCGGCGATCGAGTCCATGTCCCCGACGACGAGGTCAGCAGCGATTCCCCAGGAGCGCAGCGTGTCCAGGCCGGAGTCGGCCGCGCAGACGAAGGAGAACTCGCCCATGCGCGCGGATACCGCCGCGAACGGCGGGGCTCCGCCGCCGATGACGAGCAATGCGGATGCGCCGGCGTTCAATAGCTCGCCTCGTCCATCGCCTCGAAGTCAGCGCGGACCCTGGCCAGCCGCTCAAGCTCACGATCGATGATGCGGCCGTAGTCCAGTTCCCCGTTGACTATCCGGTACGATTCGTCCTCCCAGAACTGGACTTCAGGGAGGTAGGTCCACCGTATGTCCTCGGCCTTGGTCGCCCAGTCCCGGGCCGTCTTCCAGTAGCTCAAAGCCGCCCGGTAGGCGGTTTCAGCGGTCTTGAGGCTTTCCAGGTTCTCCCGCTTCCATGGCGCGTTGTAGAAGTAAGCGACCCTCTTGTCGAACTTGGACCCAAGCAGGAGGTGTTGCTCTATCATCTTGAGCTCTATGTGCATATTGAAGAGGTATCGGTACCGTTCCCACTGCCGCTTGTCGGCTATCCTGGCGAGCGCGTACAGGGGGTTGCAGAAATCGGCGTCCCTGGCTTGCTCGAGCCAGTAGATGTTCTCTATGGTGTCGTCGGGATACTGGATGTAATGCGCGTGGTAGAGGCGGTAGAACTGTTCCTTGAAATATACCGGATAGGCAGACAGCGCCATCGATGAGACCAATAAAAGGATGCACGCGGTCGCGAGGCGTTTCATACGTTAGCAGTATCGGCGTTTCGGCGTCGTTCGTGTAGGAGTACCGACCGGGTGGACTCCTGCCGGGTTCAGCGGCGCGGGAGCAGCGGCGATACGGCCGACCAGACGGCCTCTTCTACCGCATCGGGACTCGCACCCGCGTCGAGTCGCGCTATGGTCATGCCCTTGCCTTCGAACGATGACATGACGTCGGCGTAGGCGGCCGCGACGCGGCGCTGGAAGGCGATGTTCTCATAGATCTCGAGGCTGGACCTCGTCGACATGCGGGCCGCGGCGAGCTCCGGATCGACCTCGAAGAAGACGAGCAGCTCGGGCAGGGGAAACGGCGCGTTGAGCGCAAGAGGGAGGTCGGGACCACAGGTCAGGCCCTGGTAGGCGAGCGACGAGAAGACGTAGCGGTCGCTGACGACCAGCTCGCCCCGGCCGGTGCGTTCCACGATGCCATCTTCGCCGTAGAGGTGTTCGCCCCGGTCCGCCGCGAACAGCCTGGCCACCGTTTCGGGCCTCGCCGCGAATGACCCCGACAGTGCCTGCCGTATCAGAGTGCCGACGGGGCCGTCCGTCGGTTCGCAGGAGCTTGACCAAGGAGCTCCGGCGTCCTCGAGGCGCTTCGAAAGACGGGACAGCTGGGTGGTCGTACCGGAGCCGTCGATGCCTTCGAATACTACGAAACCCCGCAGGATCGTGATGACTTCGCTCATGATAGGCGGAGCATAGCCGCGCAGGCGATGTGGCGCAAGGCCTGTCGCTGTGATACTGTTGTCGCCGTGAAGTTCAGAGCGCCGGCGCCCATCGTAACCGCCCTCATCGTCGTTTTTGCCGTCGCGGCGGCGTGGGCTGCCTTGTTGCCTCCGGTGCTGGAACGGGCCCAGATGATGGCAGCCGCGGCAATCGAGCGCGAAGCGGCTTCCTTCCTCGACGGCCTAGGAGTGTCGGTGGCGTTCGCAAGCGCGTCGCCCAGGCTGTACGGTTCGATATCGATAGAGGGGCTGACATTGAGCGTCGACGGCGAGGTCGCGGCCACGGCCGGCGCGGTCGTGCTACGCTACGATCCCGCTTCGATACCCTCGGGCCGCTTCGTCATCGAGAAGCTGCGCATCGAGGATCTGGTCGTCGATTATGCCTACGCCGACCTCGAGACGCTGGTACGCAGGATAGCCGCCCGGTTTCCGGCCCGTGACCCTTCCAGGGCAAGGGAACCTTGGCCTGCCGTGGAGCTGCGGAGGGCCAGACTGAGCGTGGCCTTTGCAGGCGGCGCAAGCGCGCTGGCCACGGTGAGGGCTGCCGACCTGGCATTCGACGGCGGGTCGTCGCCTGGAACAGGCGCGCTCGGAGCGAGCGCCGCCGGATCCCTGACCCTATCCGATCCCGGCGGCCGTCTGTTTGCCCGCCATGCCGTGCTGCCGTTCTCCGTTTCAACCACGCTGAAGCTGGACAGTCTGGAAGCCACCATCGCCGCAGTCGTTTCGGCGGACAGCGACTTGGGCCGGCTCGCCGGCGCGCGCATCGATGCGGATTTCAGCTCCTCCGGATTCCATGCCTCGGTGGCGCCGGGGCATGGGCTCGATCGCCTGGAGGCGTCATGGAACGGTTCTTCCGGAAGGCTTCTGCTCGACGCCGCGTTCTCGGCATGGAGGCCATCGACGCTTTTCGAGCCATCGGGCAGGCTGTCTTCGCTGGCTCCCTGGTTTATAGCCGCGTACTCGGGGTCGTTTTCAGTAGATTCCGACATGACCGCGACCGGGACCACCGCGGCGGTGGAAATTTCGGGCACCGTGCCGCTCCGGATTGACGGTGGTCCCGCGGCTTTTTCACTCGCGGCGTCGGGGGGCTGGAAGGCGCTCAGGGTGCGCGTCGCGAGCTTGGGCAACGATGCGCTCGACGCGTCGTTCACGGGAGACCTGTCGCCCGCGACCATGGGCGCGGACGGGCGGCTGACCCTGAGCTGGGCGCTGGATCGCGACGTGAGGGCTGAAACAGAATTCGTCATCATCGGTTCAGGACGCTCGTGGTTCGCGTACGCCGCCGAGCTGCGCGCGGCCGATACTGTCATCAGCGACGCGACGATATCAGTCGAGCTGGCCGCGTCGGGACTTTCGTTCCACATGGACGCGGCATTGCCTTCCCGGGATTCCAGCCCGGCACGGGCAGAGCAAGCAGCGACGGACGCTGCCGTGCATGGGCTGGAAGCCGCTTCCGTATCGACATCGCCGCGCCTCGTTGTCGAAGGCACCGCGGCACTCGACGACAAGCCGTATGTAGAAGCCGTGATCCGGTTCGGCGCAACCCCTTTCGACGGCTACCGATCGGTCCTGCGCTCTGCTTTCGGGTCCGCTGCCGCTTCCGCCCTGGCGCCGCTCAGCGTCGAAGGCGAGGTCTCGGTCTACAGCGACTTCTCCGCCTTGTCGTTCAACTCATCCCGGCTCTTGCTCGTATACGAGGGGACACCCGGAGGCTTCGGCGTCGTGAGCTTCTCCGGGGGCCTCGATCGTCTCGAGATACGTTCCCTGGATGCGACCGTGGCCGGCTATTCCGTCAGCGGTTCGGCATCGATCGACTACGGCAGCCGTACCGGAGCGGGATTCGAGACCTCCTTCGTCGTCCAGGGAGTGCCGTATTCATTGACGGGGGCCATGGTCGACGGCGCCGTCGTCGTTTCAGGCGATTACGGGCTGCGGGTGTTCGTCCGTGGCGCGGACGGCGAAATCAGCACCTCGGTAGCCGCCACCGACATGCCGGTACCCATGTTCGGAACGGTCTCGTTCCTGTCGGCCGAGGCGACCGCCCGGTTCTCGTCCCGCGACGACTGGAACCTCATTGTGAACGGCTTTTCATTGAGCCAGCCGCCAGGCAGCGTCAAGCCACTGCCGTCGATCAAGGTGTCGGGAGCCTTCGACGAGTCTGGCGGGCGGCTGGGCACGTTGAGCTGGCGTGACAAGACTTCATCGCTCGATGGAGCAATGGACGTAACCTGGACACTCGGAGACGGTTTTCGAGTGTCGGCCAACGGGAACGTTACCGGCGTGGATGGCGAATATTACGTGGTGAATGGCGAATACAGGGCGGGCGGTGGCCTTGGCGCCATCGTTTCCGCACGCAAGGCGCCGCTCGCGCGGCTTGGCATCCCTGCGTTGCGGGGTTTGATTGACCTTGATTCCACGATTTCGGGAACAATCGTCGCTCCTGTGGCGACGTTCTCGTTCACCATGAACGGCGGCCAGCGAAGCGAAGGCCTGCCGTTCGCGACCGGTACAGGGACCTTCGAAGGAGGACAAGTGACGCTCGCCGGGACTCGGGGCAGATTCGGAAAACAGGTAATCTCCGACCTCTCGCTCCGATACAGCCTTGCGGACGGCGGCGCCTCGCTTTCGGCCGACGTCGCGATAAGCGTCGGCAAGAAAATCCTGACCGGCAGGCTGGACGCCGAGGGAGCAGGCGCTTCGGCGGGAATGAAGGACCTCGCGGATGCCACGGGAGACGGATCGGGAAAGGAATATTCCCCTTTCGGGCAATACCGTGCGAGCGGTGTATGCTCTGATGCGCGATGGGATCAAAAGGAACTTGGCGACATCCCGTTCAGCCTCGAGAGCAGGCATGGCGATACGGTTCTGCTCATCGGGAAGGCTGACGAGGTCCGGGCAAGACTGGGGGCTGCCGGTGAATTGAGCCTGGTGCTCGACGGCTCGCTGCCCGTCTCCCTCAACGCTGCAGGCGTCTACTCCGAAGGCTCGCTCAGCCTCGATGTAGCCGACGCCCGTGTCGACTTGCCGTTCCTCTTCGACCTGCTTGCCCTGCCGGTCATCAAGTTCGATTCGGGTATCGGGACAGGCTCTCTCAAGATACGTGGCAAGGCCATCGATCCATCGATGGAAGGCGTCTTCCAGTTTGAAAACTTCTACGTGTCGGTTCCCGCTTTCGTGTCAGCCCCCATCGGCCCGATCACCGAGCCGCTGTATTTCACCGGCAGGACAATGGAGTCATCGCAACCGGGCGTTGCCTGCGGAGATGCCTCGGTGATGGTATCGCTTGAATCGTCCCTGCAGGGAGGGCTGCCCCGCGACATCCGCATCGCGGTGCAGTCCGGCGGGGCCGGCCTCGTGCCCGTATCGACGAAGCTCCTTGGCCTCGACATCAAGGGGCTTGCGAGGCCGGACCTCGCCATCCAGGTGGGCGGCGATGGGACGCGCATAGTCGGGTCCATCCTGATGGATTCAGGCGAGGTAGTCCTGACGACCGGGCTCGTCAAGCAGAAGGAAAGCACCCAGCCGGCTTCCAACCTGTCCGGCTCGCTCGCCTTGTCATTCGGTACGGCGGTGCGCGTATACTTTCCCGGCAAGCGCCTGCCGGTCATCTATGGCCAGGCGGATCCATCGAGCCGGCTGGACGTCGCCTTCGACGCGGCGCGCGGCGACTACAGCCTCAAGGGAACGACGATGCTGCGCGGCGGTTCGGTTTTCTACATCCAGAGGAATTTCTACCTCAGGCACGCGACGATAGAGTTCGACGAGGACGCTGACCAGTTCGACCCCCGGATAAACGCCGAAGCCGAAACCAGGACCAGTTCGCCATCCGGTACCGTGATCGTGACGCTGCGCGCCGTCGACAGGCGCCTTTCAGACCTGTCGTTCACCCTCGAGTCGATCCCGAGCATGTCCGAGGCCAGTCTGCAACAGCTTCTCGGGCAGAACCTGCTCGGTGGCATGAGCGATGGCCGCGTCGATCCATGGCGCGTGCTCGTCGAGAACAGCGACCTGATTCCGGAGCTCAACGTCACCTCGATACTGGAGCGGAACCTGCAGTCGGTCCTCGGCCTGGACCTCTTCGTCCTCCGGTCGATGATCTTCCAGCGCTGGCTCTACGACCTGTCGGGATTATCAGGTTCGACGAGCCGGACGAGCCTCGCCGACTACCTCGACAATACGGCCATCGTAGCCGGCAAGTACCTCGGCGACAAGGTATTCATCCAGCTGATGCTTGCGCTCTCCACCGATCCGCTTGCATCGACGACGACATTGAGTCTAGACTCCGACTTCAGCATCGAGTGGAAAGCGCCGCATTTTACGTTGAATTGGAGTATCCAGCCAAAGAACCTGGACTCCTTGTTCATAGAAGATCAATCGTTCTCGTTCTTATGGAGAATCCCCCTGAAATGAGGAAGGTCATCGTCATGAAGCGAATAATTGCCATGCTCATCCTGGTCGCAGCCGCTACCATCGCGTCCGCGCAGAGCGCCGCGGACTGGTACGTCGGCAAGGCGATCAAGGATATACGATTCGAGGGTCTGGTCGTCGTGCCAGTAAAGGATCTCGACCCGGTCATCAAGGAATTCAAGGGAAAGCCGTTTGATGACCAGCTGTGGATGAACCTGATGGCACGGGTATACGAACTGGACTGGTTCGAGGTGATCGAGCCGGAAGCCGTGCCGTCCGACGCGAAGAATACGGCAGTCATCATCGTCTTCAGGGTCAAGGAGAAGCCGGCGGTCGTCGGCGTGGCCGTGGTCGGCAACACCGGCCTCCGTACCCAGGCCATACTCGATGCGCTGTCGGTCAAGACCCAGACCATTTTCAACGATTCTAGGATGAGGCTGGACGAGATAGCCGTCAGGCAGCTGTACCAGTCGAAGGGCTTCCCCGACATCACGGTGAGCGCCTCGAGTTCCGTCCGGACCGACGGAGGCGTGGACGTCGTCTTTACCGTCGACGAAGGCGTGCAGAACATAGTCGAGAAGCTGCTCTTCGAAGGCGTTGCCTCGGTGTCGCAGGCTACGCTCAAAGGCGAGCTATCGCTCAAGGAAAAGGGCCTGTTCCAGTCCGGGCAGTTCAACGAAAGCAAGCTCGAGGAGAGCCGGACTGCCGTCGAGATGTTCTACAAGAAGCGCGGCTACGTCGACGCGAAGGTCGCCGACGTCAGACGCGAATCGGTGGCGGTGGAGAAGGGCAAGGCCATGAGGCTGACTCTTACCTTCGTGATCGACGAGGGACGACGCTACAATTACGGCGGCATGACGTTTTCAGGCAACACGTTGTTCACCACCGAGCAGCTTTCCGCTCTCGTGCGGCAACAGCCCGGCGGCATACTCAACTACCAGAGGCTTCTGGACGACCAGTCACGTGCCGCCGACCTCTATTTCGAGAACGGCTACATATTCAACGGCTTCAAGCTGCTCGATTCTCGGGACGAAGAGAGCGGCACCATATCCTACCAGTTGCATATCGAGGAGCGCCCCCAGGCCCACATCGAGGACATACTCTTCAAGGGCAACACCAAGACAAAGGATTTCGTCCTGCGCAGGCTCGTGCCGCTCGAATCCGGGGACGTGTTCTCCAAGGCCAAGGTCCTCGAAGCGCTCAAGAACCTGTACAACACCCAGTACTTCTCGTCCATCGTCCCCGAATACGAACAGGGCAGCCAGGACCTATTCGTCGACCTGATAATAAGCGTCGAGGAGCAGAGCACCGCGTCGATACAGTTCGGCCTCACCTATACTCCCAGCGCGACCACCGGCAGCTTCCCCATCATAGGCCTCGTCAACTGGAGCGACATCAACTTCAGGGGCAGCGGCCAGACGCTGGCCCTCAAGACGAACCTCGCCATAGGCTCCCAGGATCTGACCTTCTCGTTCAGCGACGACTGGCTTTTCGGCAAACGCTGGTCGGGCGCACTCGATTTCTCGTTCAAGCACGAGTCGCTGCAGTCCGCCCAGGATTCGACAGGCCTCATATTCGCCTACGACGATCCCACCCGCGTCCCCGACCCCTACGACAGCTATGAGGAGTACATCGCCGCCGGCAAGGTCGTTCCCGACGAGTACCTGATGAATTACGACACCTGGACGTTCAGCCTCGGCTATTCGACGGGTTACCGCTTCGAGACGGCGCTCGGCACGGTCGGCATGGTACCCGGCCTCATCCATGAGCTTGGCAGGAAAACGTACGACGAGACGCTTTTCCGGCCGTACGATCCGGACATCTCGGCCAACCTCAACACCTGGCTCATGTCAAACACGCTCTATGCCCGCGTCTACCTCAACGACCTGGACCTCTGGTACAACCCGAGCAAGGGCTACTACGCCAGCCAGCGATTCGGCCTGACCGGCTGGTTTGAAGGCGAGATCAACCACTTCATCCGCTCCGATACGAGGCTGGACGCCTTCGTCACCCTGCTCGACCTGCCGGTCACCGATACCTGGGCGTTCAAGGCCATACTCGGCGGCCACTCGAAATTCTCGGCCCTCCTTAGCCAGCCGTGGCGCGATGGAGTGACCGCGTCGGATTCGAAACTGCTCGCCATAGACGGTACCTTCATCGGCCGCGGCTGGTCCACGCTATCGTCGTTCTACGGCACGGCCGTATGGGACAACTGGGTGGAACTGCGCATGCCTGTCGTGCCCAATATACTGTCGCTCGACGGTTTCCTGAGCGCGGCAGTCCTCGGGACCGAGGATGGCCTCCTCAATCCGGCTGGTTTTGTCGACGGCTCTGGCACCTACGACTCAGGCACGAGCCTTGCCGACATGAGCCTCGGGAATTTCGCGTTCAGCGCCGGCTACGGACTGCGCTTCATCATCCTGCAGTTCCCCTTCAGGCTGTACTTCGCCAAGCGCTTCGTCTTCGACGGCGGCTTCAAGCCCGCCAGCGACCAGTGGGATTTCGTGCTGAGCGTCACGACCAGCCTCGACTAGGAGAGAGCCATGAAAAGACGATTCTTTGTGGCCCTTGCGCTGTCAGCGCTCTGCGCGCAGGCCTTCGCCCAGCAGATAACGCGAGTCGGCATCATAGACCTGCAGAAGGTCTACATGACCTACTACAAGGACTCCCAGGCCGTACGCGCGTTCGAGGACGAAAAGCTCCGTGTCCAGGACGAGATAAAGCGCATGAGCGAGGAAATAAAGGAGCTCCAGCGCCAGCGTCTGATCCTGGCGACGACAGCCGATCCAGCTTCGCTCAGGACCTTCGATGAAAACCTGTACAGGAAAGCGCAGTACCTGTCCGATTTCGTCAAGGTCAGACAGGCCGATCTCGACGACAAGGCGGAGGCTCTGACGAAGACGGACTCGTTCATCCAGATGATGTACAGGACGGTTCAGTCCATATCGGAGGCGGAAGGGTACTCGCTGGTGATAAGCTCGCGGAACGCCGACAACGTCGGATCGTCTATCATCTGGTTCAGCCCCATGATCGACATCACCGACAAGGTCATACAGGCCTTGCTCGGAAGCTGAACCCCTTAAGGATCAGTCCCGATTGTCGTCCATGAACTTGAGCTCGTCGGCCTCTTCTTCGGAGGCCGCGTCCTTGAGGACAGACCTGAGGGCGGAGAACTTGCGCTCGTTCTCCTCGGACAGCTCCATCAATTCCTCGTGCGCCTTGAGAACCAGGCTCGCTCCGGCTTTTTTCCCTGTGCCCAGGAGTTCCAGCGGTTCGGGGAAGCGGGGCGCTTCGTCGGTGATCTGGACCAGCCTGGCCACGCCTATCGTCTTCAAGAGCTTCATGCAGGTCTCGTTGACTCCCGACAGCTTGATGGGCCGCTCGGAGTAGCGCAGGAATCGCTTGTTGAAACCAACGATCAGCCCCATGAAGGTCGAATCCATATACTCGCATGACGAAAGGTCCATGAAGACGTCTTCGACGGCGGGTTTCGCCTCGAGCCGGTCGAAGACCCGCGCCTTGAGTTCCGGACAGGAGTTGGCCGTAACGTGTCCCTGGGCCCGGATATAGATGCGGTTGTTGGTTTCTCTGACGAACAGGGCTTCTTCCACGCTTGCCTCGCAGGTAGACGGAGAGATGGCCCGGAGGCCATGGCCGCTTCCGGCCGGGCCGCTATCCGGCCGCAATTGTATCGTAGTTCAAGTTACCCTATAATGCAACGGCCATGGCCGAACAGTCAGCTTTACTGGAACAATACCAACGCATCAAGGCCCTGCACCGGGATGAAATACTGTTTTTCAGGCTGGGCGACTTCTACGAGATGTTCTTCGGGGACGCTGTGGAGGCAAGCTCGCTTCTGGGTCTGACCCTTACCCGCAGGCAGGAGGCTCCGATGTGCGGCATACCGCACCACGCGGCCCGCGGCTATATCGCCAGGCTCCTCAAGGTGGGCAAGAAGGTCGCGATTTGCGAGCAATTGACGGCTCCCGGCAGGGGCAAGGGCATCATCGAACGCGGCGTCATCGAGGTCATAACGCCGGGCAGCGTCGTCGACGACGACTGGCTTGATTCAGGAGCCAACAATTACATCGTCGCCTTCGGGGCCTTCGGCGAGTCGATGGCATTGGCCTGGGCGGACGCCTCCACCGGAGAATTCCGCGCGGTGTCCTTCCCCGGTGGTGATATCGAACGGCTCCGCCGCGAGCTGTACCGCTTGTCTCCGCGCGAGGCCCTGGTCCGCGAGTCGGTCCTTGACGACGCTTCCGTAGCAAGGGCAATCGCCGAGCAACAGGGCATGGTGCTCAACCGTTTCCCCGACTGGACCTTTTCCCTGGAGCAGGGCCGTGCAGCGCTTCAGAAGCATTTCGGCACGAATAGCCTCAAGGGCTTCGGGTTCGATGATGATGACCCGGCCATCGCCGCCGCCGGCGCCTTGTTCGAGTACCTGCGCGACTCGATAAAGGTCGAACCGTCGCAGTTCATGAGCCTCCGCGGCGCCGAGGATGCCGACCATGTTGCCATAGACGAATCGAGCCAGCGCAACCTCGAGATTGACAGGAACCTGCGTGATGGAAGCACCGCCTTCAGCCTCCTGGGCGTCGTTGACTATACCCGCACCGCCATGGGCGCACGTGCCCTGCGCCGCCGCTTGCAGCAGCCGCTGCGCTCGCCAGAAGCCATCAACGCACGGCTCGACTCCGTCGACTCGCTTTACCGCGACCAGCGCTCGCTCGAGAGGATCAGGGCCGCCCTGGGTTCGTGCCGCGACCTAGAACGCCTCGCGGCACGCCTGTCGATGGACAGGGCCAATCCCAGGGACCTGGTCGCCCTCCGTGGCACCGTCCGGGCGGCTCTGTCCCTCGGGGCAGCACTTCCCCAGCCGTCTCCTCCCGGGTTGTCGGTGTGCGCCGGGCCTGCCCGCAGGAGCGCGGCGGAGGCGTTCGCGGACAGGCTCGACCTCGCCATCGCCGACGACCCCGCTCTTTCGCCCGCTGACGGGCCGGTCATGCGCGACGGATGGAGCGCCGAGCTTGACGAGTTGCGTGCCCTGCGCGCGGACGCCCACGGCGTCCTCGAGGCGTACCTCGAGGAAGAACGGGCCGCTACCGGGCTTTCCGGGCTCAAGGTGCGGTACAACAGGATCATCGGCTATTATCTGGAACTGTCGAAAGGAGCGGCCGGAAGCGCTCCATCCCATTTTATCCGACGCCAGAGCCTCGCCAACGGCGAGCGCTACACCACCGAGAGGCTGGGAGAGCTGGAGTCTGAAATCAATGGAGCCGCCGAGCGTATCGTCGAACTGGAGCGCAGGCTGCTGTCGGACCTGCTCGGAGAGCTCAAGGCCAGCTCTCCGGACCTGTTCGCGACCGCCGGCGAACTGGCCGATCTCGACTGTGCCGCGTCATTCGCCTGGACGGCGACGGTACGTGGCTACGTCCGTCCAGCGGTGGACGACTCGCTTGTCCTGTCTGTCCTGGGAGGCCGCCACCCCGTTGTCGAAGCCTACTTGCCTGCGGGTGAATTCGTCCCGAACGACCTGGAACTCGATTGCGGCGCCGCCGCCTTCGCCCTCATAACCGGGCCGAACATGGCCGGAAAGTCAACCTTTCTCAGGCAGAACGCGCTGATCGTACTCCTGGCGCAGGCGGGATCCTTCGTCCCGGCTCGATCGGCGCGTATCGGCGTCGTCGACAGGATATTCTGCCGCGTCGGAGCCCAGGACAACCTGGCCAGGGGCGAGTCGACTTTCCTGCTCGAGATGCACGAGACCGCGGGCATCCTCAACAACGCGGGGCCGCGTAGCCTGGTCGTCATGGACGAAGTCGGCCGCGGAACCGGTACCCTCGACGGGCTCTCGATAGCCTGGGCCGTGAGCGAGCACGTCCTTGACGTGTGCCGCTCGAGGACCATGTTCGCGACGCATTACCATGAACTGACCGCCCTGCGCCACGAACGGCTCGTCGACCTGTCGATGGCTGTCGAAGAGCGCGAGGGCGAGGTCGTCTTCCTCAAGCGGATCGTCCCCGGACCCGCGACCGGTTCGTACGGAATCCACGTCGCCAGGCTGGCTGGCGTCCCCCCCCCGGTGGTCGCCAGGGCAACCGAGATACGGGATGCCCTGGAAGCCGGCGAGGCCAGGACACCCGCGCTTCCGTGCGGCATACCCATGCATGTGGCGACGAAGACCCTCGTCGGCAAGCGACCGCCTGAACCGGGCACCTTGTTTTCGACCGAGGAGCTGGTGCTCGACGAGCTGCGTTCCATGGACACCGACAGGCTCACACCCCTCGAGGCTCTGACCAGGCTGGCCGCCCTCAGGAAATCGCTCTCAGGGCGCTGAATGAGCCAAAAGCGCCGAAAGCGCCGATGTTTCCGCGGTCGTAGTGCACGGCATGGGACTGCTCGATCCTTTGGCCGGCTTTGCCCGTTCCGTCATTTCGCTGGCGGCTCCGCTCATGTGCGTCGTCTGCGGGGACGAGGCGGATCCGCAGGCGCGCTGGCCGCTGTGCGGCGCCTGTTCCGCATCGGTGGCCGAAAGCGCCAGGACAATGGCGGCGGCCAGCCGCTGCATCGTCTGCGGCAAGGCTCTGTGCTCTGAACACGGCAGATGCATGCGGTGCAGGACAACCAGTTACTCTTTCGATTCCGCCTATCCCGTGTGGCGTTACGATGGCGAGGTCCGAAGCCTGGTGCTTTCGTACAAGGCGGGGAGGCGAAGCCTTGCAGGATTCTTCGCGGAAGCGCTGGCCGCGGCCGTTGACCTGCGCTTCCCCGGCCGTGTCATCGTGCCGGTTCCACCGAGACCGGGAAAACTCCGGCGAAAGGGCTGGGACCAGGTCGAAGCCATCGCCTCCCTCCTCGAGTCGCGTCATTGTCTTCCGGTGGCCAGTATTCTCGTACGTGCCGACGGACGGCAGCAGAAGGCGCTCGACCTCGAGGCCAGGAACGCCAACATGAAGGGGAAGATCACTGTGAGGAAGGGTGCCTTCGTTCCTTCTGATCCAGTACTCCTTGACGATGTCCTGACTACAGGAGCCACGCTGTCAGCCTGCGCCGCCGCGCTGAGACTGGCAGGCGCCGCCCGAGTCGATGCGATGGCCATCGCGGCTGACTAGCCGTCGGCGTATTGACTTACCCAGCCTCGAAGACTATGATCAGTGATGTTATCGGTTTTTCTTGATCGTAGGTAAGAAGAGTCGTCCCCACGGCTCTTTTTTTATAGGGTATGACAGAGTCAATAGAACTCTACGACGATATAGCCGGTCTCTTCTCGGAGACTGGTCTCGAGCTGGTCGACTTGAACGTGAGCCGCACCAAGGGCTCTACGCAGGCTCGCGCGGTGATATACAGCGCTGGCGGAACGGGGATAGACGAGTGCGCGAAGGCCCATAGGCTCATACAGGCGCGGCTCGAAATTCTTCTGGGCAATGACGATTTCCAGCTGGAAACCGCATCGCCGGGTATCGACAGGACGATCCGCCACCCGCGCGAGTACGCGATATTCACAGGCCGGGGCGTTTGCCTTTTCCTCGATGACGAATCCGTCATAGAGGGGCGCATCGTGTCATCGGACGAGAAGGTCGTGCACGTCTCGAACGTTGACGGGGACCATACCGTTTCAATTGAACAGATCCGAAAAGGAAAGCTCGATTATTCCCAGGAGGGTAGGTAAGCCATGGCTTCAGATATGGCGGAAGCGATCCGCCAGCTCATATACGAAAAGGGAATCTCCGAGGATCTCGTCCTCAAGACAATAGAGGATGCCCTCCTCGCGGCGTACAAGAAGCGTTTCGGCACCGCCGAGAACGCTGCGGTCCGGTTTACCGCCGACTACGACGGTGTCGAGATACTCGCCAAGAAGACCATCGTCGACGATGTCGACGACCCGGTGCTCGAAGTCGGCCTCGACGAAGCCAAGGAGCTGGTGGAAGGCGCCGAGCTTGGCGACATCCTGGAAATCCCGATAGATCCCAAGGAATTCGACTTGCAGGAAGTCATGCTCGCAAAGCAGACGACGAGGCAGTCGCTCCGTGAAATATCCCGCGATACGCTGTACGCCGAGTACAAGGCCAAACAGGGCGAGATAATCATCGGCTACTACCAGCGCGAGAAGAACGGCAACATTTTCGTAGATCTGGGCCGAGTCGAAGGCTTCTTCCCCAAGAAGTTCCAGTCGCCTCGCGAGACATACCAGCCCGGGGAACGAATCAAGGCATTGATAGCCGAGGTCAGCAAGAACGGCCCACAGATAGTGCTGTCGAGGACGCATCCGGAATTCGTCCAGAAGATACTGGAACTCGAAGTTCCCGAGATCTACGACAAGACCATAGAAGTCTTCAAGATAGTCCGGGAACCTGGATATCGCACCAAGATAGCGGTGTATTCGAGACGCGATGACGTCGATCCGGTCGGAGCCTGCGTCGGGCTCAAGGGCATACGCATCCAGAGCATCATCCGTGAGCTGGAAGGCGAGAAAATAGATGTCCTCAAGTACGATGCCGATCCGAGGCGCTTCATCAAGAACGCGCTGTCGCCGGCCGACGTCAGGGAAGTCTACGTCATTGACGAGGCGCGGCATACAGCGCTCGCGGTAGTGGACGACAGCCAGCTGTCGGTCGCCATCGGCAAGCAAGGCCTCAACGTCCGTCTTGCCAACAGGCTCTGCGACTGGAGCATCGATGTCAAGACCGAGGCGCAGTTCCGCGACCTCGACCTGTCGAGCGAGGCCAGGCGGGCAGCGTCGAGCCTCTTCGGCGAAGAAGAAGAAATCCTGCGGCTTGACGAGCTGCCTGGCCTGGATGAACGCCAGGTCGGCCTGTTCTCCGGAGCGGGTATCGAAATGATAGAAGACTTCCTGGCGAGATCCAATGAGGAGCTTCTTGCCATAGAAGGCGTTACCATGGAAGATCTGGATTGCGTGCGCCGGATCATCGAAGAGAACGTCGAGGTCATCGAAGAGGAATTCGAGGAAGAGCCGCAACCGCAGCCAGAGGCAGAGGGCCAGGAGTCCGATGCAGAAATCTACGAGTGCCCTGATTGCCACGCCGAAGTGACACCCGATATGACCCAGTGCCCGCAATGCGGGGTGGCCCTCTCGTTCGAATACGAGGACGAGGATGCGGAAGACAAGGAATCCTGAAGGTGAGCTATGTCCGATAATAACGAGAATAAACCTAAGCCCGTCCTCATCAAGCAGACCAAGCCAAAGGTGACCGATGAGGCAACCGAGACAGTGCCTCCTGCCGTTTCAGCCGAGAAACGCAAAGTCGTCGTGGTCAAGAAGAAGCCTGCCGTCCCGCCCGTTACCGCATCGGCACCGCAGGACGTCCAGTCTCCGGTACGCAAGTCCTCCGCCAGGGTTGTTGCCCACCATGAGGAAAAGTCCGAGGCTTCTCCGCAGGCCAACGCTTCAGCGCCTGCTTCCGGCGAAAAGCTTTCCGTGGAAGCAGCCAGGCCGGTTCATTCCGAACCGCCGAAACCCGCCGTGCCAGGAGAAACGCGTCCTCCGGCTTCTGGCCTCCATACGACCCGTCCTGCCGGAACCGGTCCCCGCGTCGTGGGTCGCGTTGGCGGGTATAGAGGCCCATCGGGCGGCGGTTACCAGGGCAACAGCCCGAGCGGCGGCCCGAGCGGCGGTTACCAGGGCAACAGCCCGAGCGGCGGTTCGAGCGGCGGCTACCAGGGCAACAGCCCGAG
>CAZNXK010000007.1:37541-49729 GCA_964576835.1 uncultured Treponemataceae bacterium | reverse complement strand
CCGGCTCCCAGCCGGCCCCCTCGAAGCGCAGGGCATAGCTGCCCGAGGGGAAGGAGCCGAGGGCCAGGCTCTCGTCGGCCTTGGACGCGCTCGCCAGGAAGGCATCCTTCAGATATACGCTTACACCTTTGGGCAGGCCGCCGACTACGATGGCTCCACCCGAGAATTTCAGCGCCGTCGTCTTGCCCGGCTCTATGAGCGGCTCGTATTCGACCGCTTCAGGCCACAGGCCGTAGCTCACCTCTACCTTGAGCTTCCCCGCCTGCAAGCCCTCGACAGTCAAGCCCGCCTGGCCGAGATCCCCGGCCTTGGCGCCGTTCAGGTGCAGGGTAGCCCCCTCCGGGAAGCCAGCGAGCGACAGTGCCCCGGTGGTGACGGGTTTGTAGCTGAACGAAACCTCGGTGGAGACGCCGGGCTCGACGACGACCTTGCGTTCCTCGGAGGAGGACGCATACCTGAGCTCGAGGCTTCGCTGGCCAGCCGGTAGATCCTGGACGGTCGCCGCCGTACCGGCCAAGGCCCGCCCGACTTTTTTGCCGTCGACATAGATATCGGCGTCAGTCGCCGCGACCAAACGGAGGCTGCCCGTCGTCGGTTTCAGGAACAGCGCGAAGGTCGCGCCCGTCTCGTTGCCGGGAATGGTGCCGATCAGCGGCTCGCTCTTGGTGACGCCGCGGCGTATGCGGTCGAACATCGTATGCGGGTCGAGAACGCGATCGGTGTTGCGCTCGAGGAGCGATACGAGCTGGCGGCCGAATTCGCTCTCGTCGGGGACCGTCTCGGAAGCGCCGGACGTCAGGACCTGCCGCGCTGTCAGGCGGAGCGCCTTCTTGAAATATTCGGAATCCACCGTGGGGCCGGCGCCCCTCGTTACGTTGAGGAAGTCGCCGGAGAAACAGGCGTCGGCGATCAGAAGAACGCGCTGGACCTTGAGGCCGGCTATGTAGTTCCTGAGCTGGGCGTTGGGAATCCACGAACGCTGGCTGTATACGTCCTTGGCGCCATCGGACGCTATCCAGAAACCGGTCTTGGATTCATCGAGATACCCATGACCCGCATAGAATATCAGGAGCGAGTCCTTGATGCCCACCTTGCGCGGCAACACGTCGAGGAACAGCCGCCGTATGCCGCTGGCGGTCGCGTCCTTGTCGTACAACTCGAGGAACTCGTCGATATAGTAACGCTCGGAGAGCACGCGGCGGACGCTCCTGGCCTCTGCCGCAGCGCTCCGGAGCGACGGCCACTCGTCGTACTTGTCGATGCCGATGATGACGGCGTATTGCCTGCCGACATCGAAATCGTCCGAGCCGACGACGGTCCTGGCCATCACGGACAGCCCGCGTTCCTGGGCGGCGAGGGGCATGGCGACGCAAATCAAGAAAGCGAACGCGCTGACGGCTCTACCGTAAGCCGATTTTTTAACCATATGTTCTCCCAACTCGTCGAACCGGCGGGAAGGCTCCAGCAGATCGCAACAGCGGCAAGGCAGCCCGGCGAAAGCGTGATGCGTGAATCATACCACAGGTTCCCGCAGCCGGCAAATTTCCGGCTTTCCTCCCGCCGGTTGACTCTCATGCGCGCAGGGTTTATCATCAAATGACATTTTTACTTATTGTGTCATTAAGGATGGTCTATGGAACACCCCGGCATCATTCAGGGCGGCATGGGCGTCGGCGTCTCCGACTGGAGGCTGGCTCGAGCGGTATCCGTCCAGGGAGCGCTGGGCGTTGTTTCGGGAACCGCGCTTGACGCGGTCGTCGCCAGGCGCCTGCAGCAGGGCGACTGTGGCGGGCACATGCGCCGCGGACTGGCCGCCTTTCCCGACCGCGCGGCTGCCGACAGGGTCCTGGCGGCCTGGTTCCGGCCCGAAGGCAACGAAGACACGCATGATTTCAAGCCGTTGCCGCTGCGCGGGTTGACGGCTGACGGGACGAGCCCCCAGGACGTGGACGATCTGACGGTGGCGGCCAATTTCATAGAGATATTCCTGGCCAAGGAAGGCCACGACGGCCTGGTCGGCATCAACTTCCTCGAGAAGGTCCAGCTGCCCAACCCGGCAGCCATCTATGGCGCGATGCTCGCCGGCGTCGACTACGTGCTGATGGGCGCGGGCATCCCCCTGGAGATTCCCGGCCTCCTTGACCGCTACGCAAGCGGCGAGCCGGGGGAAATCAGGGTGCACGTCGAGGGAGCCGCGAAGGACGAGCGCTATTTCATCCGCTTCGATCCGGCTGCCATACTGGAGTCGCCTCCGGCATCCATGAAGCGCCCGTTATTCCTGGCCATCGTCTCGTCGTACATCCTCGCCGCGACAATGCTCACGAGGGCATCCGGCAAGGTGGACGGCATAGTCGTGGAGAACCAGAGCGCCGGAGGGCACAACGCCCCGCCCCGCGGGGTCCTGGAGCTCGACGAGTGGGGTGAACCCATCTACGGACCGAAGGACAGCGTCGACTACGCCAAAATGGTCGGCCTCAACATCCCGTTCTGGCTGGGCGGTTCCTACGGCA
Source organism: uncultured Treponemataceae bacterium (assembly GCA_964576835.1). GTDB lineage: Bacteria > Spirochaetota > Spirochaetia > Treponematales > UBA12059 > SZUA-370. Next base: position 47,219 of record CAZNXK010000007.1, on the reverse strand, counting down.
TGCCTGAATCGCTCCAGGCATCGAAAGCGGAAGGAGCGACCGGGATACAGGTCGGGACGCTGTTCGCATTCTGCAGGGAATCGGGACTGCTCCCCGAACTGAAGAAGCGCTTCCTTGCGGCCCTCGAGGCGGGCAAGGCGCGGGTATTCACGCACCCTGGCGCGTCGCCGACCGGCTACCCGTTCAAGATCGCGCTGCTCGAGGACACCCTATCGGAAAAGGCGGTTTTCGAGAAGCGCACTCGGGTCTGCAACATGGGTCTCCTCAGGCAGCTCTTCAAGACCGCGGACGGAAAGGTAGGCTACCGCTGCCCCGCTGAACCGGTTGCCTCGTTCGTGAAAAAGGGCGGCGCGGCCGAGGTGGCGGCCGAAGCCCGGTGCCTGTGCAACGCCCTTCTTTCCAACCTCGGCCTGGGTATGAGCTACGCCGGCGCCAGGCTCGAGAAGCCCCTCCTGACCGTCGGCAAGCACCTCGAATCGCTGCGACTCCTCGTGAAGCATGTCGGAACCGATTATTCCGCTGTCGACGTACTCAATTTCCTTGGCTTGAACCTGAGGAAGGAAATCCGATCATGATGAACAACCAGGTAGTGATCACCGGCATGGGTGTGGTTTCAAGCATAGGTATCGGCCTCGACGATTTCTGGAAGGCCAGCGTGGCTGGGGTCTCCGGGGCAGCCAGGATAGCCGCGTTCGATCCGGCTGGCTTCCACAGCGAGATAGCCTGCGAGGTCAAGGACTTCGACCCGGAAAAGCGCATCTCAAGGAAGCAGTCGCGGCGCATGGCGCGCTTCTCCCAGTTCGCCGTGTACGCGGCGATGGAAGCGGTGGAACAGGCCGGTCTGGACATCGCCAGAGAGGACCCCGCCCGCATAGGCTGCGTCGTCGGCTCGGGAGCGGGAGGATTCGACGTGCTCGAGGAACAGTACACGTCGTTCTTTAAAAACGGACCGCGGAACGGCAACGCCTTGGCCGTACCCAAGACCATCGTCAACATGGCCGCCTGCACCGTCGCCATCAACCTGGGCATCACCGGCCCGAACTTCGCCGTCGTCAGCGCCTGCGCGACCGGTGGCCACAACCTGGCGATGGCCAGGATGCTTATCCAGTCGGGCTACGCCGACGTGGTGATAACCGGAGGCGCCGAGGCGACGATAACCCCGATGGTCGTCGACGCCTATGGTTGCATGGGAGTCCTGTCCACCAGAAACTCCGAACCCGCGCGGGCATCGAGACCCTTCGACCGCGACCGTGACGGTTTCGTCATGGGCGAGGGCGCCGGCATCATGGTGCTGGAGAGCCTCGAGCACGCGAGCCGTCGCGGCGCCGCGGTATTGGGAAACTTCCTGGGAATCGGCATGAGCTGCGACGCCCAGAGCATCGCCATTCCCGACGCCGAAGGGCGACTGGCCGCCCAGGCCATGCGCCTCGCGGTATCCGACGCCGGCCTCAAACCCGACGACATCGACTACGTCAACGCCCACGGCACGTCGACGGCGGTGAACGACGTCGTCGAGACCAAGGCGATACGGCTGGCCTTCGGCGCCCACGCGGACAAACTGTCTGTAAGCTCGACCAAGTCGATGATAGGCCATACCCTCGGCGCCGCCGGCGCCATAGAGGCCATCGTCTCGGTGCTTTCGCTGCGCGACGGCGTCGTGACCCCGACCATCAACCTCGAGAACCCCGATCCGGCCTGCGACCTGGACTGCACGCCTGGCCTGGCCAGGCAACGGCCGCTCCGGAACGCCGTCTCCAACTCGTTCGGATTCGGCGGCCAGAACTGCGCGCTGCTCTTCGGCAAGGCCTGATCAGTCACGCCAATTTCAAAAGTCGTCTGACTTTTGAAAAACCCTCAGTCGGCCTCGGGCTGGATGACGTGGAACAGGCCGATGTGCTTCTTGTCCAGAATGACGTTGTGCGCCTTGAGGCGTATGGCGTTGAGCCTGATGAAGCCGCGCGAATCGGTCTGGTCGAAACCGCCCTCGACGTCCATGCTCCCCAGTTCCTGGTTGTACAGCGACGTCGGTGACGTGCGGGCGATGGCCAGCACGTTGCCCTTGTACAGAGACAGGGTCACCGTACCGTCGATGGCCTCCTGTGACTGGTTGAAGGCGGCCATCAGGAAGTCCATCTCGGGGGCAAACCAGAACCCGTTGTACAGGTACTCGGAGAACTTCGGTTCGAGCGTCAGCTTGAGGTGCATCACTTCCTTGTCCATCGCGATGCCCTCGATATCGCGGTGCGCCGCCCACAGGATGGTCGCGCCTGGGCTCTCGTATATGCCGCGGGACTTGATGCCGACGAAGCGGTTCTCCACCATGTCCATGCGGCCTATGCCGTTGATCCGCCCGAGTTCGTTCAGGTACAGGAACAGAGCCAGGTTCCCGGTGACCCTCTTGCCGTCGCCGTGGTTGACCACCGCCGTCGGCAGCCCGTCCTTGAACTCGATGTCTATGAACGTTTCCTCGTCCGGCGCCTTGCGCGGAGAATTGGTCCTCGAGTAGATGTCTTCCGTGGCCGCCCTGGCCGGATCCTCGAGGATGCCCGCCTCGTGGCTGATGTGCATCAGGTTCTCGTCCTCGCTGTACGGCTTCTTGACCGTGGCGGAAACCGGTATGCCCTGCTCCTCGGCGTATTTGAGCATGTCGGACCTGCCCTTGAACTGGGCAAGGAACTCGGGTTCCTTCCATGGCGATATCACCTTGAGCAGGGGACCGAGCGCGGCGTAGGTCAGCTCGAATCGGACCTGGTCGTTTCCCTTGCCCGTAGCGCCATGGGCTACGTACTGCGCGCCTTCCTGGTTTGCGATCCTCACCTGGTGCTTCGCTATCACCGGTCGGGCCAGCGAGGTTCCGAGCAGGTAGCGTCCCTCGTACAGCGCGTTGGCCTTGAGCGCCTGGAAGATATAGTCGGTGACGAACTCTTCCCGGAGATCCTCCAGGAACACCTTCGACGCGCCGAGCTTGAGGGCCTTCTCGCGGGCCTTGTCGAAGTCTTCCTGCTGGCCGACGTTGGCCATGAAACAAACCACCTCATAGCCCTTGTTGAGGAGCCACTTGAGGATCACCGACGTGTCCAGCCCGCCCGAATACGCCAGGACTACTTTTGTACCCATGCCGCCCGCCTTTCCAGCTTTCGTACTGTCTTATAGAAACAATCCGATTATAGCGACTGGCAGGCACAACGTCAAACCGCTCAGTAGACGCGGCGCTTGCGGTAACGGCGGAGGTCGGCGCTCCAGCCGTCGATGGAGCGGACGCAATGCGCAAGATCCGAGGGATTTCCGCTATCGATGGAACGGATGACGACGTGCCTGGCCATGTCGGGATTGTCGCCCTGCTCGTCGTAGGCGTCGAGGTACTGGAGCCATTCCTCGGCACGATTACCGGCCGATCCTTCATGGGCACCGAGGTCACCTGACCGCACGACGAACATGCCTATCCTGCCTGAGACCGACGTTATCTCCTCCATTGAGTCGTCGAAGCTGGCGCCGGACCCTGGCGACCATGCAAGCTTGACGAAGGGATGGTCTATCCTGGACAGCAGGTCGGAAGCGCTCCGGCAAGAGTCGAGCATCGAATCCGCCGACAGGCCGAAGCACAGGGTAACGCCCAAGGCGCCGGCCTCGTCGCCGAGCGACCGGGCTTCGCTGACGAAGGCATCCGCACCGGTGCCCCTGGGCGCTGACCATAGCCTGAGTACCGGCGCGTTGAGCCCGTGGGTGGTGGCGAGCGCCAGCCGGAATGCCGCCCGGCCATGCAGGCCCGCGCGGTAGAGTGACGCGTACGAGACGGTGCACAATCCCGCCCTGAGCGTCGAGAGCATCGCCGCCTGGGATGCCGCGACGTCGCCGGGCGCCAGGAACCCGTCATCGGTCCACTCGACGCCGCGGGCACCCGCGGCGACAGCTGTGTCGAGAACCATTTTGATATCCGACCCTATCAGGGCCGACGACGAAAAAGCCGTACGCACCATTATTGGGTTCGATTCTACCCGATGACCATGGCCTTTACAACCGAATACCCCCGGACGACCTCGTCGTCAGGAACGGTATTGCCCACTACGCATCCGTGGTATATGGTGACTGTCTCCGGCCCCTGCGGCTCGCAGCACGCGCGGCCGGCCGGGAGGTCATCGAGTGATACACCTTGAAGCCGCCGAGGACGGGTTCGCCGTAAGCCTCGACGGTCGCTGCGCGCTGGTACATTCGACGCGCTCGCCACTCCTGGAACTAGGCTCCGCCGAGCCGGCGATCCGCCAGCGCAGGGGCAGTTTCACGATTCACCAGAAAAAACTGCGCTACGTCAAAGCCAAGGCCTGGAAAGAGGTCGCGGCCCGCGACGGCTTCATCGACATAGAGTTCGAGGGCCTCGTCCGCATGACCATACGCGAGGCCTCCGGTTGCCTGCGCATCTCGTTCTCCCGCTATGATTCCGCGTACAACCGTTTCAGGCTCAGGCTCCCGGCGACTCCCGGAGAAAGCGTCTTCGGCTGCGGGGAGCAGTATTCCAGACTCGACCTCAAGGGCCGCCGCGTCCCGCTGTGGTCAGAGGAGCAGGGCGTCGGCAGGGGCCATGACCTGATCACCTTGATGGCCAGGCTCCGGGGCAACTCAGGCGGCTCGTGGCGCACCACGTACTTCGGACAGCCCTCTTTCATCACCAGCGAACGGTCATGGGTCCATGTCGGCACGACAGCCTATTGCCTATTCGACTTCAAGCGCCCCAAGGCCACAGTGCTGTCGTGCTGGGCTGTACCGGACGAGCTGTCCATCGGTTTCGCAGCCGACGCGCCATCGGCGATTGGGGCCTTGTCCGCTGTAGCCGGGCGCCAGCGCGCTTTGCCGGCGTGGACCTGGGATGGCGCCTGGCTCGGCGTCCAGGGCGGCTCCGCCGAAATCGGGCGCAAGCTGGCCGCCGCCAGGACAGCGGGCGTCAAGGTCGGCGCGCTCTGGGTCCAGGACTGGTGCGGCAAGAGCGTGACCGGTTCCGGAATCCAGCCACGATGGAACTGGCGCCGGGACGGGGCGCTCTACCCGGATCTTCCCGACTACATCGCCAGTCTGCGGAGAGACGGCATCCGTTTCCTGGGCTACGTGAATCCCTTCCTTTCGGCAGATGGCGAGTTGTACGCCGAGGCATCGAAGGCAGGCTTCTGCGTCAGGCATGAAGACGGCAGCGACTACCTGCTCACGGTCGCGACCTTTCCCGCCGCCATGGTGGATCTGTTCAACCCCGACGCCTTTGCCTGGATCAAGGCCGTCATCAAGCGCGAGATGCTCGGCATTGGCATGGCAGGGTGGATGGCGGACTTCGGCGAATACCTCCCCGTCGATTCGGCGCTCCACGGAGGCCGTGATCCTTTGACCGCCCACAACGAGTACCCTGTCCTGTGGGCCAGGGCCAACGCCGAGGCGATACGCGAGGCGGGCAAGGAAGGCGAGGCTGTCTTCTTCCTGCGATCTGGCTGGGCCGGGTCTGCGAAACATGCCCAGGCATTCTGGGCCGGAGACCAGCTCGTCGACTGGAACCGCAACGACGGCTTGCCCAGCGTCATCCCCGCGGCGCTGTCTCTCGGATTCTCGGGCTCGGGAATTTGGCATTCCGACATCGGAGGCTTCAACACCGTCGCATGGGTCAAGCGATCGCGTGAATGCCTGATGCGATGGACCGAGATGGCGGCGTTCACGCCCATAATGAGGACCCACGAGGGCAACAAGCCGGAATCGAACGCCCAGGTCTGGTCCGACCCGGAGATACTCGCCCATTTCGCCAGGATGACCGCCGTCTGGGCAGGAATGGCGCCATACCACGCCGAGACAATGGCCGAGTACGCGACGAGCGGCGTGCCGCCTGTCCGCCATACCTGGCTCCATTACGAGGACGAACAAAGCCTTCGCGGCCTGTCGTACCAGTACCTGTACGGCCGCGACCTGCTCGTCGCCCCGGTAACGAAACCGGGCAAGAAACTCAGCGAGGCACGGCTACCCTCTGACCAGTGGGTCCACCTCTGGACGTCCCGGGAGTTCAGCGGCGGCGACGTGACGATAGAGTCGCCGCTTGGCTATCCGCCGGTGTTCTACCGCGCCTCGTCACCATGGGCGAGCCTCTTCGAGGGCTTGCGCAGGTCGGTGAAGAAACTGTAGAACCCCGGGGACCGCCCGGGCCGGATCAATCGGGTCGGCTGACGCTCTCGACGAGGACGACAGCCTGCGCTTCCACCGCCTCCAGGCGGCCGACGGCATCGACCCCTTCCTTCGTCTTGGCCTTCACGGATACGGCTCCGGCAGGCAAACCGAGCATTCCGGCTATCGAGCCGCGTATATCGTCGATGAGCGGCGCCAGGCGCGGCCGCTCGAGTATCACCGTCGCATCCACGTTGACCAGAGCCCAGCCGGCCCCGGCCAGCAGTTCCGAGGCGCGCTCGACGAAAACCCTCGACGGAGCGTCCTTCCACCGGGGTTCCGACGGCGGGAAGTGCCTGCCTATGTCCCCCGCCGCGATGGCGCCGAGCATCGCATCGACCACGGCGTGGCAGAGCACGTCGCCATCGGAATGCCCGAGCTCGCCTGACTCCGACGGCACATCCACGCCTCCGAGCACGAGCGGCCTTCCGGGAACGAGCCGGTGGATGTCCCAGCCTTGGCCGACGCGGAAACTCAAGGAAGGTCCTCGGGAAAAGTTATCTTGGTGTTCTCGCGCTCGCCGTCCACGACGACGACTGCCCCGCCTGCCATCGCCCAGACCTCGGCGTCGTCGGTCGCCTTCGATGCGGAGGCGCCCGCGGACAGGTAGGCAGCCAGGAGGCCGCGGTACTGAAAGCCCTGGGGGGTCTGGGCCGCCCTGAGCGCGGACCGCGACAGGTGCTCGACCACCGCTCCGCCCGCGCCGACGCGCTTGACGGTATCGGCTAGCGTTGTGCCCGGTACGCAGGCGCCGCAGCGGGCTGCCTCGGCAAGCACGAGGCGAACCAGGGCCGGGCTCGCCCATGGCCTGGCGGCATCGTGCACAAGCACGAATTCGGGGTCCACCCCGCGCAGGGCCAGGAGACCTGCCTTGACGCTGTCGGCACGTTCTTCGCCTCCGTCTGCGAACAGGAGCCTTGGGCCTGCCCGCGACACGAGGCCGTCGCCGAGCGCCGCCTTGGCAGCATCGGTACCGCCTGGCGGCACGGCGACGACAACCGCCGCGCAGTCGCCCATGTCGAGGAACAGCTTGACTGAATGGGTGAGCACCGGGAAGCCGTCAAGGAGTCGGTACTCCTTCTTGTCACCGCCGAAGCGGAGGCTCCTCCCGGCGGCCGCCACGACCGCCGCGAAGCGCACGCCCTAGCCTTCCAGCCGCGCTCGGATAAGTTCCGAGATCTCGTCCTTGGTCTTGCCGAGCGAGAACGACACTTCGTCCTGAAGAAGGTTGAGGGCGGAGTCGTAGAGCTTGCGTTCAAGAATCGGCAGTTCCTTGATTTTGGAACGATGGTACAGAGAGCGGACTACGCTGGCGATGTCCATCACCGACCCCTTCTTGAGGAGGTCGAGGTTCATCTGGTAGCGCAGCTTCCAGTCCGACGGGATGGGAGCGTATTCTTCGGAGATGAACTCCAGGGCGCGCTCGGCCTCGTTCTTGGGCACGATGGGCCTGATGCCCAGGTCGCGGGCCTTGTCCACCGGAACCATGACGGTCATGTCGGAAAACTCGAGGTAAATTGTATAGTAGAGAACGGTCGTGTCCTTGAAGCGCTTCTCGTGGATCTCGATGATCCGTCCGACGCCTTGGCTGGGATACACGATGCGCTGGTCTACGCCGAATTCTGTGGCTTGGGGCATGCTCATACAGCCTCTTATACTACTCGCACGGGTAGATAAAGTCAAACCGGGCGAGCGGGGCAGGCAGCCAGCAGGAAAGCGATCATTCAGGCGATCGTGGCCGCATGCGCCGCCGCACCCGATCTCGATACGCGGGCGCCAGAGGACATAATCGGATACGATGAAGCGGGAGGCTTCGGCAATGATAGTCGATAGCTCAGCGGTTTCGGCCATCCTCTTCGGAGAGTGGCACCGGGTACGCCGCTGAGGTCGAGGTCAGGCAGATGTTCAGCCCCTACACCGAAGGACCTCCCCGGGGCTAGCCTTTACCCGCCACGGCAATCTTGTTTAACATCCAGGATGGAGGCATAGTGGCGCCATGGGTCTTGACCAGATCTCGCCATTCGTCGCCGGGGGGAACCTCTTCCTTGGCGGGTTTTTATTTTTCCTGTTGTGGCTTCGGCCCGGGAAGCACCCGGGGGGCCGGTGGCTCGGGACCCTGATTCTGGTCTGCGCGTTGAACGCTGCCCACCCCGGGGTCATGGGGGCCCTGGGGCTCCTCTCCCCCTCTGGCCAGTTGTTCGAGCCTATCCAATTCCTCCTGCCACCCCTTTTGGCGGCCTACGCCTCGGCGTTGAGGGGCCAACCGTGGCACTTGCGGCCCACCCACCTCCTCCACCTCGTCCCCTTCGCCGGGGCGGTGATCGTCACCGCAGTTTTTACGGCCCACGGGCCGGCGGCGGCGGTTGTGTCGGTCACGTTCTGGGGGTCGCTGACCGTGCAGATGGCCGCGTACCTGGTGCCTGCCCTGCGGTGGTTCCACCACTATAGGGCGTCGCTTACCGATCGGGTGTCGAACCTCGATCTGGTCGAGGTCGGGTGGCTGCGGTGGTTCTTCTCAGTGGCCGCCGGGCTGTGCCTGCTATCGGTGGTCGTCCTCGTCTTGCTCCACACCCTGGCCCCCTTGGCGCTAGAGCCCTGGGTTTCGGGGACGATGACCGTAGCGGTCTGGGTGCTGGGTCTCCGGGGGTTGCTCCAAAAGGACCCCGGGCCCCCGTTGGCCGCCGACCGGCCGTCCCTTTCCCCGGCCGAGGCAAAAAAGCTCGGAACCCATATCGCCCGAACCTTCGAGACGACAAAGCCCCACCTCGACCCGGACCTCGACCTGGCAGCCCTGGCCTCGTTGGTCGGGGCCCCCCGGAACCACGTGTCCTACGCGATCAACAACGAACTCGGCGTCAACTTCTATGATCTGGTGAACGGCTGGCGGCTGAAGGAGTTCCGGGCACTGGCCGCCGACCCGGCTCGAGACGGCGACAAGATCCTCACTCTGGCCTTCGACGCCGGGTTCAACGCCAAGCCCACGTTCAACAAGGTGTTGCTCAAACTCACCGGAAAAACCCCGTCGCAAGTGAGGGCCGAACAAATCGAGTCTCGTCGGTCCCGTTGAGACGACCTGACCCCTCTTCTCCCCTAGGTTGGTAGGCATCCATCGACCAAGGAGAGTTTCATGGTCTTCCTGTACGCATCGATTGTCTCGCTGGGCCTCGTCGGCTCGGCCACCCTGATCACCGGGGGCCTGGCGTCGGGGTTCGCTCCCCGCATCCACCTCGGCCTTCTGCTCCTCGTCCTCACCGCCGTCGACCTCGGGTTCGTGGCGGCCCGGAACCAGGGGCCCGTCTGGAGGCGGCTCGCCCTGGGGCTCAGCGCCTTCTTGTTCGCCCTGGGTGTGGTCGAAGGGTTCTACGACCACGTGTTCAAGGACGTGCTCTACGGCCACGGCCTGCCCCAACCCCTGCTCGACACCCTCATCCCCTCGGTGCTCGGTGGTCCCGGGCCGCTTTGGACCGAGGTGGCCGGATGGCTGCTAGGCCC
>CAZNXK010000007.1:31553-37531 GCA_964576835.1 uncultured Treponemataceae bacterium | reverse complement strand
CGGGCTCTGTCCCTCAAAAAGGACGAAGCATGAACACCACAGAACTCATCCGCCTCGAAGGCGTGTCGTTGACTTACCCCACGGTCGGGACGCCGGTGCCGGCGCTTTCGGGCGTATCGCTTTCGGTGGGGCCGGGGAGTACCTGGCCGTGGTCGGCCGGTCGGGAAGCGGTAAGTCATCGCTTTTGAACCTGATCACGGGCATCGACCACCCCACCGCCGGCCGGGTCTGGGTGGGCGGCACCGAGGTCCACGGGTTGAACGAAGGCCCGTTGGCGCTGTGGCGCGGGCGGACCATGGGCATCGTGTTCCAGTTCTTCCAGCTTATCTCCACACTCACCGTCCTTGAGAACATCCTCCTCCCCATGGAATTCGTAGGGAGCATCCCAAAGAAGGACCGCAGGGACCGGGCTCTGGCCCTCCTCAACCAAGTGGGCATCGCCGCCCACGGTCGCAAGTTGCCCGGAGCGCTGTCGGGTGGGGAACAGCAGCGGGCCGCCCTGGCCCGGGCCCTGGCCAACGACCCACCGCTCATTGTGGCCGACGAGCCCACGGGCAACCTGGACAGCCGAAACGCAGATCTGGTATCCGGCCTGCTCACAGCCCTGGCAAAAAACGGCAAGACAGTGATCGTTGTCACCCACGAACACGAACCCAAGCGGTACGACCGGGTGATCACACTAGCCGACGGGGCCGTGGTGTCCGACCAGAGGAGAGAGTAATGCGTGCCCAAGCGAAGAAAGTCTGGAGCGACCTGAAAACCGGCGGGGGGCGGACCGCCCTCATGGTCTTCGCCCTCGTGCTGGGGGTCTGGGGCCTGGGGTCGACGATCGTCAGCGCCCGCATCCTGGGGCCCGACCTGAAGCAGAATTTCCTTGCCACCAGCCCGGCCCACGCTGTGTTGACCTGGGACCACCCGGGCACCCTCGACCCTGGGGCCTTGGGCCCCGGCGTCCAAGCCGAATACCGCGACCTCCTGTTCCTTCGCATCGAGGTCAAGCCCGACGAGTGGATACCGCTGTGGCTGTTCGCCGTAGGAGACTTCGAACAGCAAGCGGTGACCAAGGTCGTGCCGTGGTCCGGAGCCCCTATCCCGACTCCGGGGACCATGGTCATTGAGCGCGACGGAATGTTGGTCTCGAATCTCAAGACCGGCTCGATAGCCCGGGTGCGCAGCGGCGACCGGCAGCTCGAGGTGACGGTTTCGGGCATCGCCTTCGACCCGGCCCAGGCCCCGGCCACCCAGGACCATTTTATCTACGCTTACACCGACAAAGCCACCTGGGCGGAAATGGCGGGCCGGCAACCCGGCGGAAGGCTGGTCGTCCGGTTTCCTGACGTTGATTCAAAGGCCGACGTCGAAGCCGCGGTGGCGAAGTTGAACCTACCGACCGACACCAAGGTGGCCGTGCCCCCGTTCGAGGAGCACCCCCACCAGTGGCAGCTCGACCTCCTCATGGGCATCATCGGGTCGGTCGGTTTCTTGGCCTTCTTGCTCAGCGCCGTGATGGTGGGCCAGACGACGGCGGCGCTCATGGCCCGGCAGGTGAGGCAGATAGGCATCCTCAAGGCCATCGGGGCGTCGCGGCTGAGGATCACCGGGCTGTACTCGGCTTACCTGCTGGCCCTGGCCGTGGTAGCCGGTCTGGTGTCGGTGCCCCTGGCCGCAGCGACGGGCCAGGGGTTCGCGGCCTTCGTGGCGAAGATTCTAAACTTTGAGGTGCTCACCACCTCGGTTCCCCCCGAAACCCTAGGGCTGCTGGTCTTCTGCGCCCTGACACTGCCCTTCGTGTTCGCCGCCCCAACCCTGGTCCGAGCCGGGAGGATCGCGGTCCGCGAAGCCCTGTCCCCGGCGCCGCCGGTGGCGGGAGCCTCGGGACCGACCAAGGGTTCGTGGGCTGTCCGCAATCTGCTCCGCCGGCCGGTCCGGACGCTTCTGGTGGTCGCCACCACGGGCCTGGGCGTCGCCCTGTTCGCCACCGGGTTCAATGTGCGCGAAAGTCTGGCCCAGTTTCTGGCATCGACCAGCGACGCCATGCGCTTCGACCTGCAGGTGGTTTTGTCCGAACCCGCCGACCGGGCCGCATTGGAGGGGCCGTTTGCCGGTCTGGCCATCGCCCGCACCGAGGTGTGGACCGGGGGCCGGGGAGAACTGCAATCCCGGGTGGCCGGCTTGGCACGGTCCGACTCCCCCGACGCCGGAGCGGGCATCGTCGCCCTGCCATGGAACACCACCATGGCCGCCCCCCGGCTGACCGCGGGCCGGTGGCTCACGTCGGCCGACGCCCCCGAGGTGCTGCTCAACCAAGCCGCGGTGGTGGCCTTTGGCCAACCCCAGGTCGGCGACACCCTGGAGTTGGCGGTGAGAGGGACGTCCCGATCTGTTACAGTGGTGGGCCTCGTCGAGGAAATCGACAAGCCCAAGGCCTACTTGTCGGACGCGTTGTGGACTCAATGGGCCGACCCCGGACGCCGGGGCAACACCCTGACCATCGTGGCCCAGGACCGCACCTACCCCGGGGTGATGGCGCTGAAGAAAGAAATCGAGAAGGTCGTGGCGGCGTCGAACCTCAAGGTGCTGTACGTCATCAGTCAGGCCGAGAGGACGAAGATCATCGCCGATCACCTCGACATCGTTCTGACCGTGCTTCTGTTGTTGGCGTTCTTGGTGCTCTGGGTGGCAACGTTGGGCACCGCCGCGGCCGCGTCGATCACGGTGATGGAGCGGACGAGGGAGATCGGGGTGCTGAGGGCCATCGGCGCAGGGCCGAGGCGGATCATCGGGATGTTTGTCACCGAGGGCCTCGTGAGTTCACTGGCGGGACTGGCGGTGGGGTTGGCGGCGGCATGGCCTATCAGCTTACTGGCGTCGGGGTTCTTCGGCACGCTGATGCTGGGCGAAGGGGCGGTGCTGCGGTTCGCATGGAACCCGGTGGGGGTGGCCGTGACCATGGTGGTGACGCTGGTGTTCGGGGCTGTATCGGCGTGGGGACCCGCGAGGGCGGCGACCCGGGGGACGACGAGGCTGGCGCTTGCGTACGAGTGAGGGGGGCTAATTCCGTCTCTAGGGAGCGATCCACGGACGCCTGCGGCGTCACGGAGAAGGCGGAGTTGCACGGAGAAGAGGATAAGGAAGGTGGAAAATGGGGGGGACCACCTTGGGTTCGGAACCTTGCGTTGAATTCGGAGAACGCCCTCCTCTCAGTGATGCCAAAGGCATTCGTGGTTCAAAAACCCTATCTTCCAGTTGCCCCCTCTCCGTGCCTTTGCGCCTCTGTATGACATCCTCTTGCCCTGATCCTTCCGCGTTGAACCCAAAAAGACCTTACACAGAGCCCACAGAGTCACAAAGCAAGTCCAATCAACGTTGCCCCACCCTTGCGTCTCTCATGATGCCTGCTACCTATGGTCTACCCTTCAGGGGGTCTATCCTGCTGAGATCAAGATCAAACCGAGGAGGCGTAGCCCCAAAGGGCCCGGGAAGTAGTCCAGGGCCAGGATGGCGGCTTTGGGGTCTGGCGCGGTGTTCGTGTCTGCTATGACCTTGATTGGCATCATGGGCACCAAGGGGTCACGGGTATCGCGGTCAAACGCGCCAGCGATAAGGGTAGCGCCCGAGCCGGTGGTGGTCCACGCCGCGAGGACCAGGGGGCTGGCCGTGACAGGCGCAGGATCGACAAAGACAGAGATCGCCGAAGCCCTCGCCAGCTACTACATCAGCCCCTAGCCCCCGCACGCCTCCCAGTATGCGCGTCATGGACGTGTATACGCGCGCCACGGATGGCGCGCCCGCTTTCAGCGGGCACGTATATCACTTCCTCTCGGCAACAACGCGTACTCGCGTTGATGGCGCGCCCCAACACAGCCCGTCCGCCAGGACGGGAACGTCACGGACGAGCAGGCGCGCGCCACGGAAGGCGCGCCCCAACACAGCCCGTCCCCCAGGACGGGAACGTCATGGACGACGAAACGTCATGGACGACAGCGCGCTTTCAGCGCGCCTTCTAATACCATTCCTTATACTCGAACGCGCTCAGCGCGTATGACGACGGAACAACTCCCACATCAGTATCGCCCCGGCGGCGCCCACGTTCAGGGAATCCACACCTCCGGCCATCGGCACGATGACGCGCTCGTCACACGCAGCGACGATGTCGGGGGGCAGGCCCCAGCCCTCGTTGCCGAGCAGCAGTGTCACGGCCCTGCTGGCCGAAACGGCGAGTGCGGCAACGGCGGCGGGCTCGGCGGCACCGGGGGCGAGCGCGGCGGCGACAAGGAGATTGCCGCCCTGTCCGCGGGCAAGCGGCAGCTCCCCGATACCCGACAGCGGGACTATGGGCAGGCCAAGCGCGCAGCCCATCGACGCGCGCAGCGATTTACGGCCATACGGGTCGGCGCAACCTGGTCCCAGATATATTCGCGATACGCCGAGGGCGGAGGCGCTCCTGATAAGGGCGCCCAGGTTGTCCGGGTCGGTCACGTTCCACAGCGCGAGCGCCGATCCCGCCGGCAGATCTTCGGGCACGGGCGGCGGCGGCCTGTCGGCCAGCGCCAAGGCGCCCCGGTGGAACGCGAACAGGACAAGGTTCTCCATCTCGGCCCGGCCAAGAGCGCCGACGGCGAAGGTATCGCAGGAAACCCGGCGCCATTCATCCTCGTCAGCAGGAACGCATAGCAGCGCCCTGACGCGGCCCCCGCAGGACAAAGCCTTCTCGATGACGATGCGGCCTTCCAGTACGATGAGCCCGGCGCGCTTATAATCCCGGTCACGGAGGCCGGCGAAGGTCGACATGGGGTCGGAAGGATCGATCATGGGGACGAGTATACCGCAAGTCTGGCAGGCTCGCATGAGAGATGCGTCGCACTTGCCCCTCATCGGCAATGCCAGTATGTTTGCAAGCGACCATACCGGACGGAGGTCTGATGAAATACGACGGAATAGGCCGCCATGCGGCCCTGTTCAACGAATATGCCGAATTGCGCGTCCAGGAAAACACGACCTTGAGGATCAGCCTGCTCAATGGCGACGTGGTGGGAAACTCGCGTGGAGCCCAGGCCGGCGTTTCGGCGAGGGCATTCAAGGACGGCGTATGGGGCTTTTCCTCGTCGCCCGAGAAAGCCGACGGTTCGATACGCGCCACGGTGGAGCGCGCGGTCGGCAACGCGAGGTTCCTAGCGTCGAAACGCGCCAGCTCTGACGTGTTGGTCAAGGGTCCCTTGCCGTCCCGCCCAGGTCATGCAAACATGAACCTGGCGACGGTGAAACCGAGGCTGGACCAGAAGAGCCTCATAGAGTTCATTCGCGCAATAGACGCCTACTGCGCCAAGTACTACCCCGGGCTGTCATCCCGTTCCATTTCGCTGTCGTGCCTGGACATGGAGAAGACCCTGGTCACCGCCGACGGCGCGGACGCGTACTCGCTGGTGCCGCGGACCATCATTGCCGTATCGATGACCGTCGACGCCGACGGCGAGCCGGTCGATCTGTACGAAGTCTACGGCGGCCGGGGCCAGTTCGAGGATGTCTTCGACGACCCTGCCATGCTGTTCCCCAACATCGACATGCTCGCGGACAACCTCGCCCGCAAGTCAAAGGGCGTCTACGCCAAGCCAGGCACCCATGACGTCGTCCTGGACTCCGACCTCGCGGGCATCCTTGCCCACGAGGCGATAGGCCACACCGTCGAGGCGGATGGCGTCCTGGGCGGCTCGGTCGCGGCCGACGCGATGGGCAAGGTCGTCGCGAGTCCCCTCGTCACCCTGGTCGATTTCGCGAACACGGCCCTCGGTCAGTCCTGCCCGGTCCCGGTCTGGACCGACGACGAAGGCACCGAGGCCGCCGACGCGGTGCTGATAGAGCGGGGCGTGCTCAGATCCTACATGCACAACAAGGAGTCCGCGGCCCATTTCGGGGTCGCGCCTACCGGAAACGCCCGGGCCTACGGCTTCTACGACGAACCTCTGATCAGGATGCGCAAC
>CAZNXK010000007.1:14973-31543 GCA_964576835.1 uncultured Treponemataceae bacterium | reverse complement strand
CCGCCATACTTCCGGGTACGTCGAAACTCGCCGACATGCTCGCCGGGGTCGACGACGGCTACTACCTGCTGCGATCGTCCAACGGCCAGGCAGACTCTACGAGCGAGTTCATGTTCGGCATCGTGATGGGCTTCGAGATCAAGGGTGGCAAGCTCGGGGAAGCCCTGCGCGACACGACGATATCCGGAGTCGCCTTCGACATGCTCAAGACGGTCACCGCCGTATCCGAGGACATGAGCTGGTCATGCGGAGGCATGTGCGGGAAGAAGCAATCGATACCGGTAGGCATGGGCGGTCCGGCCATCAGCTGCCGCGTCAACGTGGGAGGGCGAGCCTGATGTCCGAATTCAACGGGATGGAACTGACGAGGAAGGCCGTAGAAGCCATGAAGGCGGCTGGAGCCGACAAGGCCCAGGCCGGCATGTCCCGCGGCGAACAGAGCGAACTGAACGTCGACGCGGGGCGGATGAGCCTCTACCGCACCACGGTCAACGTATCGCTGGGCCTGACCGCGCATACGGGCGGGCGCAAGGGCTCGATATCCATCAACCGCTACGACGACGAATCCATCAGGCAGGCCGCCGGGGATGCGCTGGCCATGGCCCGCTCGAGCGAGCCCGACCCCGCGAACGACATATCGCCCGGCCGCCCGCTTGAGCGCTTCGAGACGGGGCAAACCATGCCCGACGACGCGGCGATGTACGACCGGCTCCGCGAGTTCATCGACTGGGCGCGTTCGACCTATCCCAAAACGAAACTCGAACAGTGCGTGCTCGACTTCAGCCGCGGAGAATCGTTCTACGCCAACTCCAACGGCGCCGAGTTCGAGGACCGCTCCGGCCTGTACAGCTTCTTCGCGATGTTCACGAGCAAGAACGGGACCGACACCTCGAGCTTCAACTACTCGGGCGCCGCGCACCGCAGCCTCGAGCTGGCCCTGAAGGACTGGGGCACCATCGACCTTCTGATGAGGCAGTCCGCCGAGCAGACGAGAGTCGCGCCGGTAGCGGGCTCCTTCTCCGGCGATGTCATACTCACACCCGACTGCCTCGGAGACTTCGTGGGTTACGTCGACGGCGTCTACCTGGGCGACTACGCAATGATAACCGGCAACTCGCCGTGGAAGGACAGGCTCGGCGAAACGGTCGTCTCCCCCCTGATCACCGTCCGCTCCGAACCCAACGGGCCTGCAATCGAGGCGGGGTACTCGTACACCGGCGACGGCTTCCGCGCGGAGAATTGCCCCATAATCGAAAAAGGCGCGTTGCGGAATTTCTCGCTCGGGCTCTATGGCTCGAACAAGACGGGCAAGCCCCGCTGTCCATCAGGCGGTGGCGCCATCGTCATGGAACCTGGCGACGAAAGCCTCGACGCGATGATCCACGACGTGAAGCGCGGCATCCTCCTTGCGCGTTTCTCCGGCGGCTCGCCTTCGGACAACGGCGATTTCTCCGGCGTGGCGAAAAATTCGTACCTGATAGAGAAAGGCAAGATAGTGCGGCCGGTCGGCGAGACCATGATAGCGGGCAATGTCGCGGCGCTGTTCAAGGCCGTCCGCGCCGTCTCCAGGGAGAGCGTCGACTACGGTTCGGCGATATTGCCGTACATGCTGGCCGCAGGCGTGAGCGTATCGGGCAAATAGTCAGGCTGTCTTGGGCTGGGAGAGCTCGAGGTCCATGCGCTTGAGCTTCTTGCGGAAATTGGTGGACGCATCGTCGAGGATGCCCCGCAGGTAGTCGATCTGGCGACCCATCGCTTCGTCGCAGAGGTCCTTGTCGATGCCGTATCGCGTCGCGAAGTGATGTCGGACGAAAGCCCTGACGCCGCCGAGCTTGCCGTCGAGGCGGTCTGTCGTCATCTCGTAGAAACCCATCGTCTTCCTGAGCATGTCGAATTCGGTATCGTAGCCGGAGAATCCCGCCTCCTTGAACTCGTAGTAGAGGAAGAGGAGCTTCTCGAGGTAGGCGCGGTCAGACATCTGGCCGACGAGGTCGGCGCTCGCCAGCACCCGGCCAGCTTCCTTTTCCTGCTCGTCGGCCCAAGGCTGCTCGTCATATTCGCCCTTGAGGCCGGTCGCCTGGATTATGCGGGAGACGCGGCCGCCTTCTGCCCCGAAACGCGGAGCCAGCGCCAGAGCGAAATCGGCGGAACGCTGGACGTGGACAGAAGTGAAACGTGCGCCGGTGCCCCCCTCCTCTCCTACGGTCCGGATGTATCCGACATCGTGGCAGGCGGCGGCCATGAAAAGGTCCCGGGTCAGGGAAGCCGGAAAGGCATTTCGTTTGATGAAAAGGCCGTCGGCGATGCGCGCGGTCGTCAGGAGCACGGCCATCGTGTGGCGTATGTCGTGGTAGCCCGTGTCGCAGGCGCGATAGCCCGGAAAACGGCCCGCAAACATGTCGACTATGGCGTCCGCAGAGGCACGAACGGGCGCCCATGCGGCGGCGTCGTACCAATATCTGAAGATGCGTCCGGTCTCGACAAGCACCGCTTCGGGGTCGTCCCCGTCCACGAGCCTCGCCAGCTGTACCGAATCGGGGTCGCCCATCGCTTTTTTCCTCTCCATTCAGTTCTCGACATCCAAGATATCACGCGTGCATGGCGATGACATGGGAAGTGGCCGTAATTCCATCGTGCACGCTGCCAACCGGGCGGGGCTCGGTCACGGTTCAGCCGATTCGGTCCTGTCCTTGCCATTGCGCTTGGCCGAAAGCAGCGCCTTGTCGGCACGGCTCACGAGGGAGTAAAAGTTTTCTTCAGGGCGGAGGGTGGCGACGCCAGCGCTCAGCGTAACACGACCGCAGTCCTCGTTTTCACAAAGCGAGGAGGCCGAAGCCCTGAATTTCTCTGCCGCGGCAACGGCACCACCGATGTCGCAGTCGGCGAGCATGGCTATGAACTCCTCGCCGCCCCATCGGCAGACCGGATCGCTCTGCCGCAAGCCCGACTGCCCCCCAGCGACAACGAGACCGAGGACCTTGTCCCCCGCGGGATGGCCGCGCTCGTCATTGACGCGCTTGAAGTCGTCGATGTCGAGTATCACTATGGACAGCGGGGCGCCCGACCTCCTGGCATCCTTGACTGCGTGGTCGCAAAGCACGCCGAACGATAGCCGGTTGAAGGCGCCGGTCAGCGCGTCGTACGACGCGGTCCGCTCGAGCCTGGACTGGTATCTGTCGATCGTCATGGCCGTGAGCACTATCACGAGCAGGACGATCAACATAAAAATCACCAGGTTGACCCGCAACGCCCTGTTGGCTCCGCCCATCACCGCGGACTCGGCCTGCTCGATGAACAAGTACCAGCCCAGTTCGGGCAAAGCCTTCACGAGCAGCATGCGCTCGCTGCCGCCGCGCCTGTAGCGATACGAACCGCCTCCGGCGGCGATCGCGGCCAAAGCGGATTCACGCAGCGCCGCATCGTCGGCGACGGTCGAAACGGACTCGACGCCATACGGCGAACCGATGAGGATCTTGCCTGCGGCATCGACAAAGTAAGCCGCGGTATTGTGCTGCAGGCGCAGATCCTCGGCGATGCCATTCATCTTCGAAACCGCAAGCCCGACGCCAGCGGCGCCGAGATAGGCACCCGAGACGTCGAGGACCCGGTAGTTGATGAATATCGTCATCGCGTCGCCGTGAGCCATATCGGGATCGAGGTTGATTTCGTACGGCTCGGTCATCATCCTGACCCGGTAATACCACGCGTCGCGGGGTTCTTCCGGGCTGACGGTCTTGAGCAGGCCCTCTGCCTGGTAATATCGATTGGTCCGGTCGGAGACGAAGAAGGCGGTGAAGACACCGTAGCGGTTCACGATCTCCGACAGGTAGGTGAGCATGGCTCCCAGGTCGCCCTCGCCACGGACAACCCAGTCATGGACGAAGGTGTCGTTGGCCATCATCGACGAGACGAATATCGGCTCGATGAGCTCCTTCTGCAACGCCGAATACACGTATTCGGCCATTGCGGGCAGGGAGTCCCGCTCTATGGACATCCGCACCGAGTCCCTGGCCGCGAAAAACGCGGACAGGCTCGTTCCGACAAAGCCAGCGACCAGCAACGCGGTGATCGTGCCGATCAACCGCCCTTTTTCACCGATCCCTGTCCGAGGTAGTTCTTCCATTAGGCAATAGCTTATCCATCCACAGGGATTTTGCAATGCCAAACTTGGAGAGGACTCCCCATCGATACGACGTTCATCGTCGGCCCCGATTTTCCGATACTTGAAGATATGGAAACACAAGGCGGATCCAGGACCTTCTCGATATTCATGGCGGCGGCCGGCGGTATCCTCGGCATTGCCGCGGGCATGGCAGGCGCCTTCGCGGGCATCGTGCCGGCAATGCTCGCGGCGGTGCTTGGAGCCGTCCTGCTCGGCCTTTTCGGCAGATCCATAGCCGCGGCGTCAGGCAAACGGGCAGTGACGTCCCGGCCTGCGACGGGCAGCCTCGAGCCAGCGGCGGATATCCCCGCCGACCGCATCGACGCGCTGACCGGACTGGCAAACGCCAACGGGCTGGCCGCATGGTTCTCCGAGAAGGCAGGGCGCCTGTCCGAGGATGGCAAGGGAATTTTCGTTCTCCTGGCCGACCTCGACAAAGCCGACGAAATCGAGCGGCTAAGGGGAAGGGAAACGGCAGAAGCCGTGATCAAGGAAGTCGCCAAGCGCGTCTCGAGCTTCGCCGGCGCCGACGGCATAGCGGCGCGGGCCGGCGACGAATTCGTCGCGGTGGCCGCGGTCGTGCCCGGGAAGGCTCTCGAGATGGCAGAGGAGAGCGCCGGAAAGCTAGCCGAGATCATCTGCCGCCCTGTAGACCTCGGGGGCGGTACCATCTGGATCGGAGGTGCGGTCGGCGCGGCCGTCGGTTCGCCTCGCGACGGGGATGACATACTCACAAGGGCGAAGTCAGCGCTGGACAAGGCCCGCACTCTCGGCCTAGGCCGCTTCTGGGTCGACGGACTATCATAGAACCTTTCGAAGAACCGCCGGTCTGGACGATACGGTACGGACCGCGATACCCTCAGGGCATGAGTTTCAACTATTTCATCGGCTCCCGATTCTCGTTCCCTGTGGTTCTTGTCTGTATCGCTTCTTCGTGCGCCGTGGTCCCGGTCCGGCATGATGAAACGGTGGTAGGCATCGGCGTCGAGGCATCGGCGCCTATGGTTGCCGCCGGCCTGCTCCTGGAAGCCACGGAGGCCAAGCGCAGCCCCGCGAGGAAAACACGCGCCATGATGGCCCTTGCCTCGCCTCGCATACTCGGAAGCGCCATCGACATGGATGTTCTGGACGCCGCGGGATATACCGCCTGGAGGTCCGAGCGGCGAGACAGGCTCGCCGACGTCTGCCCCGTGCGAATCGCCTTTTCCGCACGGCGCCCCGAAGGTGGAATTGAACGGCAATCCGGCATGCTGTACCTGCCCGCTCCCGTATCTGGTTCCAGGCGTTCGCTGACGTGGGTCATATTCCTCAAGGGAACCGAGCACCTGCGCGACAATGTGCCTTCTCGCGGTGGCGGTAACGAGCGCTCGATCATGGAGCTGGCGGCTTCCCTGGGTTACGCCGTCTGGGCCCCGGACTACGCGGGCATGGGAGACGGCGAAGGCTTCCAGGAATACTGCGTGCCTGATTCGATGGCCGCCTCCGCTCTCGACGGACTTGCCGCCGCACGGTCGTACCTGGCGACACGGTCAAGCGACTACGGTGAATCCGGACGGCTCGCGATGCTAGGCTACTCCCAGGGCGGGTTCGCGGTGATGGCCACGCTCGCGGCGGCGACCGACGGACTCCCGCGGATTGCAGGGCTCCAGATCATCGCGGCATATCCCATGGGCGCGCCTTTGAACCTGATGGTCGGAGTGCCTTTCCTGACCGCCGAGCCAGAACAGATCGCCCGGCCCGACTACCAGGTCCTCCTGATACTTGGCTGGGCACGGGCCTGCCCCGGCGTGGTCAGGATCGAGGAGATCCTCAAGCCGTCGATCATCGAGCGCGCTCTTCCCTATTTCGACGGAAGGCACGATGGCGATGAATTATGCAGGATACTTGCCAGGACCGTCGGCAAGAAGACCGACGCCGTTCTCGACACCGACCTCTATCTTCCCGGCTACGTTTCCGCCATGAGGCAGTCGCCCGGCACGGTACCGTATTACCGCATCCAGGACGAGACCAGGCTCGACCGGTGGAGTCCCCCCTCCGGCTTGCCGATCGTCCTCGCGGCAACGCCATCGGACGAGCTTGTCCGCTTCGGCAACAGCCTGTCGGCTGACGAATGGATGCGCGCTTCCAATCCCGCCGCCGATGTAACGCTTGTCAGGCTTGCCAGCCCAAGCCATGGCAGGGCCGCGGTCGAAGGCCTGCTCTATGCGTTGGTCGATCTTGACCGCAGGGAACTCGAAACCGGAAATGCGGGACAATGATGAAAGAAGGAGCACGTCGAATGAAATTCCCGCGCCTGTCTGCCACGCTGTTCGTACTGGCAGTTTCGTCGTCGGCATTGTCGTGTGAAAGAGGGCAAGACAGGGCCGTCTATCATGCCCCGCCCCAGCCAGCCATGGAGGCAAGGCAGCCGGCGGGGTTCGTGGCTGTCGATGGACCGGCACCTGGCCCGGCGACGACGTATGAAGGCGAGCTTGTAAGCTACGCCCGCTGGATGGATGCCTCCGGGGACAACCTGGTCATCCTGTCGAAGGCCAGCCTGCCAGCCAGCCAGCTCTACATCCTCCAGTACCGGGGCAACGGGTCGATGCCCGTCCGCGTATTCTCCGATAGCGCTCAAGGCTGCGAAGCCGGAGGAGAGGCTGCGTTCCAGGGCAACGGGATATGGGTCGGCGATGTCGACATGGATGGCTACGGAGAAGCAATGGTGCTGTACCATGTCGACTGCGCTCCTGGCTCCGGCCCGATGCGGCTGGAGCTGCTCGTCCTGGGCCAGAAAGAGCCCATGGCGATCCACGGCAGCACCCGCCTGGATCCTGCCGCGGGACCGCGCGTCTCGCCGGTGACGCTGCCGGACGAGGGCCTCCTTTCCGCCGCCGAAGCGGTGAGGGCGGAAGCGTTGGAGCTATGGCAAGAGGCGCAGTTCGACCTGGCCCAGCCCCCCTCCTGGCCTGGATTCTTCGAGCACCGGCGTTTCGACGCTGCCGTATTCCATGGCGACGAGCCATTCTGGTCGTTGACGGTGCTACCGCAATACATGTTGCTGTCGATGCCCGGGGAAGAAGTGCCGGCAGCCATACGCTACACATCGATTATGGCGGCTGACGGGGGTCTCGTCATCGAGGGTTCGGGTGAAATCGGGGGCTGGACGCACGGCTTCCGCGTTTCGGTTAAGGAAGAAGCGACCACGGCTCCCGGCGGCGGCGTGTTCCCGTTATCGGCTACCGTGGATTGGTCGGACGGTACGAGGCTGCTGGGCTGGGGTTCCCTGGCGGAATAGGTATGCACTAACCAGGGGCCACCTTTTCTCGGCGAGAAGCGAAAGCGTCTGTGCTCCGCTTCGAGTCTTCACGGTATCGGCAGGTGAAATCCGCTGAAAGCGGCGCCAGGGAAGCGCCGGATCGCGACAGGACGGCCGCCGGACAGGCGGCCGCTGGAGGGTACCGTGTTGAACAATCTGAATTCCATAATCGTCGAAGGCAATCTGGTCAGGGATCCGCTCCTCAAGACGATCCCGAACGGGCACCAGGTCTGCACGTTCGCCGTCGCTTCGAACCGATTCTACCGGCAGAACGACGAGACCGAAAAGGAAGTATCCTTCTTCGAGGTCGAGACCTGGTCCCGGCTAGCCGAGACTTGCGGCGAAATGCTCAAGAAGGGGCGCGGCGTGCGCGTCGTCGGACGTCTAAAGCAGGATCGGTGGGAAGACGCGGCGGGCAAGACCCAGACAAAAATCAAGATCGTGGCGGAGCATGTCGAGTTCAAGCCCGTCTTCAAGAAGGACGATACCGGGGCCGCTGAGCCTGCGGCTCCGGAGAGCCAGGAGCGCAGCGAGGCTCCCGAAGCAGAAGCGGTCTTCTGAACCGAGGTCCGTACCCGGGCGCGAGTCTGTACGCGCAGCCCGGGCGCGAACAACACCCGCGCTGGTCACTCGTATACCTCGGAACCGGGACGGTGCCAGTCGGAACTCTTGAAACCGCCGCGGCCGGGACCGAAAAGAGGCGGCTCGTCATCGCCGATGCCACCGCCGAGGGTCTCCTGGAGCTCCATCGTGGCCCATCGCAGCGACGCGAGGATATCTTCCTGAGCCTGTATCATCCTGCCGGAAGGCCCGGAGACGCTCAGCGCCCCGCTGAAACCATAGCGCGGCAAGTCCAGCGGCATGGAGTAGCATATCAGCCCTGGCTCGAGCTCTTCGTCGTCGATGGCCCAACCCCTGCGAATGGTGCGCTCGATCTCGGCAGCCAGCTTATCGGGGTCGGTGATGGTCTTGGGTGCGACAGCCGCCAGATGCGTTTCAGCAAGGTATTGCGCCCGCATCGCCGCGGGAAGCCGGGAGAGGATGCACTTGCCGCCAGCGGTGCAGTACAGCGGCAAGCGGTCGCCGGGGTTGGTGCGCAGCCTCAGAGCGCGGCCGCCATCGGCCTTGGCCAGGTACATGAGGTCGGATCCAACCATCGCAGAGAGATTGGCCGTTTCTCCCGTTGCCCGCGCGAGCTCCGCGAGTACCGGCTTGACCCTGCTTGTAATGTTCTCGGTGACGGGGACGCGGCTGGCCAGCTCGAGCAATGCGAGGCCGAGCGTCCAGTCGCCGTCACGCCGCTCTACCACACCCTTTTTTTCCATCGCGTTCAGGTAGCGAAGCGCAGTGGCCTTGTCCCAGCCGGTATCCCTGGAAAGACGCGCCAGGGAGGAACTGCCCGCTCGGGACAGGTGAAACAACAATTCGAACGCCTTTAAAGCCGACTCGCTCATATCTCCACGTTTCTATGGTAAAAACAGATTTGGCATATTATGAAACACCAAAGATCAAACTATCCGCAGGCATGATCGCTTGTCAATCGTTCTTTTTAGTTGATTCTATGCGAAAAAACATGCTATCCTATAAAAATAGTTTGACTTTTCATTGAAGGCTTCATACCATGGCGTGTCACCTGAAATGGCATTTCAGTGGGTGAAAAATACTCAAGGAGGAAATTCTCATGAAGAAAGCACTCGTAATTCTTACCGTTCTGCTCGCGATAGCGGCATTTGCCGGATGCGCGAAGCCGGCGGCCAAGGCCGATTCGACAGTCGTCAAATTCGGCGTTTTCGAGCCCTTGACCGGCGCCAACGCCGCCGGCGGAGCCGAGGAGCTTGATGGCATCAGGCTTGCCCAGGAACTGTACCCGACCGTCACCGTTGACGGCAAGGAATACAAGATCGAACTCGCCATAGCCGACAACAAGTCCGACAAGGTCGAAGCTGCCAACGCCGGCCAGCGCCTGGTCGACAGCGACAAGGTCCAGATCGTACTCGGCTCATGGGGTTCCGGCCTCTCGATGGCGGCCGGCCCGATCTTCAAGGACGCCAAGATCCCGGCGATCGGCCTGTCATGCACCAACCCGCTCGTCACCAAGGACAACGATTTCTACTTCCGCGTATGCTTCCTTGATCCGTTCCAGGGCACCGTGATGGCCAACTACGCCTTCAAGGAAGTCAAGGCCAAGAAAGCCGTGATCATCCGCGAAGTGTCGAACGACTACTCCGTAGGCCTCGCCAAGTTCTTCGTGGACAGCTTCAAGGCGCTGACCGGCGACGACAAGGCCATACTCGCCGAGCTCAACTACAATACCAATGACCAGGACTTTTCCGCCCAGCTGACCCAGGTCAAGAGCCTGAAACCGGACGTGATCTTTGCCCCCGGCAACTACACCGAGAGCGCACTGATCATCAAGCAGGCCAGGGAACTCGGAATCACCGCGCCTTTCCTCGGCGGCGACACCTGGGAAATCGCGGAGTTCATCAATGTCGGCAAGCAGGCCGTCGAAGGCGCCGTGATGTCGGCTTTCTTCGACAACGACGCCCCCTTGACCCCGCTGTCGAAGGTCTTCGTCGAAGCGTACCAGAAGAAGTACGGCAAGCTGCCTTCCGGCACCGCGGTCCTCGGATTCGACGGCTATCTCCTCGCCATCGACGCGATCAAGCGCGCCAACAGCATCGACCCGCTCAAGATCCGCGACGCCATCGCGGTGACCAAGGGCTTCGCCGGAGCCGCAGGTTTCGTGACCCTGGACGCCAATGGCGACCCGATCAAGAGCGCGGTCATCAAGGAAGTCAAGGGAGGCAAGTTCGTCTACAAGACGACCATCAATCCCTGACGAACCTGAACATCCGTCGCGCGATTCCGGTCAGGAATCGCGCGGAGCGCCCGCGACCGGTCGGCCACCTTAGTACCGAAGGCCGCGGGCGTTCCGAATTCAGCCATACCGCGATTGTCGCGGCGTAAGGATCTACGACGATGGACATAGCGACATTCTTCCAGCAAATGGCGAACGCCATGAGCCTCGGGAGCCTCTACGCGTTGATAGCCATAGGCTACACGATGGTATACGGCATCCTCAGGCTTATCAATTTCGCGCATGGCGACGTGTTCATGCTCGGCGCCTATTTCGCGTTCTACGCCGTGACGGCACTTGCGATGCCCTGGGGCATCGCCTTCATCGTCGCCATCGGGCTGACCGGCCTGTTCGGCATGGGGCTCGAGCGAGCCGCGTACAGGCCGCTCCGCGACTCACCAAAGATATCCATCATGATAAGCGCCATCGGGGCTTCGTTCCTGATAGAAAACGTCGGCATCGTGCTGTTCGGCGGAAGGCCCAAGAGCTTCCCCAGCATCCCGCTGTTCGATACGGTCATCCACTTTGGTTCCGTATCGGTACTGTCGGTCAGCCTCTTCATACCGGTGGTCACCGCCATCATACTCGCGGCGCTGCTCTGGATGGTGAACGGCACCAAGACCGGCCTCGCCATGCGCGCCGTATCGACCGACCTCGACGCGGCAAGGCTCATGGCGATAGACGTCAACAAGACGATATCGATGACCTTCGGCATCGGTTCGGTGCTCGCCGGAATCGGCGGCATCATGTGGACCATGAAGTATCCGCAGCTCAACCCCCTCATGGGCTTCATGCCTGGCCTCAAGTGCTTCATCGCCGCGGTGATAGGCGGAATAGGAAACATCTCGGGCGCGGTGCTCGGCGGATTTCTCCTGGGCTTCATCGAAATCATGATAGTGGCTTTCCTGCCGGAGCTGACAGGGTATCGCGACGCCTTCGCGTTCGTCCTCCTGATCGCCGTGCTCCTGGCCAAGCCATCAGGCCTCCTGGGCAAAAACCAGACGGTCAAGGTGTAGCGCGATGAAAAGAAACACCATACTTTCGATAGTGGCGGGCCTCGTCGTGCTGACCGCCATGACGCTCGCCGACGCGACGCTCGGACGGTTCACCATCCGGATCCTCAACCTGTCAGCCATCTACATCATCCTGGCGCTTTCCCTGAACCTCCTCAACGGCTTTACGGGTCTCTTCTCGCTCGGCCACGCCGGCTTCATGGCGGTCGGCGCCTACGTGAGCGCCCTTCTGACGATGAGCCCGGCCCAGAAGGAGATGAACTTCTTCCTCGAGCCGATCGTACCGCTACTTGCCCACGTGCAGATACCCTTTCCGCTCGCGCTGATCGCGGCAGGCACCTGCGCGGGCATCGTGGCGGTACTCATCGGCGTGCCGGCGCTCCGGCTCCGCGACGACTACCTGGCCATAGCGACGCTTGGCTTCGCCGAGATAATCCGCGTCATACTGACCAACACGCAGAACATCACGAACGGCGCCCAGGGGCTCAAGGGCATCACCAAGTACTCGACGACCTGGGTCGTCTGGTCGTGCGCGATCCTCGCGATAGTCTTCATGCTTGCGCTCGTACGGTCGAGCTACGGCAGGACCATGAAAGCGGTACGCGACGACGAGATAGCCGCAGAGGCCATGGGCGTCAACGTGCTCAAGGTCAAATCGACGAGCTTCGTCATATCGAGCTTCATGGCCGGCGTGGGCGGAGCGCTGCTCGGCCACATGATAACCACGATAGACCCCAAGATGTTCACGCTGATACTCACCTTCAACATCCTGCTCATCGTCGTGCTCGGCGGCAACGGTTCCATCACCGGATCCGTGCTTGGCGCGATAATCGTTACGGTGCTGATGGAAGCCCTGCGCTTCCTGGACATGCCCATGAATTTCCTCTTCATCAAGACCCAAGGACTGCCCGGGCTCCGGATGGTCATTTTCTCGATACTGCTGATGATCGTGGTCCTTTACCGGCAGCGCGGCCTGATGGGCAACAAGGAATTCTCCTGGGACGGCGCGCTTGGTCTCCTCAGACGCAAGAGGCATGCTGACAAGGGAGGCCGGGCATGATACGGACAGAGGGCGTATCGATGAGGTTCGGCGGCCTGACGGCCGTATCGGACCTGAACATGAGCATCAAGAAGAACGAGATAGTCGGCCTGATAGGGCCGAACGGAGCGGGAAAGACGACGGCCTTCAACACCATCACCGGAGTCTACAGACCGAGCGACGGCTGTATCATCTTCAAGGACAACGACATCACGGGGCTCAAGCCTCACAGGATAACCGAGCGCGGCATAGCGAGGACATTCCAGAACATCCGCCTCTGGAGCGACCTGGACGTCCTCGAGAACGTCCTCGTCGCCTGCCACCTCAGGATGAATGTCGGCGTCTTCTCATCGACGCTCCACCTGCCCGACTACCGTGCCAAGGAGAAGAAATCACGCGACTTCGCGATGACGCTCCTCGAGTCGGTGGGGCTGGCGGACCAGGCCCACGAGGCGGCGACATCGCTGCCCTACGGCAAGCAGCGGCGCCTCGAGATAGTCAGAGCCCTGGCCACCGAACCGTCGCTGCTCCTCCTCGACGAACCGGCGGCAGGCATGAACCCGCAGGAATCCATTGAACTCATGGACTTCATCGGGAAAATCCGTGACCAATACGACCTTACGATACTCCTGATCGAGCACCACATGCAGGTCGTGATGGGCGTCTGCTCGAGAATGTACGTTCTTGACTATGGCGTGACGATAGCCCACGGGACCCCTGACGAAATCCGTCACGACCCCAAGGTGATCGAAGCCTACCTGGGGGTGGACTGATGCTGCGAATAGACAACCTCTCCGTGCACTACGGCGGCATACACGCGCTGTAGGGCGTGTCGTTCGAGGTGCCCGAAGGCAAAATTGTAACGCTTATAGGAGCCAATGGCGCCGGCAAGAGCACGACGCTCAAGTCGATCATCGGCCTCGTCAAGCCGAGCAGCGGCACGATACACCTGAGCGGCCAGCCCATGAGCGGACTGGACACCAAGGACATCGTGCGCCGCGGCGTAGTACTCGCACCCGAAGGCCGCAGGATTTTTCCAAACCTGACAACCGAGGAAAACCTGGCGCTCGGCGCTTTCGCGAGGAACGACAAGGACGGCATCGAGGCCGACAAGCTCAAGGTATTCAAGCTGTTCCCGCGGCTCGAGGAACGCCGCAAGCAGAAGGCCGGGACAATGTCCGGAGGAGAGCAGCAGATGCTCGCCGTAGCCCGCGCGCTGATGTCGCGTCCCAAGCTCCTGATGATGGACGAGCCGTCCCTCGGACTTGCCCCGCTGATAGTCAAGATGATATTCGAGATCATAAAGACCATCAACGCCGAGGGAACGACGATCTTACTGGTCGAGCAGAACGCCAAGGCAGCGCTCGAGATTGCGGATTTCGGGTATGTGCTGGAAACCGGACGCATAACGCTTTCGGGTCCCGGCAAACAGCTGCTCGCCGACGACCGCGTCAGGAGCGCCTACCTCGGGGAAGGCCAGTAGGCCTGCCGCTTCCGCAGATTATAAAACATTAGATCTTTTCATTCACATCAAAGAAGGATACGATGGCGGACATGAGCAGAGAAGAAACAATTTTCGGGGACGATTGGCCGTACTCAAAGGCAAAATCATCCCTACTCAGGTCAGCCGCCATCGTGATCCGCGAAAAAGGTCCGCGTTCAGCGACCCTCAAGAATGTCGCCGGCAAAGCCGGGGTCACCGAACCGGCAATTTTCAGGCATTTCGACGGCGTGGACGGCGTGTTCCAGTCGATGTTCGTCATCTCCGAACTTTTCTACGACAAGTTCGTCAGCTATTTCGACGACAGGAAAAC
This sequence comes from uncultured Treponemataceae bacterium, assembly GCA_964576835.1. Lineage (GTDB taxonomy): Bacteria > Spirochaetota > Spirochaetia > Treponematales > UBA12059 > SZUA-370. Next base: position 17,360 of record CAZNXK010000007.1, on the reverse strand, counting down.
CGCTGGACTCGACAGACTCGGCGCCGCCACCGACAAGATATTCGCCACGCTCAGGGACAACGCCGATTTTGCCTACCTGATAGCCAAGCCGGATCCGGTATTCCGCCAGTATGAAAAACTGCGCGCCAAGATCTCCGGCATGGACGCCAGGCTCCGCGCGGCGGTGGTGGACTGCCTCAAGGAAGCCAAATCCGCGGGGCAGCTCGTGGCGGAGGCCGAGGCAGAACCCCTCGCCACGGCCATGATGGGCGCGCTGTTCCAGGTGATGTACGCATGGCTCGAAGACATCGACGGCTTCGAGCCGCGGAAGGAAGGCAGAAAGGCCATGGCCCTGCTGTTCGCCCTCAGCCGCAAGCCCGGAACCGAAACCAAGGCTCCCAAGCCCAAGGCGACGCGCAAGAAGGCCTGAACGAAAATACTCGTGACGGGGGGAGTCAAATCGGGCAAGTCGCGGCGGGCGCTCGAACTGGCCGTGACGTTCTCCCCCGACCGCTGGTTCCTCGCCACCGCCACGCCGTTCGACGACGAGATGCGCGACCGCATCGAACGCCACAGGGCGGAACGCGCCTCGTCGTTTTCCACCATCGAGGAAGCCATCGACATCGACGTGGCGGTCCGGCGGCGGATGGTTGTCGACTGCATTCCGATGTGGCTCAACAACCTGTTCTTCAGCGGTCGCGAAGCCGATTGGGAACCGATACTCGGCCGCTTCATTTCCCGTTGGCCGCGCGACGTCATCGTCGTGACCAACGAGACCGGCATGGGCGTGATTCCCGCGGACCCCTTGAGCCGGCGCTACGGCATCGCTCTGGGCATCGCCAACGCACGGCTCGCCGCAGCCGCCGACAGGGTCGAGCTGATGGTCGCGGGAATTCCCCTCAGGATCAAGTGAGCGCTCGCGTCTCTGTGCCGTCGTACGTCATGCCGGGCACCTACCTCGATAACATCCGCTTCATCGACGAGCGTACCGACGTGCGTGACGTCGAACTGCTGTTCTTCATCTACGATGACGACACGAAGGCGCTGCTCCGCTCGGAGTCAGGCAGGATCGCCGCGTACAGCGACCGTTTCGGCTTTACGGTGCACATGCCCGACGAGATAGGCGCAAGCCACGAGGAGATACTCGAGGCGACCGCCGATTACGCTTCCTCGTTCGTGATCCATCCGCCGCGGAACGACCCGGGAATTCCCGGCTTCATCCGCCTTTTCGACGAATGGCGGCTCAGGTACGGGGCGGACCGGTTCCTTCTCGAGAACACGAGGCTTGACCGCTTCGTCCCGGCCGACGCCGCTTTCCTCGATTCGAAGCTGGGCCTGCCCCGCCTGTGCGCCGATATCGGGCATCTGCGGATGGAAGGTGCCGATCCGGTCGACTGGGTGGCCCGGAGGGCTGACAGGATAGCCGAACTTCATGTACACGGCTTTGACGGGAACAAGGATCACTCGGCCTTCGGCGGAGACGAGCCGTGGGTAGCCGGCCTTGCGCCGTTCGCCTCCGCCTTTGGCGGAATAGTCGAACTTGAGATGTTTTCCTGGCCGGAGCTAGAGCCGGCCATCGCCACGCTGCGCAAAGCCTGGGGGCTGCGATGAATACGCCGATGCATGGATTCCTGAGCGCCTGGTCGATGATGTCGCGGATTCCGGCCCGCCTCGCACGCGAACCTGATTACTCGAATGCCGGCTTCTGGATGCCCATCGTCGGTCTTGGCGCTGCCGCAGCCGCATGCGCGGGAGCGGGCCTCGGGCTCCTGGCCTTCGGTCCGGGGCTCCTGTCGGCGCTGTGCGCGATGGTCCCACAGTACCTCGGCTTCAACCTCTTCCACCTGGACGGCCTCCTGGACAGCGCTGACGCGGCGGGCGTCAACGGCAACGCCGAGAAGCGACGCGCCGTGCTCAAGGATCCGCGGATCGGTTCGTTCGCGCTGTTCGCCGGCTTCGTCGCGCTTTCAGGCCGCCTTGGCGCAAGCGCCAGCCTGCTGTCGGGTGGGAGCGCGGCCGCCTGGGGCGCCCTGGCTCTCGCGCCCGCGACAGGCAGGTTCGCGGCTACCCTCATCCCGTCGATGGCCGAGCCATACGGACCGGGCGGACTGGCCTCCTTGATCGGGCGGCCGTCTCCGGCAGGCTCCACGATCGGCTACGCCATAGCCGCCATTCCGGGCACCATCCTCTTCGGCGTCGCCTACGGGGCCGTCGGAGCGATGGCGTCGATCCTGGCAGGCGGCCTCGTAGCCATAGCAGTCAGCGCTGCCATCGGCGCCTGGTACCGGGCCCGCCTCGGCGGCTATTCCGGGGACGCCATGGGAGCTGCCGTCGAGCTCGCCGAACTCGCAGTCCTCGCCATCGCCGCCGCCATCGCCCGCTGATAGGCGCTACGCGGCCCGGCATCA
>CAZNXK010000007.1:0-14873 GCA_964576835.1 uncultured Treponemataceae bacterium | reverse complement strand
CGTTTCAGCTTTTCGCCCATGCCGGGATTGACCGCAAGGCGCGGGCCGCGCGGAGCCCTGATGGCATACTTCTGTATGTCGAAGGGCGCCACGCGGCCCGCAACGCCGCGGGCGGCCCGGCATCACGTTTCAGCTTTTCGCCCATGCCGGGATTGACCGCAAGGCGCGGGCCGCGCGGAGTCCTGATGGCATACTTCTGTATGTCGAAGGGCGCCACGCGGCACGCAACGCCGCGGGCGGCCCGGCATGGGCGAAAAGAAAGGCCGCCCCCCGGAGGGACGGCCTTTCAGTCAAAGATGCCTATTCGTTTTCAGGCAGATAAGAAATTACGGAGCCGCGGGCGCGGGAGCCGCGATTATCGTTATCCGTCCCTTGATCTCCGGAACCAGGGGCTTCCCGAGCTTCCGCACGTACGTGATGAGCGCGTCGCGCTGGAACTGGCTGGTCTCGTAGAAGCTGAGCGCGTTCTTGAACATCACGTAGCCGTCGCCGCCCGTAGCCATGTACGAGTTGGTCGCAATGGTGTAGATCTTTGCGGGATCGATGGCCTTGCCGCCGACGAGCACGTTCTCGGCCTTGCCGGTAACGAGATTGATCGTGAAGCTGACGCCGTCGGACACCTGCGGGAAGGCTCCCTTGCCGGGGGTGGTGACGATGAAGTCGAACAGCGCCTGCATGTCGGTGCCCTTGAGCTTGAGGACCGTGACAGAGTTGTCGAAGGGCAGGACCGTGAAGACCGACTTCAGGGTAATGTCTCCTGCGGGCAGGTCGGCGCGGATGCCGCCGCCGTTGTTGATGGCGAAATCGACGCCCTGCGGTGCCGTCAGTGCCTTCATGGCGTCGGTGACCAGGTCGCCGATGGCGGTTTCAGCCTTGCGGGACATCGCATTCGGGAAGGTCTCGGCGGCGGTGCCGATTTTCTCCTTGAGCAGGCCCTCGACCTTGTCCTTGTAGTCGGACAGGACGGGCAGCAGGAGCGGATGCTGCGCGAACTGAGGTCCGACGGCGACGCCCTTGTTGTTGTTGTTGATGGTGACGGGTTCCCAGGTGAAGCCGGCTGCTTTGCCGTCCTTGACGGTCAGGACGCCCTTGCCGACGGTGAGGCCCCACTGGTTGGCCTGGACGATCGGGGTGCCGTTCACGACGAACGGCTCTTTCATGTTCGTGTGGCTGTGCCCGTCGATTATCAGGTCGATGCCGGGGACTGACTTGGCGAGTACTTTGGAGCTCGCTACGTACAGATCGTCGAAACCGAGGTGCACGAGGGCGATGACGATCTGGACCTTCTCTTTATCGCGGAGCTGCGTCACCATTTCCTTGGCCGTCGCCACCTCGTCGAGGAATACGAGATCCTTGACGATGGCTGGATTACCGACGATTTCAGTCTCTTTGGTGATCAGGCCGAAGATGCCGACCTTGACGCCTTGGAATTCCTTGACGATGTAGGGCTTATCCGCCACGTACGCGCCGTCCTTGGTCTTGACGTTGGCAGCGAGCATCGGGAACTCGGCAAGAGCCTTCTGCGTCTCGAGGACGGACAGCTCGTTGTCGAACTCGTGGTTGCCGAGCGCGACGGCGTCGAAGCCTATCATGTTGCGGCCGATGATGTCCGGCTCGGCCTTGAAGAAGTTGGACTCGGACAGGCCGGTGTTGAAGTCTCCGGCGTCCAGGACCAGCACATTGTCGAACTCGGCGCGGACCTGCCCGACGAGCATGGCCATCGCGGGAAGTCCGCCGGTCTCCGTCGCGTTGCCGTTGTTGAACGCCAGCGGATGTCCGTGGGTATCGTTGACATGCAGGATGGCAATCTTGACTTCGGCGCCCGCGGCGGCACCGGGCTGGCTTACGCATCCCGTCGCGAAAACCGCGGCGACGATGGCCAGTACCAAGGCGAATCGTTTCATAAAACCTCCCTTAAAGCAAATACATGAATGGAAACTGCTGACGACGACGGAGAGCTCGCCGTTCAGGTCGTTCATGGTAGCACCCATCATGGCGTCAGGCAAGCAAATGTTGGAGCCAGCCTTGCATCCGGGGCGTTTTAATCCCTATACTCGGCGAATGATACGGTCGAGCGGAATTCTGATCCACCCCACCTCCCTGCCCGGTCCGTTCGGAATCGGGGACATAGGTCCCGCTGCTGCAAGGTTCGTCGACTGGCTGGCTGGCGCCGGGCAGGGTATCTGGCAGGTACTGCCGCTGGGTCCGACCGGCTACGGAGACTCGCCCTACGCGCCTTTCTCGAGCTTCGCGGGAAACGAGCTGCTCGTGTCTCCCGAGCTCCTGCAGAGGGACGGATTGATTTCCCGCGCCGAGCTGGACTCGGCGAGGCTGCCGGAGACCGGCAGGGTCGACTACGGCGCCGTCATCAGGACGAAACGCGCCGTCGTCAGGCTGGCAGCCCGCAGGCTCGTCGCATCCTGCGACGGCGCATCCTGCGACGGCGCATCCTGCCGCGACGCCGCCGGATTCGGCTCGTTCCGCGCTCTCAACTCAGGCTGGCTGGACGACTACGCGCTCTTTGTCGACATAAAGGAGGAATACGACGACCGCGCCAAGGCAGCGGGTGTCGCCGACTCCTCGTGGAACGCATGGTGGCCCGCTCCTCTGGCGCAGCGGGATGCTGCAACGCTCGACGACAGAAGGCGCAGCCATGCCGACTCGATACTCCTCGTAGAAGCTGAACAATACCTCTTCCGCAGGCAATGGGACGAATTGCGGCAAACTGCGGCCGCACGTGGCGTGCGCATCCTGGGCGACCTGCCCATTTTCGTCGCCATGGACTCCGCCGACGCCTGGGCCAGGCCGGAACTGTTCTCCCTGGACGGCAAGGGGAGACCGACAGAGGTCGCCGGCGTCCCGCCCGACTACTTCTCCTCCGACGGCCAGCTATGGGGCAATCCGCTCTACGACTGGGACCGCCACGAGGCCGACGGCTTCTCCTGGTGGCTGGCGCGCATCGAATCGGCGCTATCGCTCTACGACACACTGCGCATCGACCACTTCCGCGGCCTGGCGGCGTGCTGGGCCGTGCCGGCCGGCGAGAGCAGCGCCAGGAACGGCCGCTGGAAACCGGCTCCGGGCGCGGCTCTGCTGGAGGCGCTGGCCGGCCGGCTCGGGCACGAACTGCCGATAGTCGCCGAGGACCTCGGCTTCATCACCGACGACGTCAAGGAATTGCGGGACAGTTTTGGCTTGCCCGGGATGCGCATCCTGCAGTTCGGTTTCGACTCCCTCGAATCGGGGCGTGGCCTTGATCCGGGAAACCCCTTCCTTCCGCACAACTACGTCCCCGGCTGCGTCGCCTACACGGGCACCCACGACAACGACACGCTTGCTGGCTGGCTGGCCCAGGCAAGCGAGGAAGAGAAGGCCTTCATCGACGCCTGGCTCGGCTACAAGCCTGCCGACCTGGTCAAGACGCTCGTGCGCGAGGCGATGAAGAGCGTGGCGCTCTGGTGCATCGTCCCGATGCAGGACCTTCTCGGGCTTGGCAGCGAAGCGAGGATGAACACGCCGGGCACCATCGGCGGCAACTGGTCGTGGCGCATGGATCCATCAGCCCTCGGGACGGCTGGCGGCAGTATCGCCGCCGATCTTCTGGCGATGGCGTCGATCTACGGAAGAGTCGCTCCTCCCGGAGTCGCTCCTCCCGGAGTCGCTCAGCCTCACGGGGCGCGGCGGCGGACCTGAAGTACCCTGTCTTCGGTAGCGGCATTGGCCCGTTCGAGGCGGCGGTTGCTGTCCTCGTGGAAGTACTCCTGGACCGAGAACCTGGCCTCGCCTTCGGCCGCCTTGACCCTGTGCCAATGGCCTGACGAAACCAGGGACCGCGCCTTGGCATTGTCGAGGAAATACGCCATCAGCACGTCGTAGACCCGTTCCCTGGCCTCGTCGCCGTATACCGGGAACAAAAGCTCTATGCGCTTGTCAAGATTGCGCGTCATCCAGTCGGCGCTCGAAAGGTACAGTTCCTCCGCGCCGCCATTCCGGAAGTAGCATATCCTCGCGTGCTCCAGGTACCTGCCGATTACCGAGAAGACGGTGATGTTCTCCGACAAGCCCTTGAGCCCCGGCACAAGCTGGCAAATGCCCCGTACATTGAGCATGACCTTGACGCCGGCCCGGGAAGCCCGGTACAGGGCGTCGATGATTTCCTTGTCGCACAGGGAGTTCATCTTGGCGGCGATGAGGCCGGGAGACTCCGGGCTTGACCGCTCGGCTTCCCGGTCTATCATCGACACGATGCGGCGCTTGAGGTCGAACGGCGCCATCGACAGGTGGCGGAGTTCGCTCAGGGCGGAGAGGCCGGTGATCATGTTGAAGAACAAGCCAGCCTCCGCGCATATCGTCGGATTGGCGGTGAACAGCGAAAGGTCGCCGTACAGGCGCGCCGTCTTGTCGTTGTAGTTTCCCGTCGACAGGTGGACATAGCGGCGCGCCAGCCCGTCTTCCTCGCGGCGCACCACGAGGATCGCCTTCGCGTGCACCTTGAGGCGGGCGGCTCCGTAGACGACTATGGCGCCAGCCTGCTCGAGCCGTGACGACCAGGCTATGTTCTGCTCCTCGTCGAATCGTGCCTTGAGCTCGACGACGGCTGTCACCTGCTTGCCCGACCGCGCCGCCCTGGTCAGCGCCTTGACTATCGGCGAATCTCCCGAGGTCCGGTAAAGGGTCATCTTGATCGCGATGACGGCGGGATCCGATGCCGCCGTCTCGACGAAATCGACGACCGGCGAGAACGATTCGTAGGGCAGGTGGAGGACGATGTCACGCTTTCGCACCTCGTCCCAGACCGTGTTGTCCTCGCTGACGACGAAGGGCGGACGCGCCTGCCGTACCGGGAACCTCAGCCGTTCAAAGCCCGCGAGGTTGGCGAGTTCCATGAAGCCCTTGAGGTCTATCGGCCCGTCCAGCGGGTAGACATCCGTGTCGCCCATTCCCAGCGCAAGTGATATCCTTGACTGGAGTTCCTCGGAGTCGGCGGAGATCGAGAGCCTGACCGGCCACGAGTTCTGCCTGTTGACGAGGACCTCCTCCATCGCGGCGACGAAGTCGTCGTCCCGGTCCTCGTCGACGCCGACGTCCGCGTCCCTCGTCACCTTGAAGAGCGTCCGCTCCCTGACGGTATAGCCGGGAAACAGCCGGTGGCCGAAGAACATCACGAGGTCGTCGAGCAAGGCGAATCGTACTGATTTGCCGATGGGCAGGCTCACGAAGCGCTGCATGTTGGACGGCACCTGGACTATTGCCAGGCGATCCTCGCCGTCGTCCGCGTGCAGCGAAAACGCGGCATGGATGCGGAGGTTGCCGGTCGTGGGAAAGTCGCCGGGCCCATCGTCCAGACCGCTTGCCGGCACCGCGAGCGGCGTAAGCGCGGGCGCGACCTGGCCGGTGAAATAGTCCTCGAGCCACCGGTACTCGTCCGTGTCGTAATCGCCGGGGCGGAGGATGACGAGTCCCTCCTCGGCAAGCGCCGGGAACAGTTCACGAGTCAGGCAGGCGTACTGCTTGCCGCCGATCTCCCTTACGCGGCTGGCGATGTCCTCCAGGAGGGCATCCGGCGCGAGTCCCGAAATATCGGGTTCAAGGTCGCCGGTCCTGAGCCGCGCCTTTATCGCCGCGACGCGGACCATGAAGAACTCGTCGAAGTTGCTCGAGACTATCGACATGAAGCGCAGGCGTTCGAGTAGCGGATTGGCATGGTCCAGCCCCTCGTCAAGCACGCGCGCGTTGAATTCGAGCCATGACAGCTCGCGGTTGAAGTAGTGCATTTTTTCCAGTCTGGCGCTCATATCAAGACCACCTGCAATCCGAATACGTCCTCGAACATATCGCTTTTCTCCGCGAGCGACAGCCGCTCGAGCGAGAGGTCACCCTGGCAGTCGGTCTGCAGGACAAGATGGTCCTCCTTCATATCGAGTTCGACCAGCTTGAGCCGCTGGGTATGACCGCGGTCAAGGGCGTCGGCAACCCTGAGGATGGCCGAAAGCTTGAGCACGACCGCCCTGTCCTCCCTCGGGAGGCTCATGTAATTGGCATGCGACGGCGACGGTCCCGCCTTGCGGTGGTAGCGGACGAGGTTGGCCACTATCGTCAGCTCGTCGCGCTGAAGGCCGAATATCTCGCTGTTCTGGACGATGTACTCGGAATGCCGGTGGTGCCCGCTCGTGCGGATGAAGTTGCCGATGTCGTGAAGGTAGGCGGCCGACTCGAGCAGCAAACGCTCGCGTCGCCCCATGCCGTGGGATTCCTTGAGCCTGTCGAACAGGAACAGGGCGTGCTCGGCGACGTGGTTCGCGTGGTCCTCGTCGAAATGGAACCGCCTGCCCAGGCCTACGACCGAACCCACGATCTGCTTGTGCAGCTCCGCCTCGATGTCGCCGCCCGCTTCGCCCGACATCGATATCAGGAGGCCGTCGCGCAGGCTGACCCTCGGCACGACGAGTTCCTCGGCGCCGGTGCGCTCCAGGAACAGAGCGGTTATGACGAGGCCGGGGATGAGGGCTTCAGCCTCGGAATACGACACGCGGTATTCGGAGACGAGGCCGTCGACGGAGAAGCCTTTGAGCCTGTCGACGAGCGCCAGGAAGTCCTTGCGCGGGATTATGCTGTAATCGGGTCTGCCCTCGGTGCCTGCCACTTTCGCGGCGAAGCGCGCGTCGTTTCCGATGACGATGAACGAGCGGACGCCCGCCAGGGACAGGTCTTCCTCGAGGCCGTCGCAGGCAGTCCGCACGTTGTCGGCCAGGAAACGCATCAGGTAGCCCGAAGCGCCCATCGCCGCCCTGGACTGTTCGTCTATGCGGACGGTGCCCAGCCTGAGCGAATGCGCCGCCACTATCCTGCCCCGGCGCAGGAGCATGAGTTCAGTCGATCCGCCGCCGACCTCGATGATCATCGAGTTTGTCCTGGCGAAGTACTTGGCGTCCCCGCCGAGCGCCCGCTGTACCGCCAGATACATGTAGTGGCTTTCCTCGATGGCTTCGATGATGTCGACGCGGAACCCGGTGCGCATCGCCACACGGTCGACGAAGGCGTCACGGTTCTCGGCCTCGCGGAGGGCGCTCGTCGCTATGACGCGGGCGCTGGCTGGCTCGACTCCGTAGCTGCGCAGGAGCTCGCGGAAACCCCGCAGCACTGCGATGCACTCCCGGGTCGACTCGCGGCTGACGAGGGCCGTCGTGAACACGTCTCGGCCGAGCGCAACCGGCTTGCCGGCCCGTTCGAGTATCTCGTAGCCACCTTCGCCGGAGACATTCGCGACGAGCGCGCGTATGCCTGTCGAGCCTATCTCTATGACCGCCTCGGTCCTGGAACCCACACTTCCTCCGCGCGCGCCATGCACCGGCCGCCACCCACCAGTATGCCCGAGGCAAGCCGGCGGCGCAATAGACCGATGCTTGCCGGTTCGGGGGCGTGGCAAGCCTGCCGGACTTCGTTGTATAATGTCGCCATGTCTTTACGCATCAACACCTGTGAACCCCGCGGCTGCGCTGCCCGTTCATCGATCGCTTTCCTCCGTTCCTCGCTCCCGGCGACGCTCCTGGCGACGCTCCTGGCGACGCTCCTGGCGACTTTCATCGCGATGGCTCTGGGGTCATGCTCGTCCAGCGAAGGCTGGGCCGTGGTCCTGTGGCCGCCCGAAGGTTCCGCGATAGGTTATGGCACGATCGCGCCGGTCCACTTCAAGTCCAACATCACCAAGACCTACGCGGTCGGGGTCCCGGGCTCCAGGGCGAACGAGGAGCTCGAGTTGTGGCGGGCCGAGGTCTACCCGAGCAAGGCCAAGGCAAAGGCAGCCGCCGCCGGTTACGGCGAACTCCTCCCCCTCTTCGGCGTCGCCACGCGCAACGGGCTCCTGCTCCGGGGGAAACCCGACAACGTCTCTGAACAGGTCTATAGGCTCAGGCTCGGGCAGGCCGTCAAGTTCCTGGCCAGGGTCGAAGGCGCGGCCGTCGAGACAGGCGGCGTGAAGCTCGAGGGGCAATGGTACCTCGCGCTCGCCGACGACGGCACGACAGGCTACATCTTCTCGAACCAGCTGCAGCAATGGAACGCAGCGACCGATGCCATGCCGGACCTCAGGGTCGAGGCTCCCGCGACGGACGCGTCGCTGTCGTCGCTGTTCGACACGACCTGGCGCCCCGACTATTTCGACTCGATGCTCGCCTCCGGCATGCTCGACCTGGCCGCCTACCAGCCCAGGTTCGGCCTTTTCGCCGATCCCATGCGCAAGGTGCTCCGCGTCGAGCGCGCCGAATTCTCCAGGGTCTACAAATACGAGTCCATCGACCGGCGCGACGACGGCTCCTACGACGTGATCCCGGGCGGCGCCTCGTTCTGGTTCACCAAGGCTGGAGCCCTCGTCTTCGAGCCGGCGGAGACAGACGCAGCGCCTGCCGCGCTCGCCAAGGCGCGGGAAGAAGACGGCGAGGAGGCTTTCGTCTCGTACCAGTTCATCAGGCACGACAAGGATGTCCAGGCGGTCGTCGCGGCGGAAGAACGAAGGAGGCTCTCGAAGCTTGCCGATTTCGTGGCCGGAGGCGAACGATTCGAGAGCGAGGCCAACGGAGTACTCATCGCGACGAAATCGGCCCGCTTCACCTGGGTTGCATACGGCGCGCTGACTCCAGCCATCGTCCCCGAGGGAGCCGGCGAGACAGGCTCGATGTCCATGGACCTGTACCTTTCTCCCGAACTCGCATCGTCGTGGCACGGAGCCTTCACGCTGCGATTCGACGGGGGCGCCAGGCCGGCGGTCAGCTTTGCCTACCGTCTAGACGGCGACCAGCTCTCGCTTGCCTGGCTGCCGCCCGGGACGACGGGCAACGCCGTCGTATCGGCTCCCGATGGCCTGACCGCCGCGATCACGATGACCAGGTACCGGTAAGCCGTGGCGTTCGTACAATTCACCGGCGTCTCGCTCGCTTTCGGCGCGCGGGACATACTCTCGGACGCCGCGCTCTATATGGCCGGAGGTACCAAGGCCGCTCTCGCCGGCCCGAACGGCGCGGGCAAGACGACGCTGCTGCGGATAGTCGCGGGCCAGCTCGCGCCCGATTCCGGCGAGCGCGCCGTCCAGAAGGGCACCCGTATTTCATACCTGGCACAGTCCGGCGCATCATACACCGGCTGCACCGTCTACGAAGAAGCGGAGAAAGCCTACGGCGCGGTGGAGACGCTGGTCACCGAACGCGACAGCATAGGCACCCAGCTCGAGTCGTCCAGGGAAGGGGATGTCGACCTCGAATCGCTCATCGAGGCGTACCACCATCTCGACGAGTCGATCGACGGCTCGGGCTACTGGCGCCGCTCCGACCGCATACGGGAAGTACTCGAGGGTCTCGGCTTCAAGCCCGAAGACTCCGGCAGGCAGGTCGACGAACTCTCTGGCGGCTGGCAGATGCGCGTGGCGCTCGCCAAGGTCATCCTCGAGAACCCCGACATCATGCTCCTCGACGAACCGACCAACTACCTGGACATTGAGGCCCGTGACTGGCTGGAACAATTCCTCGTTACGTTCGCGGGAGGCTTCATCGTCGTATCCCACGACCGCTCGTTCCTCGATTCGACCGTCAAGGAAGTCTATGAACTGTGGAATGGTCGCCTCTCCCGGTACCCTGGGTCCTATACCGCCTACGAAAGCCGCCGCGTCCAGGAGCTCGAGTCCCTGTTCAAGGCCTGGGAAGCCCAGAACGAGGAAATAGCCAGGCTCGAGGACTTCATACGCCGCTTCCGATACCAGGCCTCGAAGGCCACCCAGGTGCAATCGCGGATAAAGCTTCTGGACAAGATAGTGCCGATAATCGTGCCCGAGGGCATGAAGCACGTACATTTCAGCTTCCCTCCCGCTCCACACTCGGGCAGGATCGCCCTGACCCTAGACGGGGTGCGGAAGGCCTACGGCCAGAAGCAGGTCGTGGACGCGCTGTCGATGACAATAGACGCTGGTTCCAAGATAGCCTTCGTCGGACGCAACGGCGCGGGCAAGTCGACGCTGATGCGCCTCGTCGCCGGAGTCGACGGCGACTACGACGGTTCGATCAGGCTGGGCACGGGCATCACGGCAGGCTACTTCTCCCAGGACGTCGCCGACTGCCTCGACGAGTCCAGGACCGTCGAGGAAGAAGCGGCGTCGGCCTGCCCCACCAGGCTCCTGCCCGGCATTCGCGGCCTGCTCGGTGCCTTCCTGTTCAGGGGCGACGACGTGGAAAAGCCGGTAAAGGTGCTGTCGGGCGGCGAGCGTTCCAGACTGGCCCTCCTCAAGATGCTCCTGCACCCGGCCAACCTCCTCGTGCTCGACGAGCCGACCAACCACCTTGACCTTGATTCCAAGGATGTCCTCCTCGACGCTCTCAAGCGATTCGACGGCACGGTGCTCTTCGTGTCCCATGACCGCTTCTTCATCGAGGGCCTGGCGGACCGGATACTGGAACTGTCGTGCGGCACCTCGCCGAGGCTGTATTACGGCGATTACGCGTACTACCTGTCCAGGAAAGCCGAAGACGCAGCCGCCGCGGAGGGTCGACCTGCCCGGAACCGGAGCCCCGCTTCCCCGCCCGGTCCCGCATCCCGCGCGGTGCCGCAGGCAAGCGCCGGACCCGTCGACGCGAAGGCCTCGCGGGAGCAGGACAAGAGGCGGAAGGTCGAGAGGAACCGGCTCCGCAAGCGCGAGGAAGAGCTGCTCGCCAGGCTGGAAGCGATAGACGCCGGGAAGTCGGAGCTGAACGCCAAGATGGCCGAACCGGCCAACTATTCCGATGGGGCGAGCATGAAGTCGCTGCAGGCGGCCACAGACGCGCTGGAGTCGGAGGCGATCACCCTCTCGGCAGAATGGGAGGCTGTGGCCTCGGAACTCGAGGACTACGCGGACCTGGACTAGCCATCCCTGCCGCCTGGTCAGCGCCGTCTATTTCTTTGGCCCGCCTTACCAGGCGCCTTAAGTGGCGGCTCGAGACGAACAGCGTGACGAAGGCGCCGGCCGCGAGAACCGTGCCGGTGAACAGGAAGAAATCGTAGAGGCCGTGGATGAGTATGGCCGACCAGAACCCCTTCCGCCTCGCGGCCGCGGCGGCCGACGGATCGCTTTCGCGTTTCGAGATGCCCAGCCAGAATCCCATGACTCCGGTCGCGGCAGCGTGCATGGGCACGGCGGTAAAGGCCCTGAGGACGAGGGTCCACCCGCCTTCCAGGCCGTACAGCAGGTTCTCCGCGAAAGCGAAGCCCAGGCTGACGCAAACCGCGTAGACAATTCCGTCCATCACCTCGTCAAAGGCCGGGTTCCTGATCAGGTAGCGCCGCAGGAAGAAAAACTTGACGCCTTCCTCGACCAGCGCGGCGGTGACGAAGGCCGTCCACGCTATTCCCGCGATGCCTGGCAGCCAGGCGGCGGGCATGTCGATGACCAATTCCAGACCGATCGCTGGAATCGTGGCCAGGAAACCGTATATGATGCTCCGGCCAATCAGCCCGACAGGCTCGGGCCTTGCGCTGTCGGCGCGGTAGAAGAGCACGATGAGAACGACGGCGGGGAGCGCGGCACCCCCGACGAGAATGGCGACGGCGAGCATTCAGCGAGTATACTGCCTGAAGCAGCGGACGGCGATGGGTCAACGGGAGACGGCGTGTTGCGGGTTGCCCGGGCGGATGGGTCGTAGTACTCTATCCAAACACGAATTCAAGGAGACTTCAAATGGATACGCGCTCGATCGAAGAAACCGCCAAGTCGATACGCTGCCTGTCGATGGATGCAGTCCAGAAGGCAAACTCGGGTCATCCCGGCCTGCCGCTCGGCTGCGCCGAACTCGGCGCCCTGCTCTACGGAGAATTCATGCGGCACGACCCCGCCGCCCCTGACTGGCTGGACAGGGACCGCTTCATCCTGTCCGCGGGCCACGGGTCGATGTTGCTCTATTCGATGCTCCACCTGTCGGGCTACGGCGTATCGCTCGACGACATCCGCTCCTTCAGGCAGATAGGGTCGAAGTGCGCGGGACACCCCGAGTACGGCGTCGCGCCCGGCATCGAGACGACGACCGGGCCGCTTGGCCAGGGCCTGGCCAACGCTGTCGGCATGGCGATAGCCGAATCGATGCTCGCCGCGCGGTTCAACACCGCCGGGCGGACCATCGTCGACCACTACACATGGGTACTCGCCGGCGATGGCTGCATGCAGGAAGGCGTCTCGGCCGAGGCCGCGTCGCTCGCCGGCCACCTTGGACTGGGCAAGCTGGTCGTGTTCTACGACGACAATTCGATCACCATAGACGGCGGAACGTCGCTGTCCTTCACCGAAGATGTCGGCGCGCGGTTTGCGGCGTACGGCTGGCATGTACAGAAGGGCGACATGTACGATATTGCCGGCGTTCGCCGCATGGCAGCGGCCGCGAAGGCCGAGACCGGCAAGCCAAGCCTCATCGCGCTCAAGAGCGTCATCGGCAAAGGCGCACCGACAATGCAGGGCTCGCACAAGGTGCACGGCGCTCCGCTTGGAGCCGACGAGATAGCGCGAGCCAAAACGGCGATGGGCGTTCCCGCAGATGCCGACTTCTGGGTGTCCCCCGAGGCAACGGCCTTCTTCGCCGCGCGCGCGCTCGAGCTGGCCGCCGACCGCTCCGCCTGGCAGGCCAACTATGATGTGTGGCGCAGGGAGGAGCCATCCCTGTCTGCCGAGCTCGACGCCATGCTGGCCGGAAAAGCCGCGACCCCGGCGGAATGGCCTGTGTATGCCGCGGGTCAGTCGCTTGCGACCAGGAATGCCTCCGGAGCGGCGCTTGGAGCAGCCTTCGCGTCATGGCCAGGCCTCGTCGGAGGTTCTGCCGACCTGACCGGCCCCAACATGACCGCCCTCCCCGGCCCCGCCTACTCGAAAGCGGAACGTGCCGGCAGGATGCTGCACTACGGCGTCCGCGAGCACGCCATGGCCGCCATTTCAAACGGCCTGGCCATCCACGGCGGATTCAAGCCGTTCTGCGCGACCTTCCTCGTATTCGCCGACTACCTGCGCCCCGCCCTCCGCCTGGCGGCGCTCATGAAGTTGCCTGTCGTCTACGTGCTCACACACGACTCGGTCTTCGTTGGCGAGGATGGCCCGACCCACCAACCCATAGAGCATCTGGCTTCGCTCAGGGCCATACCCAACGTCCTCGTGCTCCGCCCGGCGGACGCCGAGGAGACGAACGAAGCCTGGGCCTGGGCAATGGCGCGGACCGATGGCCCGACCGTCATAACTCTTTCGAGGCAGAACCTGCCGGTACTGGTCAAGGCAGATCCCGACTGGCGCGAAACCTATCGCGCGGGCGCCTATGTCGTCAGGAATGCTGCAGGGGAACCGGATGTGGTCATGCTGGCTAGCGGCAGCGAAGTGGAGCTGGCCATGAAGGCCGCGGATATCATACCCGGCAAGAGCGTACGCGTCGTTTCTGTATCGTCGCTCGAGACCTTCATCGCGCAACCGGACGCTCTCAGGGACACGCTGGTGCCGCCCGAGTCCAGGATCCTGGCCTGCGAAGCGGGCCGGTCCATGGGCTGGGACAGGATAGCCGATGGTTTCCTGGGGATTCAACGCTTTGGAGAATCAGGGCCAGGCGCGAAGGTCGCCGCGCATCTTGGGCTGACAGCCGAAGCCCTTGCCGCCATGGCTGTCGAGCAATAAACAAGCAGCGGCAGTCCGTCAGGGCACCCGGCAATTCCGGGTATGCTTCCTGACGGGCTTCGTCCGTGTTTATCCTACCACCAGCCGAATGCGGTACCGCAACGGGTCAGGTACCATACGGTGATGATGCCGACGAGGACCGCGTAGACGAAATACCACAGCGCAAGGGCTTCTCCATCACGCCTGGACAGGATGCCGTTGAATAGAGACGCGCTGAGGCTGACGAGGAATCCAACGAGGGCAAGGACGCCGTAGAGAGTGTTGGGCGAAGAAAGGGCATCGATCGAGAAAACGAAGGCGAAAATGAATACGAAAACGAAGAGGGAGAAATTGATCAAACCGTTCTTGGTGTCCATGGTATTCGACTCCTTTTCAGTATCGGGAGATATCGGAGCCAGTTTCAAAAGTCTGTTGCTTTTTGAAACTGGCTTTGCGGTTTCTCACATTTTTTGCGAATAACAAAAAAGCTGCGAAATCCGCGCATAGTGAAAGCTTTTTCAAAAATGCGTCTGCATTTTGAAAAACCCTCATTGTTCCGTAGTATACTCTTCGGCATGGCGGTTGTCCATCTTGAACTGCCTTGGCCGCCAGATGAGGAGTAAAGCATGAAGACGGTATGCGTTTTCCTGGCCGACGGTTGCGAGGAAGTCGAGGCCATCACGCCCATCGATTACCTGCGCAGGGCCGGCGCCAAGGTCATCGTGGCAGGAATCGGAAGCCGGGAGATCATCGGCGGGCACGGCATAGCCATCGCGGCCGATGTCACGCTGGACGACGTGGACGACGAGGACTACGACTGCATCGTGGTACCCGGCGGGGGTGGCGGAGCAAAAGCCATAGCGGCCGATCCGACTGCCGTAGCCCTCCTCAAGCATCAGGCTTTAAAAGGCAGGCTGATAGCGTCGATATGCGCGTCCCCGGCCGTTGTGCTCGGGCAGGCATGCGGGTTGCTGGCCGGCAGGAGGTTTACCTGCTTTCCCGGGCTCGAGGGCACGGTGCCGGAAGGCAGATTCGAGGCTTCGCGCGTGGTGGACGACGGGGACCTCATCACGGCCAGGGCGGCGGGTTGCGCCGGAGAGTTCGCCGTTGCGATCATCCGTGCGCTCATCGGAGGCGCGAAGGCGGACGAGGTGGCTGCTTCGGTGATGCTTGCCTGAACGCCGCTAGCCCGGATATCTCACACCTTGCCGCAAATTTATAGTAAGTCATTGTGTTG
>CAZNXK010000006.1:0-49916 GCA_964576835.1 uncultured Treponemataceae bacterium | reverse complement strand
ATCAGCTCGTCAATCAGCCCCTTACGGGGCTGTTTCCGAGTGGAACAAAGTTGTATGCGCAGCTGGAAGCTGCGCGGCGGAATCGGATCATTCGGGCAGTATGGCCTCAATCCTCGCTAGTAATTCACTCAAGGCTCGCCTTCGCTGGGCCAAGATCCAGAGTCCGACAGGCTCTTGGTGCCTTACTACCGTTTGGCTGGTCAACGCATGTGGGGAGCGACTGCGATGATACTGTCCGAGCTGGTGGCGATGCCCGGTGCCGAACCGGGAGCATAAACTTCGGTCCGGCCGGCATTTTCCTGGATACTGACGCTATTTCCGCAACGCTTCCTTGAGCAAGGCGGCGCATCCGCGATGGCCGTTGTCCAGGGCCATGACGAGGGCATCGTCGCCTATCCAGTCGGTCAGGCGCGGGTCTGCGCCGGCGTCGAGGAGGGCGCGCAGGGCTTCCGTCCTGCCGTAGCGGGCGGCGGCCATCAGGGCGGTCTCGCCCTTGGCCTGGTAGTAGCCGCCGCTGCCGGGTATAAGCACCTCCATGCGCAGGTTCGGGTCGGCTCCGGCTCCGATGATAAGTCCGACTATGTCGGCGTGGCCTTCCGCCGACGCGTAGTACAGCGGCGTGCGTCCCTCGAAGCCGATGGCGCGCACGTCAGCGCCCATACCGAGCAGGCGCTTGGCCAGGGCCGTGTGGCCGCCGCGGGCCGCCGACATCAGCGGCGACAGCATCGGTCCGTGGATCAAGTACTTGTTGGCGAGCTTGGGGTTGGCTAGCGCGCCGCGGTCCAGCAGCATCGCCGCCAGATCATCGTGACCGGCTACCGCCGCATAGCCGAACAGGTCGTACATCTCCCCGTTGATGTAGGCGCCCGGATCGCCACCATGATCGAGCAGGAATTCGACTATGCGCAGCTTCCCCGCCTTGACCGCTTCCTTGAGCAGCTTCTCGGCGCCGTCGCTCGGGAGGGCGGAGTACTCCGCGTCCCACACGGCCGTGAATGAATTGGCGTCGTCGCGGGCGCTATGCACCCTGAGCAGGTCCATGGCCGAGTAGTAGCCTTCGTCTATGAGCCTGAGTCCTTTCGACGACAGGTACAGGAAGAGTTCCTCGTCGTCTGACTTGGCTACGCGCAGGGCCGCCTTGACGTCGTTCGGGCTCAGGCTGTCCTTGGCGCCAAGGAGAGCGTCTATCGTCGCCCTGGAACCGGTAATTGGCTGCCATTTGACCGCCAGTGTCAGCGGGTACACGGGCTTCTTCTTCGTGCCGGTAAAATCCGTCAGTCGGGGCAGGAGATCCCGTACCTTGATGGCGTCTCCGGCGCATACCGCGGTGATGAGCGGATTCTCCTCGGTGCCCGCTTCGAGCAGCATGCGGCATATCGTCGCGTCCAGGTTGGTCCTCGCGGCGTCGAGCGCCGTCCATCCGTCGTCGTTGCTCGCCTTGGGATCTGCGCCCGAGTCGAGGAGGAGCCGAACCAGCGCCGGGTGGCCGCCCTCGGCGGCGAACATCAGCGGCGTCCGTTGCTTGAGATCGGCTATCGTCCGCGTGAAGAACGATCCGTAGGTAGAGAAATCGGAGGTGAAGGCCGACGCGGACCTGGCGTTCACGTCGGCGCGCTTGGCTATGAGGAGCAGGGCCAATGCCTCGTTCCCGGTCATGCAGGCGAGCATCAGGGGCGTGTACTTGTAGTTCTTGTCCTTGGCGTCGATGGCGGCGCCTGACTCGACGAGCAGCCTGGCGATGTCGGACCGGCCGTACGCGGACGCGAGCCATAGCGGTGTCGTATCGATGTAATCGCCTTCGCTCCGCGAGCCTTCGACGTCGGCTCCCTGGGCCAGGGTCGCCTCGACGAGCGCCAGCGATCCGAGTATCACCGCGTTGGGTAGAAGCGGCCCTTTCTTGTAAAACTTGATCCTGGCGTTCTTCTTGTCCAGTCCGAAATTGCGGTGGGGCGCGTCGAGGAGCAGGCGATATATCGCCTCGCTCTTGCTCTCCAGGATATTCATATAGACGGCGCTCGTGGAGCCTACCCGGACGCCGCTCGACTTCAGGTAATCAGCGATGTCGCCGTGTCCCCTCTGGACGGCCCGGATCAGCGCGTACTCGGCGGCCTCCGGTTCAAAGCCGCCCATGTCCATGAGCGCCCGCACGAGATCCAGCCGGCCGTGCATCGCGGCCAGTTCTATGGGCGTCGAGCCTTTATCGAGCGGCAGTTTCTCGCCAAGCCCGACGCGCTTTCGTATAAGGGCCGCCGCCTGTTCGTACTCCTCTATGCGTATGGCGCGTATGAGCGGAGGCGATAAGTCTATGGTCGCGGGCGTTCCGCGACTGTCTGTCCCTATCGCGTCGACCATGCTGGCGCACGAGGAGAGGATGACGGCCAACGCGGCGGAGATGACGAGTATGATGCGGCGTCGAGACGCCGGGCTATGATCCATGGTTCGCTCCCTTGGGTGAAGGATACATGGATTCTGCGGGAGTAATTCAGGCGGGTACATTGTACTAAAGGGCTAAAACGCGCGGTGCACCAGCGCCACGAGTTCCATGCGGCTATGGCAGCCGGTCTTTTCGAATATCGACGTCAGGTGAGCCTTGACCGTCCGCTCGCTGACGAACAGGTTGGCGGCAAGCGACTTGTTGGAGAGGCCGTCGCACAGGCCCTCCAGTAGCTGCATCTCCCGTTCAGTCAGGCGGTAGCCTAGGCGCAGCGCTTCCTTGACGGCCGCGCCGCCATCGGATGGCGCGCCATCGGACGGCGATTCGTCGCAGCGCGGGCCGTCCGGGTCGCCCCCCGATCGCGCGAGCAGCTTCATGTAATTGTGGAAGTGGCCGTTGAGCACGTCCAGGATCTCGCAATCGCGCCGTGTAAACGGCGGGGAGTCCTTGGAGCGCTGAATCGATACATTGAGCGGCCATGCGGGGCGGAACGGGCTGAGGCCGTAGTCGAGCCCGAGCGGCCGGGCGAAGTCCCTGATGAATTCCGAGTCGGGCATCTGCCCCCACTGGACGACGTCCTTGCCTCGCCTGGCGACGCCGCGATCGTCGTAGAGTATGAACGGTACCTTGGCGTAGTAGTGCGTGTTGTAATGCTCGAAGGTGCGGCGATCCCATCCCCCGCACGCGACACAATGGATGTCGCGATCGAACACGCCTATGCCGACGTCCCAGGGGATGATGTCGCCCGTGCCCTTGAGCATGCGGTTGAACAGGTCGTCCCGGTCGGTCGCGCCGCCCACGTGGAGCAGAAACGCATTGATCTGATCCCAGGGCAGGTATGGCATCGGCGCCGCCTCGCGGTTGGTATCGAACCGGCGAAACGGCCGGCGCTGGACTCCGTAGAGTATTTCCCCGGTGCCGGCTTTTGTCAAATCCAACCGTTCCTGAGACCTTTACGGATAGCGGCTTCCCAGCGCGGCCGTCAGTATCCGTTCCGCCTCCTTGTTGCCGGCCCGGTAGGCCATGAGGAGCGCGTCGTCGCCTATCCAGTCGGTGTAGCACGGGTCGGCCTTTCGCTCCAGCAGCAATCTCAGCATAGCGGCTGAATCGGCGCGGGCGGCCAGCATCAATGACGTCTCGCCTGTATTGAGCTTCGTCGTTATGGAATGCTCCAGGAGCGGGTACATGCGCAGGTTGACATCCGCGCCTGCGTCCAGCAAGGTCGCGGCGCACGGGGTGTCGCCCGACATGACCGCGTAGGCGAGCGCAGACCTGCCCTCGAAGCCGACCTCGTTCACCATGGCTCCTTTCTCGACCAGGTATCGCGCTATGGGCGCACTGCCGGTCTCGGCTGCCGCCATCAGCGGGCTTATGAACGGGTTGACCACCCAGCCTATCTTGGACAGCTTGGGATTGATCTCGGCTCCCGCGTCCGCGATCAGCTTCGTCAATTCAAGCGAGCCGGTGGCCGCCGCCTTCCCCAGCATGGACAGCCGGTGCTGGAACCAGTACGCGTTGGCGTCTGCGCCCTGCTCCAGCATGAAGCGCGACAACTCGACGCTCTTCGCTATCACCGCGGCCGAGAGCAGCCTGTTCTTGTCGTCGGCGTCCAGGTCGACGCTCGCCTTTTCCCACGCGGCCTTGAAGCCGGCGGCGTCGCTTCGCCCGGCCAGCGTCCGCAGTATCTCGTAGCCGGAGTCGTAACCTTGCGTCTGCAGCGTCAGGCCCCTGGAGTACAGGTACAGGAACAGTGCCTCGTCGTCGCGGCGCGCTATCCTGAGCGCGTTCAGTACGTCGTTCGGGCTCAGGCGGTCTTTGACCTCCAACATGGCGTCGATGACAGCCATGGACTTCGTTACCGAGTGCCAACGTACGGCCAGCTGGAAAGGGTATACCGGATACCGCTTGGTTCCCGCGTACTCCTCGAGGTTCGATAGACGCGACCGCACATCCGGGGCGTTACCCGCGCATATGGCGGTGACCATCGGATTCTCCTTGACGCCGGCGGCGAGCAGCATGCCCGCTATCTCCGCGTCAAGGTTGAGCCGCGCGGCGTCCAGCGCGGACCATCCTTCGTCGTTGGAGAACGCCGGAGCGGCTCCGGACTCGAGAAGCAGCTGGACGATATCGGCGTGGCGGTTCTCCGCGGCCAGTATCAGCGGAGTACGCTGCTTGAGGTCGCCGATGGTCAGCGTCAATTCCTGCTTGAACGAACTGAATGCGGCGTCGTCCAGGTATTTTGTCGCCGAGACGGCGTTGACATTGGCCCCGTCGGCGATGAGCCGTTTCGCCACCGTGAAGTCGCCGGTGATGCACGCGACCATAAGCGGCGTGTACTTGTGCATCTTGTCGGCCGCGTCGACGACCGCCCCGGCGTCCAGGAGCGCGAGCGCCGTATCGGAATTACCGGCCGCTATGGCCAGCCACAGCGGCTTTACGCCCTGGTAGCCGAGGTACTCGAAGGCTTTGGTCTCCAGCTTTGCGCCACTTTCTATCGCTGGCCGCACGAGGCGCGTCTCGCCGATTATTGCGATATTGGACAAGAGCGTACCCGGTGTAGGATTGCCCTCGGTGAACACGGAGTTGACATAGCCGTTGATCGAGAATTTTGGGTGGGGAACCTTGAGGAACAGCTCATAAACTGTGGCGCTCTTGGTCGCCATGCCGTAACGGTATGCCTCGAGCGATGAACCGACGCGGTATCCCGAGCCGATGAGGAAGTCGACGACGGCCGATTCACCCGCCTGGGCGGCCCGCATCATCGCTATCTCGCCTTCGGCCTGGCCTATCCACCCAGCGCCGACCAGCGCCTTGACCAGGTCCAGCTTGCCCTTGCCCGCGGCTATCTCCACCGGGCTCGCGTCGACGTCCAGCGGTATGTGCTCTCCCGAGCCGATGCCGCGTGCGATAAGCGACACGGCGCGATCCCAGTCGTCGAAGCGCATGGCGCGTATGACAGGCGGCGCGTCCGCCAGTGTTCCCGGCTCCCCTGCAGAGACGCTCCAGGACGACTCGAGGCCCTTGGATATGCTGGAGCAGCCGCCCAGCGCGATCGCCGCTATTGCGGCCGCCGATAGACGTTTCATCATGGTCATATGGTTCTCCATGATCGACAGTCTACCGGGGCGGCCGTCGTTTTCTATTGTACCTTAGTGCAGTTCCGCCATGATTCCATTACTTGAATGACAACCGCAAGGTTTTCAATTTGAGCAGGAGTTGGTTTTCCAAGACTTTATCCCGCCAGTGCTTTGATATCATCTTCGACGGAGCCGATGGTCGCCAGGCCGAAGGCGTCGCCGAGCACCTTGGCGATGTTCGGCGACAGGAATGCTGGCAGGGTCGGCCCGACGTGTATGTTCTTGATGCCGAGCGACAGAAGCGCAAGGAGTACGATGATAGCCTTCTGTTCGTACCACGCGATGTTGAAGGCTACTGGCAGTTCGTTCACGTCGGCGAGGCCGAAGGCATCCTTGAGAAGGAGGGCCGTGACGACGAGCGAATACGAGTCGTTGCATTGACCGGCGTCGAGGACACGCGGTATGCCGCCGATGTCGCCGAGGTCCAGCTTGTTGTATCGGTACTTGGCACAGCCGGCTGTCAGGATGACCGCGTCGCGGGGTAGCGCCTTGGCGAAATCGGTGTAGTAGCTCCGTCCCTTGGCGCGTCCGTCGCAGCCGGCCATCACGACGAACTTGCGGATGGCGCCCGATTTGATCGCGGCGACGATGTCCCCGGCGAGCGCGGCGACCTGGTCGTGGGCGAAGCCGCCGGTGATCATGCCGGTTTCGATTTCCGTGGGCGCCGGCCTGTTTTTTGCGGCCGTGATGAGCGCGGAAAAATCTTTGCGCCCATCAACGTCGGCTTCGACGCGTGGGCAGCCGGGGAAGCCCGCGACGCCGGTGGTGAACATCCTGCCCTTGTACGACTCGGCCGGCGGTACGATGCAGTTCGTGGTCATCAGGATGGCCCCGTTGAACTTCTCGAACTCGTCGCGCTGCTTCCACCATGCGTTGCCGTAGTTGCCGACGAAGTTGTCGTATTTCTTGAACGCGGGATAATAGTGGGCGGGGAGCATCTCGCTGTGGGTGTAGACGTCGACGCCCGTGCCCTTGGTTTGTTCGAGGAGCATTTCAAGGTCCTTGAGGTCGTGCCCCGAAACGAGGATGCCTGGGTTCTTCCGTACTCCGATATTCACCTTCGTGATCTCGGGTTTGCCATACGCTCCGGTGTTGGCCGAGTCGAGAAGGGCCATAGCGGTGACGCCGACGGAGCCGCACTCGAGCACCAAGGCGGTGAGTTGTTCCGCGGACAGGGAATCGTCGAGCATCGACGCGAGCGCCCGGGCCATGAAGGCATGGATCACAGGATCACGCTTTCCCAGTACTGACGCGTGGTGGGCGTAAGCAGCCATTCCCTTGAGCCCGTAGATGACCAATTCCCTGAGCGAGCGGACGTCCTCGTTGGCGGTCGTGAGCACGCCGACCGTCCTGGCCTTGGACGCGTAGTCCTGAGATGCGGCTGTCCACAGCGCGGCGTCGGAGCGCAGCGCGGGTTTCTCGCCGGCGATACCTTCGTCGGTTCCGCAGGCGGGGCAAGCCTTGGATCCGGTTGCGCCTCGCGCGCGGTTGACTGCGTCGCGAAGGGAATCGCGCAGCTTGAGCACAGCTCCGATCGACCGTTCAAAGTACGCATCATCGAAGTTGGCGTTTGTGATGGTCGCGAAGAGGCAGTCCATGATCGCGTCATCGACTTTGCCAGTGTCGATTCCGAGCGCCCTGCCTTCGACTGCCCAGGCTCCTAAGCCTTTGAGCGTGTGGATGAGCAGATCCTGCAGATCGGCCGTTGCGGCATCCTTGCCGCAGGCGCCTGTCTTCGATGAGCAGCCCTTGTTCCCTATGGTTTCCTGGCACTGATAACAAAACATATAGCCCCTCCAATATAATTCATACCGGAAAATCCGGTTTTATACGAAATTTGAACACAGAGACACAGAGAAGACGAGAAAACAAGGGAAGTGGAAAATACAAGGGAAGTCATGGCCCCTCTCCTTTTCTAATTCCCACAATTTCATCTTTTTCCTGCCAAATCTTCTCTGTGCCTCTGTGCCTCTGTGCCTCTGTGGTTAGAATTTGTATAAAAGTTACATCCAGGTCAGGCTGCCGCCTTCGATTCCGACGACGACGGTCGAGGTGGGTACCGAGCGGGTCGCGACTGCGGCCGCCTCGTCTACCAGCCGCTTGAGTCCACCGCAGCAGGGGACTTCCATGATCGCAAGCGTAATCGACGCGGCCTCGGAGTCGTCCATCAGTGCCCGTATCTTGTCGACGTAGATCTCCTTGCCTGTATCGAGCTTGGGGCAGGCTATGACCAGCTTGCGGCCGGCGAGCAGGGTCTGGTGGAAGGCGCCGAAGGCGAAGGCCGTGCAGTCGGCGGCGATGAGTATGTCCGCTCCTTTGAAATACTGCGCCCGAGGATTGACGAGGTGGAGCTGGATCGGCCACTGCTCGAGCCTCGAAGCCATGCCGCCGCCGCCCGTGGCGCTTGAGGCCGCAACCGGAGCCGGTTTTTCAGCGCTTGGCCCGAAGGCGCGGGCGGCGGAACCGGGGCAGCCTCCCGACATGCCGTTGTCGAGGATGCGTGGTGTCGGCATCGTCGCCGTGGCTTGCCTGAGCGCGCCGAAGCGTGCGCCGGCGGCGGGACCCGGCGAGCGGGTTGCTGTACTGCCGCAGCCGCAGGCGTCAGCGGCGGATTTCTGGGCGACAGGGGATGGGAGAGCGATGCCTTTCTCGGCGAGCACGGCAAGCGCCTCTTTGTACCAGGTGTCCTGTCCATGGCTCGAGAGGTGGTCGAGGTGGGCGGCTACCGTGGCCGCGCCCTTGGGCAGGATGTTTTCGATGACGCGGCGCTCGTCGTAGTCCTCGACGTCGCGCTGGACCGTCTGCAGGGCTCCCCGCGGGCATTCCCCGATGCAGGCGCCGAGGCCGTCGCAGAGGCTCTCGCCGACGAGCCGCGCCTTGCCGTCGATTATCCTCAGGGCGCCTTCATGGCAGCCGTTTGCGCATTGCCCGCAGCCGTCGCACTTGTCCTCGTCTATCTCGATTACCGTTCTCGTCGCCATCGTATTCTCCTTGGGATAGTCATATGTGGAAAATAGGTACCACAATGCATAAATAAGTTGATAAAACTTGTATCCGGCTTTGCCGATACTTCATCCTGTCGGGAGCGCTGTCCTCGCCGCCTTCGATGTACCGTACGACGTGGTATCCTTCGCCGCGGCTTCCCTGGCTACGTCGGCGATTGTCCGCTTTCCGAGGTAGTTGATCAGCTCGCCGGCATGTTTCGTGATTTCGTTCCCGAAGATGCAGTTGTCAGGGTCGCAGCGGTCCGTCCTGAAGGGGCAGAAGTCTCCCGATAGCGGCCCGTCGACGGCCTCTATTGTCTCCCGGAAGCTGATTGTCCCGGCATCTTTGGCAAGCCTGAAGCCGCCATTGGGTCCCTTTACCGACAGCACCAGGCCGGCGCGCACGAGGCGCTGCATGACCTTGGCCAGGTGGCTTTCGCTCGCGTCGATGATCGAGGCCAGGCTCCTGCTCTGGACCAGCCGTCCGGGAGCGGCCGCGAGTCCGGCTAGCGCGTGTACGGCGATGAGCGCGGCGTCGGAGAGATGGACTATTCCGTTTACTGACATTGTGGTGTTACAATACCTTGATAGGCGGTTCGTGTCAATGACTGAAGATCTCCTCGATCGTGCTTGCATTCCCCGCCGCTGAAAATCGATACTGTCTTCGACGGACCTATGCCGAACGAATCATGGAGGGAACCATGGACATGCCCTTTGACGCCCGAAAGCTCGACCGCTTGATGGAGGAATCCGGGCTCGGACTGGTGGTCGCGAGTACCCGCCACAACGTCCGGTACCTGTCCGGAGGATACTTCTACCATTTTCACGAGAACTCCTCGAGGATGGGAAGAAGCCAGTACCTGCCGTTCCTTGGGATCGTGAGAGGCCGGCCGGGCTCCTCGTTCTACATACGCCGCCCTGACGAGGCCGGGCAGCTTGCCGCGGAATCGCCGTGGATGCCCAATGTCTTCGACGCGCTCCGTGGCACGGTCACGTCCGCCGGGAGCCTCGCCAGGGCGATCCGGAGCATTGGACTGGACAGGTCCAGGATCGGTCTGGAGATGCCGTTCATCCCGGCGGACGCCTTCCTCGTATTGCGCCATGACCTGCCCGACGCCGACTTCGTGGATGCCACGGCGATATTCGACGGGCTCCGCGAGATCAAGACCGAAGCCGAGCTGGCCATCATGAGGAGCGCCTACGCAAGGCTGGCCGATGCCATCCACGCCTCGTTCCTGGCCTCGATTCCCGGTATGACGACCAAGGATATCGAGGGGCTGGTCAGGAAGGAGATAGCCTTGAGGGACATGTCCTTCCTCTTCGCTCTGATTTGCGCCGGTCCCGGCTTCCTGCGTGCGCCGTCGGCCGAAAGATGGAAGGTCGGACAGATCCTGCATATAGACGCCGGTTCACTGGACGGTGACTACGTGGCCGACATCTGCAGGATGGGATGCATCGGCGAGCCTTCAAGCCTCGCGAGGGATCTGCACGGCGCATGCATTGAGGTTCAGGATCATGTCAGGAGCCTGATCAGGCCCGGAGTCAGGTGCGGTGAACTGCTCGAGGCGGGGTCCGAGGCCTCGAGGCAATACGAGTTCTCAGACTACGCACGCTTCGTCGTCCACGGCATCGGGATGGTGCCGTACGAGCAGCCGATCTTCGACCCGGCCAGCGTCCAGCCTCTCCAGGCGGGCATGGTCGTTTCGATCGAGACGGATTTCCTGCACCCCGCGGTCGGCCACGTGAAAATCGAGGATGCGGTGGCCGTGACCGGTTCCGGTTGCGAGGGCTTCGGCGACTTCGGGCGGGACTGGACGATACTGGGCGATTCAGGGGCGGGCTGATGCCGGCCGGCCCCGCAATCCAGTCGCGGGGTCAGAATTCCAGTTTAAGCGGCTGCTGTCCGGAGGCTTCCAGGATCTGCGCGGAACCGTGGTCCAGGTAGAAAACCTCGAAGTTGGGGTGGTCGGCCGTCTTGTAGATGCCTCGGACGACATCGCTCTTCGCGAGGATCTTGTCCTTGAGCTCCTTCGAGTCCGCGAACTTGACGTTTCCCCTCAGTCTGATCCAGCCGCCCGCGCGGCTCAAGGCGGCGAACTCCATGGACGGGTTTGCCCTGAGCTGCTTGCAGACCTCCTTGGCGTTGTTGGTGCTGAAGCACAGCCTGCCTGAGTCGGCAAGCATGTACTGGTACGGCCTGACCCTCGGTTGCCCGTCCTCGAGCGTCGCCAGGAAGCCGTCGATGTTGGCGTCCAGGAAATCCGTTATCGCTTTCATGGCAATTCCTTCCCCGTCATACCAGGGTGCACAGGGCCTTTCTCGTGGACCGCGTGGTATTCAGGAGCGTGCAGTGTAGGCCCGAACCGATATATCGTCAATATATCGGTTCGGGCTCCCGGCTGCTGCCCGTCCGCGACAGGCTAATTATATCGATAAAATATACTCTCTATATTCGGAAAAATAAGGTTGACAGATCACCGAAATGGATAAAGAATACGCACGATATGCTACCGATATATCGGTAGCGGAATCTTTCTGGCTATCGAAATGGATTGGAGAAGTACAAGAAATGCAGCAGAGCATCGGCGCAGGGGAAGAAATAAGCAAGAAGCTGTACGTCTACAAGATCCTCAAGGACCGGATAGTGCAGAACGTACTGAAACCCCAGGAGTACCTGAACGAACAGGTCCTGTGCGAAGAGCTGAAGGTTAGCAAGACGCCCGTCCGCGAAGCCCTGCAGCACCTCGAGCGTGACCGGCAGGTGGTGATCGTCCCGAACAAGGGATGCTTCGTATCGAATATCAGCATCGACCACATCAGGGAAGTCTTCGAGATCAGGGAAATATTCGAATGCGCCGCCGCGCGCATGGCCGCCCTGACGCCGGACAAATCCCTGTTCAAGGAAATACTCGAGAACCACGAGTCGTTCAAGGTAGTCGACGACCAGGGCGTCAGGAAATCGCTGCTTTCCGGCTACCAGATACACGAACGGATCGTGAGCGCGGCGGGCAACAGCTTCCTGTCGGAATACTACGGTTCGATCCTCGACCATATCGTCAGGATCCGTATCTATTTCATCTCCCGCTTCGAGTCGAAGCGCCTGCACGAGACCTGCGAGGAGCACAAGCGGATTCTCGAGGCGATCATCGACGGCAAGCCCGACGACGCGGAGAAGGCAGTGCGCGATCACCTCAGGCGATCACTGATCAGCATAGACCAGTTGATGGTCGGCAACAGGAAGGCAATATGATCCACGTCTTGAAAGCGGTCCAGCAGATCGAAAAGTCGGTTCTCGAGGCGTTCAGGAACCTCGATGTCGCCACCGTGTACGAAGCGTCCGGCCGCAAGGGCTACGTGGACTGCGGCATCAAGCCGGCCGCGCCCGGCGACAGGATCTGCGGCGTAGCCTATACGGTGCAGTGCGCGTCCGGAGACAACCTCATGCTCCACAAGGCACTGCAACGTGCGCCCGCAGGCTCGGTCCTCGTCGCGACCGTCGGAGGGGCGTACGAATTCGGCTACTGGGGCGGCATGATGGCAACGGCAGCGCAGGCCCGCGGTCTGGCGGGCCTCGCCATCGACGGCTGCGTCCGCGACTCGGCGGAGATCGCGAAGATGGGCTTCCCGATGTTCTGCCGAGGATTCGCCATCAAGGGCACCGTAAAGACGACCCTCGGCATCGTCAACTACCCGGTCAACTTCGGACAGGCGACGATTTTTCCCGGAGACCTGATCCTCGGCGACGGTGACGGCATGGTCGTGGTCAGGGCGGCCGATTGCGCCGACGTGCTGGAGAAATCGCTGAAGCGCGTCCAGTTCGAGGAGGGCAAGGCAGCCCAGCTCGAGAGCGGCGTCTCTAGCGTGGAACTCAACAGCCTCGAGAAGGTGTTCGAATCCCTGGGCCTCGTGGAAGAGTGAGGACGACATGAGATTCGCCGAGAAGACCCTGCTGGAAGTGGCAGCCGAGATCCTGACCAGGCTGGGCGAGAGCGGCGGGAACGTCGAGGTCGCCGCCATGGCCCTCGTGCAGGCCGACCTGCGCGGCGTAAGCACGCACGGCATCAATCTCCTCCGCCTGGTGGCCCAGCGTGCCGAGGCGAAAATGCTTACGTTCCCGACGAGGGTCACGGTCGTATCGGATGACGCGGCGACCGCGATGCTCGACGGAAACGACGGGCTCGGGCAGGTCGCGGCGTACAGCGCCCTGGACACCGCGATCGCCAAGGCCCTCGAATTCGGCATCGGCATGGTGACGCTGCGCAACACCAACAACATCGGCGCCCTGGGTTGCCTCTCGGTCTCCGCCGCGCGCCGCGGCGTCATCTCCATCATCACCACCAACGGCAATCCGTCGGTCGCGCCATTCGGCGCAGCCGAGCCGTTCTTCGGCACGAACCCGCTGTCCATCGCCATCCCCTGCGGGCAGGGCGATCCGCTGGTGCTGGACATGTCGTCGAGCATTGTCGCTCGGGGCAAGATCAGGCTGGCGTCGCTGAGCGGCCAGCCCATTCCTCTCGGCTGGGCCCTGGACGAGGGCGGCGAGCCGACGACCGATCCGAAGAAGGCGATGAAGGGTTGCCTGCTCCCGCTTGCAGGCCCGAAGGGCTCGGGGCTTGCGATGATGATCGACATCATCTCGGGGATGCTCTCCGGTGCGGCGTACGGACGCGGGCTCAGGAGTTTTCACGAGCTCGAAGGCAAGACAGGAGTCGGGGCGGCCTTCATCTGCATCGACATCGGACGTTTCGTGGGCAAGGAGACCTTCGACCGGTTGATCACCGAATACACCGGCCAGATCAAGGCGCTCCGCAGGCAACCCGGATTCGACGAGATCCTGCTGCCGGGGCAACTTGAAATCAAGAAGGCGAAGGATGGCGAACGACTCGGGATCGACGTTACCGACGCCGTCGTCAAGAGCATCGACGAGATCCTGGCAAGGCTCGGCAGCCCGGTCCGTCTGGGCAATTCCTAAGGACGCGGAGAATCGTTGATGGATACAATAGTCAGGGTCGATACCAGGACGCGGCGGATACTCGCGCAGACGGCGACCGAGGAGGAGCGGCGATGGGGCGGCAGGTCGTTCATCGCGCATGCCCTCCTGCGCGAAGTCCCCCCGAACTGCGAACCGACAGGCCGTCGCAACAAGCTGATCTTCGCGTCGGGGCTCCTCGCCGACACCAATGTGACGACGTCGGGACAGATGTCCATCGGAGGGAAGAGCCCGCTGACCGGCGGCGTCAAAGAAAGCAACATCGGCGGATGGGCCGGCAAGAAATTCGCCAGGCTCGGCATCCGCGCCCTGATACTCGAGGAGACTCCGGCGTCGCCGACCACCGACATCCTCGAGATCCGCGCCGACGGATACAGCCTCGTCAGCGCTCCCGGGCTCAAGGGCCTGCTGGTCGACGATACCGTCGCGGTCCTCAGGGAAACCTACGGCAAGTCCGCGGGAATATTCTGCATCGGGCCAGCCGCCGAGATGATGATGTACGGGGCGGGAATCGCGTCGCCTGACAACGACGACGTGCAGATCCGGTACGCGGCGCGCGGCGGGCTGGGAGCCTTGATGGGTTCCAAGGGAATCAAGGCCATCGTGATAGACGACTCGGGCTCGGCGTACGTCCCACGGTATTTCGACAAGACCCTGCTGCAGGAAACTTCCAGATGGATGGCCGAGTCGTTGCTCGCGGATCCGAAGACCGAGAACCGGAACCTCTTCGGAACGCCGGCAATACTGGCGCTGGCCAACTCCTCGGGCCTGCTGCCCACGAGGAACTTCAGCGCCGGCAGCTTCGAGAAGGCCGACGACATCGCCGGGGAACGCGTCAGGGAGGAAATCTTGTCCCGCGGCGGCAAGTCCGGTCAGGCCTGTGTCGCGGGCTGCGTCATCAAGTGCAGCAACATATTCCCGGACAAGTCAGGCAAGAAGCTCGTCGCATCCATACAGTACGAAAACATCTCGCTGCTCGGATCCAATTGCGGCATCGGCAGCCTCGACGACATAGCCGAGATGAACCACCTGTGCAACCAGGTCGGGGTCGACGCCATAGAGACGGGCGCGGCGATAGGCGTCGCGATGGAGGCGGGTATCGTCGAGTTCGGAGATGCGGAAGGCGCAAAGGACCTGATCAGGCAGATCGGGCAGGGTACCTACCTCGGCCGGATCCTCGGCAACGGAGCGAAGATAACCGGACGGCTTCTCGGAATCCGGCGCGTGCCAGTGATCAAGGGGCAGGCGATTCCCGGCTATGACCCTCGGGGCGTCAAGGGAAACGGCGTGACGTACATAACGTCGCCGATGGGAGCCGACCACACCGCCGGCAACGCCTTCGAGACACTCAAGACCATCGACCCGCTGAAAGCGGAAGGACAGGTAGAGAGTTCCAGGAAACTGCAGATCCGCGCGGCATTGCTCGACGCGCTCGGCGTCTGCCTCTTCGTCCGTCCGCCCTTCCTCAAGAAGCCGGAGATGTTCGCCAACCTGCTCAAGGGAAGGTACGGCTGGGACATGTCGGTCAAGGACGTGGGCGCGCTGGCATGGGGCGTGATCAGGACCGAGCGCGAGGTCAACGCCAGGGCGGGCGGATCGGAAGAGTTCTTCCCGATTCCCGAGTTCATGGCGGACGAGCCGTTGCCACCGAACAACGCCGTGTTCGACGTCCCGATGGACGCGATGAAGTCGATGTGGGACGGCTACGTGCCCGCGGACCAGCTGTAGAGCACAGGAGAGAGCCGATGATGGAACTGAAGGACAAGGTCGTGATCGTGACCGGCGCCGGACTCGGGCTCGGGCTGGCCATCGCGAAAAAAGCCTATGCAGAAGCCGCGTTCACCGTACTCTGGGACATGAACCTGGAGTCGGTCGAGAAGGCCGCGAATGAACTCGACCCCAGCGGCGCCAGGGTCCTGGCGCTCAAGGTCAACGTGACCGACGAAGCTGACGTGAAGGCCGCCGTAGCGAGGACGGTCGACACGTTCGGCCGGATCGACGCGATCGTGAACAACGCTGGAATATCCCGCCACGAGACGCTTGAGAACATGACCCTCGAACTGTTCGAGCAGGTGATCAACGTCAACCTGACCGGTCCCTTCCTGTGCTGCAAGTCGGTGGCACCGGTCATGAAGAAGCAGAAATACGGGAAGATCGTGAACATCGCGTCGCTCGGCGCGCGGACCGGCAGGCCCGGAGTCGGCGTCAACTACGCCGCGTCGAAAGCCGGACTGCTCGGGATTACCAAGGTGCTGGCCAGGGAACTTGGTCCCGACAACATCTACGTCAACGCGATCTGCCCGGGCCCGATCCTCACCGACCAGACCAGGCAGTATGCCCCTGACGTGTTCGCGACCTGGAACGCCGGACGTGCGGTCCCCAAGGACGGCCTGCCCGAGGATGTCGCGGACGCGGTCATATTCCTTGCATCGAGCCGATCCGACTGGGTGACCGGAATCACCATGGATGTGAACGGCGGAATTTTCATCGGCTGACAGAACGTTTTCTACTGGGAGGAGAAGAGCATGGCAGGATTGAAAGTGATCGATATCAACAAGGTCGAGCCCGAGAGGAAGACCCCTCCCCGGGCTTCATGGATATTGATTTCCGAGAAGACGGTCGGTTCGCAGAACCTCGCGCTCGGAGTCAACGAGACCGAGCCTGGTTCAATGGTCCCGGAGCATATCCACGAGACCGAGGAGGAAGTGATGCTCTTCCTGGAAGGCCAGGGGAAATTCATCACGGCCGACGAGGAGATCGAACTCAGGCCGGGAATCTGCGTGTACAACCCGCCGGGAGCCAAGCACCAGATCGTCAACACCGGGACGACGAAACTCAAGTTCGTATGGGTGTACGCGCCCCAGCTCAAGAGCCACAGGCTCTGACCGGAAAGGGAGGAACAGCATGTCTGATTGGAAATTCCCGCAGGAAGGGCAGATGGACAAGCCGTCCAAGATCTACTTCCAGACGATGACGAAGTTCGACGTCGAGGAGAGGCTCAAGAAGAACGACGTGATCATCATCCCGGTCGGCTCGACCGAGAACCACGGCGCAGCCGGTCCCTACGGCGAGGATACCTTCATCGTCACCCGTATCGCCGAGATGGTCGCGAAGAAGACCGGATGCACCGTCGCCATGCCCATGTGGTACGGCTCTCATCCCTTCCACCACATCGGGCAGCCTGGCACGGTGCCGCTCCCCGACAACGTGTTCATGGATCACCTGCGCGCGATGATCTCGGGATTCTGGAACACCGGATTCCGCAAGCAGATCTTCATCAGCATGCACGGGCAGGAATACGCGCTGCCGTCCGCCATCCAGGAGTGGGGCAAGAAGTACCAGGTGCCGGCGATGGTGATGTTCGTCGACCTTCCCCGCGTCATGGCGAAGGACCTGATGGACAAGGCCCACGGCGGCCCGTTCGACAATCCCTTCCAGCACGCGGACGAAGCGGAGCAGTCGATATCGCTGGCATTGTTCCCTGAGCTGTGCCAACAGGAGCACGCCGAGGACACTAGCATCAAGGGATTCCTGCCGCCAGGACACGTCGATCGCGGCGGCGACATCTACGGCAACCCTATCCCCGGCCATTGCATCATCGGAGGCACGGGCATCGAATGCGTCACCTTCCCCGAGGGCGTCCTGGGCAAGGCGACGCTGGCCGATCCGGCGAAGGCGACGAAGGCGATCGAGAACGTCCTCAATTACCTGGTAAAGCTCCACGGCGACATCATGGAGCGCTTCCCGGTCGGAAAGCTTCCCGAGGGCAGGCTGATGAGCCAGCGGGATCCGGCCGAGATCGAGGCCCTGCTCAAGGGTCCGTTGAATGGCGGCAAGCACTTGTACACGATAGCTTGGCCAAGCTGATCTCTCCCCTCGAGGGAGAACTCCCCTTGTGGGGAGAAACGTCGATGGTCCTATTTTGGGAGGCATTCGAATGAAAAAGCTGGTAACGCTTCTCTGCATACTGGCGATCACGGTCACGGCCACGTTCGGCCAGGCCAAGGTATTCGAGCTCAAGCTCGCGCACGCCGATCCTACCGACGTGACCACGTCGAGGAAGCACGCGCAGGCCGTCGCCTTCGCGGCCATGGTCAATTCGCGCTCCGGCGGCCGGATCAACGTGAAGGTCTACGGCGCCGGCGCCCTCGGAGCCGAGCGCGAATATGTCGAGGCCGTGAAGATGGGCACCATCCAGTCCGGTATCGCATCTGGCGTCATCGCCAACTTCTTCCCCTCGGCGATGGTCACCGACATCCCGTACCTCTTCCCGACACCGCAGGTCGCATGGGCGGTTATGGACGGCCCCTTCGGACAGAGCCTGTCACAGAGGTTCCTCAAGGAAACCGGCATGCGCAACCTGGCGTTCGCTGAGGTGGGCTTCCGCAATTTCACCAACAGCATCAAGCCGATCAAGAGCCCGGCTGACATGAAGGGCATGAAGATCCGCGTCCAGGAGACTCCTCTCTACGTGACGATGGTCAAGGCGCTCGGCGCCAATCCCACCCCGATAGCCTGGACCGAGACCTATACTGCGCTCCAGACCAAGGTCGTTGACGGGCAGGAGAATCCCGTGCCGACGATCCTGATGGCCAAGCTGAACGAGGTGAACAAGTACATCACCCTTGACGGCCACGTCTACGGCGTCGACTGGTTCGTGATCAACGAGAAGTTCTTCCAGAGCCTCCCGGCCGACCTCCAGTACATCGTCCTCGATTCCGCCCAGGTCGCT
Organism: uncultured Treponemataceae bacterium; assembly: GCA_964576835.1. Lineage (GTDB taxonomy): Bacteria > Spirochaetota > Spirochaetia > Treponematales > UBA12059 > SZUA-370. The sequence goes on along the minus strand of CAZNXK010000006.1, from coordinate 31,639 downwards.
TCGGGCGTCGGCCGCGGCGTCTCCCAGCTGATTGGCGCGCAGGGCATCCAGGTCCTGCTCGATGCCGGCAACGAAGTCTACGTTCCGACCGAAGCCGAGCTGGCCCAGTTCCAGAAGGCGACCCAGCAACCCGTCATCGACTGGCTCAAGACCAAGATCGACCAGAAGCTGATCGACGAGGCCCTTGCGGCCGTCAAGGCAGTCGTAGCCCAGCAGAAGGCGTCTCTCAAGTAAAAATGACCCGTACAGGAAGGAGGCGGGACTTCAATCCCCGTCTCCTTCCTGCCGCGCCGAAATCCAAGGAGGGACTGCGAACATGCTGAACCTGAAACGACGCCCCATGATCATACGCGTGATGGAAACGGGCATAGAATGGACTATCGCCCTCTTGGTCGGGGTAATGGTGGCGAACGTGGCGACAGGCGTGTTCTTCCGCTATGTGCTCCACAACTCGATATCGTGGACCGAGGAACTCGGACGCTACATGATGATATGGATGGCCTACCTCGGCGCCGTGCTCGCAACGAGGGAAGAAGCCCATGTCGGCATCACCGCCGTCATCGCGCTGTTGCCTCCCGCCGGTCGCCGCGTCATGGAATTCATCAGCCGTTCCATCGTCATCGCGTTCCTCGTCATCGTCCTCGTGATGTCATTCTCCCACCTGGATTCGCTATCGATACAGACATCGAGCGCGATGGAGATCCCGATGGTCATACCTTACTTCGCCGTCACCATCGGACTCTTCCTGATGGCGATAGAAAACGTGCTGTTTCTCGTCGGGTTCCGCTGGGAGCCCGAAGCCCCCGTTGAAGGCAAGTAGGACAGTCATATGCTGATATCGATGGTTTCTTTCATAGTGCTCCTCCTGATCGGCGTGCCGATCGCCTTCAGCCTCGGGACGGCAAGCCTCTTGTTCCTGGTCTCCAAGGGAATCACGCTCGGCCTCATCGCCCAGCGGATGTTCACCGGCATAGACGTGTTCCCGTTCATGGCCATACCGTTCTTCGTGCTCGCTGGCGAGCTGATGAACAGCACAGGCATCACCACCCGGCTGGTAAACCTCGCCTCCGTATTCGTCGGCAGGCTCAGGGGCGGTCTCGGCCACGTAAACATCCTCGCGTCGATGTTCTTCGCAGGCATTACCGGCTCCGCGGTCGCCGATACCTCGGCCCTTGGTTCGATGCTGATACCGGCGATGGTCGAGGAAGGCTTTGACGAGGATTTCAGCGCCGCTGTAACCTGCTCGTCATCGGTCATAGGCCCGATCATCCCGCCGAGCATCCCCTTCGTGGTCTATTCCCTCGTCGGCTCGACCTCGGTGGCCGCGCTGTTCCTCGCGGGAATGTTTCCCGGGATACTGCTGGGCTTGAGCCTGATGGTGGTCAACGCCATCATTTCGAAGAAGAGGAACTATCCTCGTGCGGCCCGCTGGCCGACGTTCAGGGAAATGGCGGCAGCATCGCTGGCCGGTATCGTCCCGATGATGATGCCACTGATCATCCTCGGCGGCATCCTCGGCGGCATCTTCACGGCGACCGAGGCCTCGGCCGTCGCCGTGGTCTACGCTCTCGTCGTCGGCATGTTCGTATACCGGAAACTCAACTGGAAAAAAATCAAGGAAGCCTTCATGGTCACGGCCAAGACCTCCGGCGTCGTGTTCCTGGTCATCGCGTGCTCCAATGTCTTCAACTGGGCGCTCGTGACCGAGGAAGTACCGATGCGGATGGCCCTGTACGTCGCGGAGGTATTCACCAACAAATACACGCTGCTGCTCGCGATCAATGTCGTCCTGCTGATAGTGGGAACCTTCATGGAGGGGACCGCGGCGCTCATCATCCTGGTGCCGATACTCCTCTCGATCACCAAGCCGTTCGGGGTAGAACCGGTCATGCTCGGCGCGATCGTTGTGCTCAACCTGATGATAGGCCTCATCACTCCGCCCGTGGGCCTGTGCCTCTACGTCGTCTGTGGAATCACGAAGCTGTCTATAGAGAAGGTGTCCAAGGCCGTGCTTCCGTTCCTTGTGGCCGAGATCGTTACTCTACTGCTCGTCACCTACATCGAGCCGCTGTCGCTCTTCCTGCCGCGTCTGTTCGGTTACGTCAAGTAACGGGGGCGACATGATTCGAATGCGCCTGAGCTGTTTCGGATTCACGAAGGATCTCGACGACATCGCCGCCGCCGGCTACGACTGCGCCGAGCTGCATGTCAGGGAGATCATGGGCTTCGACGACGCGCAGTACAGGACCGCGCTCGCCAGGCTCCGCTCGTGCGGCATACCCGCCGAGGTATTCGACAACCCCATACCGCTTGACTCGAGGATCTCCGATCCGTCGTTCGACCTCGCGTATTACAGGGATTTCCTGCGCAAGGCCGCCGACAGGACGGCCGGGATGGGCGCGCGGTATTTCGTGTTCGGCAACGGAAAGGCCCGCAGCCTTCCGGTCGAAGGCGATATCGAAGGCGCTGCGGCCAAGTTCGACGAATTCTTCACGATGCTGCTCGATATAACGGCGGAACACAACATCACCGTCCTGATCGAGCCACTCGGCAAGAAGCTGTCGAACATCGTCAACAACCTCCCGGAAGCCGTCGAGTTCATCAGGAAGTACGGCAGGCCCAACCTGAAGACCTTCGTCGACTACCGCTACATGGTCGAGCTCGGACGGCCGCTGGACGAGATCGCGAAATACGAACCGTTCATAAAGCACGTCCACCTGGACAACCCGACGACCATCTTCCCCGAGAGGGTCTTCCCTCGCGTCGACGACGGATTCGACTACTCGCCGTTCCTCGACGCCCTCAAGAATATGGCCTACAAGGAAATCATTTCGATCGAGGCGTCCGTGTTCAAGGATTTCAGGTCCGAGATACAGGAAGGACTGCGCTTCTTCGAGGCGCACGGAATCAGGCCCTACAGGGCACAAGGAGAAACAAAATGAAGGCACTCGTATATCATGGACCGCGCGACCTGCGCTATGAGGAAGTCGCCACCCCGGCGCCGAAGAATGGCGAAGTCCTGGTAAAGGTCCGTGCGGTGTCGATCTGCGGATCCGACCTGTCGGGCTACAAGGGCGGCTCGGCGATGCGCGTCGCTCCGCTGATCATGGGGCACGAGTTTTCGGGCGAGATTGCGGTTCTGGGGCAGGGTGTTACGGGCATGAAGGTCGGCGACCGGGTCGGCGTCGTGACCAACCTGTATTGCGGGAAATGCCAGGACTGCAAGGACGGCCTCGACAATGTCTGCGACAATCGCTACATCATCGGGACGACGATGAAGGCCGGCAGCTACAACGGCGCCATGGCCGATTACGTGCTGGCTCCCGCGGAGAAGATCATGCCACTGCCGGCGCACGTATCGTTCAACGCGTGCGCCATGGTCGAGCCGCTGTCGATATCGCTGCGGGCGACCAAGCACCTCGGCGACATCAAGGGCAAGACCGTCGCCGTCTTCGGCTCGGGTCCGATCGGACTGATGGGCATCATGTGCCTCAAGGCCTTCGGCGCCGCGAAGATCATCGCGATCGACGTCCTCGATAACAGGCTCGCGATGGCGAAGAAGTGCGGAGCCACCGATGGCATCAACTCGAAGGGCGAGGTACAGGCCGAGGTGAGGAAGCTGACCGGCGGCCTGGGCGTCGACATCGTCTTCGACGCCGCCGGGGTTCCCGCGACCGTCAACACCGGCATCGAGATAGTCCGTAACGGCGGCACGATGATGCTCGTAGGCATGGCCTCGCCGAAGATGGAGATCGAATATAAGCATGCCGTGGTCAAGGAGCTCAAGCTGCTGACCAGTTACATGTACACGACCGAGATGCGCGAAGGACTCCAGATGATCATCGACGGCAAGCTCGACGTCAGGCAGATGGTCACCTCGGTTCTGCCCATGTCCGATGGCCCGAGGATATTCGAAGACCTGGCCTCGGGAAATTCGACCGAGATCAAGGTCATACTGACGAACGACTGAGGAACCCCCGCGTGAGACTCAACCACTTGGCCTTCGTGACGATGGATCTCGCGCAGGCTGTCGACGCCTACCTTCTGATGGGCTTCGAGAAGGCCCATGATGACGTCAGGCACCACGTCCCCAAGAACATGCTGATCCAGCGGGTCAGGCTCGGCGAATCGATCATCGAGCTCCTGCAGGTCGCGGATCCTTCCAGGCCGTCGTTTGCCGCCGTAACGCCGGATGCACGCACCGAAGCCATCGCGTTTCATCACGTCTGCTACGACGTGGAGGATATCCACAGGAAGGTCGATGAACTCTTGGCCACCGGTGAATACGCGATCCACGAGCCGATCACCGGCGGCGTGTTCCAGAAAAACCAGCTTTGTTTCCTCCGGCACAAGTTCATAGGGCTCATCGAGTTGCTCGAATGGCCGAAAGACTGAGCGGATGAATGGGATCAGGACTGATACGCCAGGGGGAGGGTGAGGTGATTCCTGCGTTGATAGAAGTATTTTTTATACCGATCAGATATATCGCAGTGATATCGGATAGGTCCGGCGATCCGGCATCCATGTCCGCGCCGCTTCCCGGGACAGGAGGTGCCGCGATGTCGCTCCAGGCATGATGCCCGGAGGATCGGCCGCAGTGCCGTTCCCCGCGGGAGTCGCAAAGAATCTCGACAATCCATGGCTCAGGTTCGCTCAGGAGGAAACGTCATGTTCAAGAGACAGATAGGGTATATAAGCCTGCTTATCGGATGTGCGCTGGCGCTGTCGCTGGCCGCCTGCGTTTCGGTTCCGACCGGGGAAGGTACCATCACGAAGGCCGAGTTCGTCGCCCGGATATCGGATTACTTCGAATGGCCACATCCCACGGAGTACAACGACATCTGGAAGTCTCCGCTCAAGCAGTTCAAGGATGTCAGGACAGCCGATCCGTTCGGCAAGCAGATAGAGGTGGCGTACGAGCAAGGGCTGATCAGTCCCGATGCGTCCGGCAACTTCAATCCGGGAGCGGCCGTCACGAGGCAGGAGGCTGCCGCTATCCTTGCGCTGGCCTTCAGGCTACCGGTGTCATCCAAGGATGCGCTGGCCGGCTTCTCGGACAGGTCGAAGATCGACGCGTCGATCAGGGACGGCGTCAACTCGATGGTCGCCTCGGGCTTCATGTCCGGCCTGACGCCGACGGCCTTCAAGCCCACGGCGCCTCTCGGGGCGGCCGAGGCCGCCGCCATGTTCGACAGGCTCACCTCCTCGATGGTTTCGCCGGTGCAGGCCGTGCCGATGCAGAACGCGAGTGCGCCGAGGCGTTACGTCAAGCTGTTCTGCCCGACTCCCGGCGCGGTCATCCATTACACCACCGACGGATCGACGCCCACCTCGGCCAGCGCGGTGTACACCGTCGCCACGAAGGGCCACATCAACGAGATGCTGTCGACCGCTCAGCTACCCGAACGGAACGTGGTCTACAAGGCCATCGCGCTGAAGGACGGCATGGCCGCCAGCCCGGTACAGACTTTCACTTGGCGCCTGTACCGGCCGGTTGTCGCCGATTTCCAGCACCTGCTGATCCAGGAGAAGACCGCGACCAGTCCGGCGGTATACAGGATATGCAACGACTCCGAGTCGGTCCGCGCGATGGCGTGGTACATCGAGGGGCAGGACCGCGGCCTGGTATTCGACGCGCTGCAGACACCGTCGAACGTTGCCAACCTGAAGGCGTACATCGACAAGAACATCGCCACGAAGCCGAATTTCCTGGTCATAGGACACGAGCACGGTGATCACGACATGCAGGGACCAAACTTCCTTGCGGCCGGAGTCGACGTATACCTGAACAAGCGCGGATGGTCCGCGGTCGGAGCCACGAGCGGCCCCTTCCCCGCGGTGTTCCCGACCGCCGCCGGGCAGGGCAAGATCAGGAACGTCGAGGAGGGTGACAAGTTCAGCCTCGGAGGCTGCGACCTGTACGTCTACACGCTTCCGGGACACGCCAACGGAAACATCATCCTGCAGGACAAGGCCAACGGACTGATATTCGCCTCCGACATCTACGGCTGCACGAGGGCCGGCTCTGCGGACAACGTCAACGTCTCCGGAGTCAGGGTCGACCTCCTCCTGTCGCTGGCCCAGCAGACCTATTCGAACTACAAGAAGGCAGGCGGCAAGACGACCAGGCTCTTCACCGGCCATGACGAGACGCCGCTGTCCGATGCCAACCTGAGGCTCTTCGAGGCGGCTCTGCAACAGGTTGTTGACAACGGCGAGGCGGGATGCACCCCGACCCTGCGCGGCAACAACGACGCGCCGAACAGCAGGACGACGATGATCGGCGACATGTGGAAGGACGGCACGAACTGGATCGCCCTCAAGCTGGCCGGCACGATGGGCGACGGCACTGAGTACCTGACGTCGAGTCCGGTCAACTACAACGGCAAGGACGGCTACCTCAAATACTCGGTACTGTCCAATTTCGAGGTCGAGGGCGGCAGGCTGATGGGAACGACGGTCTCATGGCAGCCCGATCCGGCGCCGTTTGCCTGGGCAGGCGGCATGGAGACAGTGTCGTACGCGTTGCGGAACAAGTTCGATCCGTGGACATACAGCTATGTGATCGAGGTGCCCAAGGCGACCGACGGCATCACCATAATCCCGACGGCCATGTCGACGAAGATCAAGTCGATCACCGTCAACGGCAAGGCTTCCGCCTCGAGGTCCGGGACGGCGGTGAAAGCCACGGCCGGCTCAATCATCACCATCGTCGTGACCGCGCCTGACGGCGTCACCACGAGCACCTATGCTTTCATGATAGCGAAGATGTAGCGGAACCGTCCGCACGGGCCGCCTGACCGCAGCGCGCGGCCAGACGGCCTTGTCGCATGTCGGTCTCAGCCCCCACCGATCGCCGGGAACAGCTGGATATCGTCGCCGTCACGCAGCGGGGCGTCCTGCGGGCTTCTGTTGCCGTTGGTGATGACGATAGCCACCTCGCATTCGGGGATGCCGAGGCGGTGCAGCGCCGCTCCCAGGGTTGCCGGCTCTTCGAGGTCCAGCTCGAGGGTTTTTCCGCCGCTCCACTTCTGCAACGATGCGAAGAGCCGCATCCGGATCCTGACTCTCATGATGACACTATACACCGGAGCGGCATTCTGTTTACATACTCGGGCGGGACGCTGGACGTTTGACATTGAAATGTTTCTATGTGTAGTATGCGCTGATCCGGCGGACCAGTCATTTCTCTACCCGGGTTTCAAGCGACAGGAGGGCTACGCATGGCATATGGACGCATAGCGATCATCCACGGCCCCAACCTGAACATGCTGGGCAAGCGCGAGATCGGAATATACGGCGGAAAGACGCTCGAGCAGATAAACGGAGATATCGCCGCGGAGGCGGGCAGGCTCGGCGTCCAGGTGGACTTCTTCCAGGCCAACTCCGAAGGCGCGCTGGTCGACCATATCCATGGCTGCCTCGACCGCGTCGACGGCATCGTGCTGAACGCCGGCGCCTACACGCATTACTCGATCGCCATCCGGGATGCGATCGGCGCCATCAAGATACCGGTCATCGAGGTGCACATCTCGAACATCTACAAGCGGGAGCCGTTCAGGCACGTCTCGCTGATAGCGCCGGTCTGTGTCGGACAGATCTGCGGCTTTGGCTCGCAGAGTTACGTCCTGGGTCTCCGGGCCCTGATGGAAACGACGACCGATCCATGGTTGGCGTGATTCGCGGACTGGATGGAGGGCTGCTGACATGAAGAAGAAGTTCCTGGTCATCTCCGGTCCCAACCTGAACCTGCTGGGGACGAGGAAAGTCTCGATATACAAGGATGGCTCCCTGGAGGACATCCATGCCGGACTCGAAAAAAGGGCGGCTGAACTTGATGTTCTGGTCGATTGCCTCCAGTTCAACAGCGAGGGCGACATCATCGACAGCCTGCAGAGGGCGCCCGGGGAATACGCGGGGGTGATCATCAACCCCGGAGCCCTGGCGCACTACAGCTACGCCCTCAGGAGCGCGATCGGCGCGATGCTCGTCCCCTGCGTCGAGGTATTCATCTCCAACGTGTACGCCCGCGAGGAATTCAGGCACACCTCGGTGATTGCCGCGGTCTGCGTCGGGGTGATAGGCGGATTCGGGAAGAAGAGCTACATCCTCGCGCTGGAGGCCCTCGTCAATCTGCTGGCTTCATGAAGGGAACTGTTCAATGAGCATACGATGGGCTGTACGGGTTGCGACCATGGCTGGGCTGGACGAGACCAGGGCCCACGGCTTCGAGGGCGTCCAGTTGCCGGTCGACGTCGTGATGGAACGTGACGATGCGGACTTTCCGGCCGAGAGGAAGCGGCTCTCGGCCGCGGGACTCTCCTTCGAGGTCTTCGAGGCGCCGCTTCCAAAGGGAGTGCAGGTCACCGAGCAGGGATTCAATACGTACTACTGGACCGAATACCTCGGCACCGCTGTGCGCAGGATATCCGAACTTGGTTGCAGGACCCTGGTCTGGGGCGACGGTCGCTCGAGGCTTCTGCCGGTGGAGGGCGATGTCTCGACGGCAAGGGAGCATTTCTACCAGTTCATGTTCATGCTCTGCGGAATCGCCGAGCGTTTCGGTATCGATGTATGCCTCGAGCCGCTTGGAGCGAGGCGGACCAATTTCATCAACTCGTTTGAAGACATCCGGGAGTGCTTCTCCATGCTTGACAAGCCGAATCTCGCGGTGCTGGTGAGCCCGCGGGACCTTGTCGAACTGCATGCGGGCATGAGCGAGATGACGGACTGCGGTCAGCGGATCGGCCATGTGCATCTGGAGCATCCCGAGATACCTGGAAGCTCCGTGCCGCCCCGGTCGTCCGACCGCTATGACTACGTACCGTTCATGGATGCCCTCCGCAGGATGGACTATGACGGGGTCGTTTCGCTGCCCCCCGGGTCCGGTGCCGACAGCCTGGCCTATTGCAGGCGGCTCTGGGACCAGTCGGTTGCCGCGGAATAGGCACCCATCCTTTACCTCCGCCGCGGCGTGACGTATACTCGCGGCCAACAGGAGACCCCATGAGCGTATTCGTATCGGTAGAGGATCTTGAAGGCGACCCCTTGATAGAGGTATTCGAACTCGAGTCAATCCACGGGAAATTCGGCAAGGTCCCCGGCTCGTGCCTGCGTTTCGCGGGAGAGACGGCCGATGCCTCGTTCAATGCGCTCCAGGGTCCGGAACTCCTTTCCGAGCTCGAGTCGCTTTCTGCCCAGACTCTCGTCGCCGCCGAGCGCAAGGAGCTGGACCGGCTCATAGTCGTATGCAGGAAGCACGCCGGCAAGAGGAACGAGTACATCCGTTTCTACGGAGAGGCCAAGTCGGTAGAATGATTTCGCCATCGGTTCGACACGCGTTCCGGGGAGGTGAAATCCTTGTCCGGCGCAGCGGCATGGCTGGCCGGAATGCCCTCGACCTCGACTCTGCCCGGCTTGAACCGGACGCCTTCGGGGAACCGTCCGAGCGCATGTCGTTTGCCGACGGATCAGCGGCCGAGCTCTATCCCGCGGGCGTCGAAGCGCCGGCGGGCTGGGAATGGATGCCGTTCCGCGGCGTCATCGGCGCCCTGCCCGAGCCAGAGTGGCTCGGAGCCGCCCGCGCGATGTCCTTCGTCAACTGGCGGACCTCGACGCGGTTCTGCGGCCGTTGCGGTGCGCCCAACGGCGACAAGGCAGACGAGCTGGCGAGGCTCTGCCCGGCCTGCGGCGCTCTGTCGTTTCCGCGCCTTTCCCCCGCGGTGCTCGCCGTCGTCAGGAGAGGCCAGCGGGTACTCCTGGCGAGGAACGCCGCTAACAAGACCGGCGCCTGGAGCATCCTGGCAGGCTTCGTCGAGCCCGGCGAGACGCTCGAATCTTGCGTACGGCGCGAGGTGCTCGAGGAAGTCTCGGTCGAGGTCGAACCCCGGGGCTATCTGGGTTCCCAGCCCTGGCCCTTCCCCGACCAGCTGATGATAGGTATGACCGCGGCCTGGCGCTCCGGCGAACTGAAGCCCGACGGCGTGGAGATAGCCGAGGCAGGATGGTTCGGCCCGGACGACCATCCTCCGCTGCCGATGATAGGGAGCCTGTCGCGCCGGCTCATCGACGCCGCGTTCGCTGAAATCAGTCAGGCAGGTACCCTGCACTGACGTGCCGGGAACCTCCTGTTCTGCCATTCCTATCGAGCCACGTTCCAGTATCGAATGTACGTCTTCCCCGAGATCCCGCAACGTCCCTTGTATTTTCATGATAAGCGTGCTATTATCATTATGATATCATAATGATATCGTGAACGGACCAAGCGAAAAGGAGAGTGCCATGGGTGCGGATAGCGGTTTTTCTACCAGGGTCCCCGAAGAAAGGGAGCGCGCTCTTGGACATGTCGGCGGCATGGCGGTCCTGATCCTCGACCTGCTGCTAATGCTCGGTTCCGCCGGCTTGTTCGTGGTCTGCGCCGTGGCGATGGACGCAGGCGGGGTGACTCTCCTTGCTCTTGCCGGCGCAGTGCTCAGCCTGGTCTGGCTCTGTCTCGTTGGACCACTTCTGTTCACAGGACTCAAGGTGCTCAAGCCCAACGAGGCGCTTGTGTTCACCCTGTTCGGAAAATATGCCGGATGCCTCAGGGAGGCGGGATTTTATTTCGTCAATCCCTTCGTGGCGGCCGGGCGTCCCGCCGGTTCGAGGAATACCGCTGCGACCCCGGCCGATGAAAAACCCGCGGGCGGAATCAGGATGTCGTCGGGCTCGCTCGGCATGCTATCGTCGGGCAGGACAATTTCTCTCAAGGCCATGACCCTGAACAACGACAGGCAGAAGATAAACGACGCCCTGGGAAATCCCATCATCATTGGCATCGTAGTGATATGGAAAGTCGTCAATCCGACCAAGGCTGTCTTCAACGTGGACAACTACGCCGAATACCTCTCCACCCAGTGCGACTCGGCGTTGCGGAACATCGTGCGCCTCTATCCCTACGATTCCAGCGACGATGAAGGCGAGACCTCCCTGCGCGGTTCGAGCCAGGTGGTGGCGGACAGGCTGAAGGAAGAAATCCAGATGAAGGTCGAGGCGGCCGGCATCGAGATAAGCGAGGCGCGCATCACCCACCTTTCGTACGCTCCCGAGATCGCGGCCGCCATGCTCCAGCGCCAGCAGGCTTCCGCCATCATAGCCGCCAGGCAGATGATCGTCGAGGGCGCCGTCGGCATGGTAGAGCTGGCCCTGGCCAAGCTGAGCGCCAAAAAGATCGTCGAACTGGACGAAGAGCGGAAGGCCGCCATGGTAAGCAACCTGCTCGTCGTCCTGTGCTCCAACAAGGATGTATCGCCGGTGGTGAATTCCGGGTCCATCTACTGACGGGCGTAGGTGAGAGCGATGGCCGCAGGCAAGGAAACGGACAAGAAGCAGCTGCTTCTGCGGCTCTCTCCCGCGCTGTGGCGCGAGCTCGCGGCCTGGTCGGAAGACGAGTTCCGGTCCATCAACGGCCAGATAGAGTACCTGCTTTCCGAGTGCGTCAGGCAGCGGAAGAAGGGTTCCAAAGGAGAATGAGATGCTGGAGCTGAACGGTATTTCCAAGACCTACGCCAGGAGCGCGGTCAAGGCAGTCGACAACCTGTCAATCACCGTGAAGGACGGCGAGATATTCGGATTCCTGGGCCCGAACGGCGCGGGCAAGACGACGACGATCAAGGTGCTCACGGGAATCCTGCGCGCCGACTCCGGCAATGCCAGGGTCGACGGCATAGACATCGCCACCGACCCGCTCGGAGCCAAGCGCCGCATCGGCTACGTCACCGACAACCCCGAGCTTTTCGCCCGGCTCAAGGCTGCCGAGTACCTCAACTTCGTCGGTGACATCTACGGCGTCGATACCGCGACCAGGCAGGCGCGCGTCGCCGGGTACGCGTCGCTCTTCGGCATAAAGGACGCGCTCGGGGGCAGCATAGGCAGCTTCTCGCACGGCATGAAGCAGAAGCTGCTGATCACTGCGAGCCTCCTTCCCGATCCGCAGAACTGGGTGCTCGACGAGCCGATGGTGGGGCTGGACCCCAAGGCCGCGTTCGCCCTCAAGGAAACGATGCGTTCCCGCGCCGCCGCCGGCAAGACCGTCTTCTTCTCGACGCACGTGATGGAAGTGGCCGAGAAGCTGTGCGACAGGCTGGCTATCATCAACAGGGGGAAAATCGTGTTCATCGGAACCCTGGCCGACCTCAAGGCAAGGCAGGGCGCCGACGGTTCGCTCGAGAGCCTGTTCCTCGAGCTGGTCGATGACGAGTCGGAGGCGGCCTCATGAGTGTCTATCCAAGTCTGGCACGGCTATATATCCGCGGCTTCTACAATATTTCAAGCGCCAAGCCGCGCGGCACGAAACCGGGCTTGAAGCGGGATTTGAAGCCGGCAGTGAAGACGGCGGGCTTTGTCGTGCTCATGGTGCTGGTCGCCGGCAACCTTGGCTACCTGTTCGTGATGCTCAACCTGGGCATGTACAAGGGACTGGCGGTGCTGGGCATGCAGGGCCTCCTCATCCTCAACGCGGTGGTGATGGCGACGATGCTGACGTTCATCGTAGGCTTCATGACCGCGCTGTCGACGTACTACCTGAACGATATGGAACTGCAGCTGCTGGCGATGCCAATACAGCCGCGCGCGCTGTTCGGGGCGAAGTTCACCGCGGTGTACGTCTCCGAGGCGGCGTTCTCGGTGTTCTTCATGGCGATCACGATGGTGGTGTTCGGCATCAAGGAATCGCCTCACCCGCTGTTCTATATCTGGGGAACAATCATCGCCCTGCTGCTTCCGCTTCCGGTACTGGCGGCTTCGTACGCGCTGCAGATACCCCTGCTCTCGGCGGCGCGCTTTTTGCGGAACAAGAAGCTCATCATGATCGTCGGCGGCGTGATCGGTATCGCCTGCGGCCTGCTCTTCAACGTATACTTCCAGGGGATGATGATGAGGTTCCAGGACCCGGCGGCTCTCGCCGGCAGCATCGCGAGTCCGGGCTCTCTCGTCACCAGGGCAGGAAACTCCTATCCTCCCGCGCTGCTCGCGTGGATGGCGATGTCCGCCCCGGCGTCCGCGGGCGCGTTTGGTTCGATGCTTGCGTTGATCGTCGTCTGCTCCGCGGGGCCCGCGCTGGTCGTGCTGTTCCTGTCCGGTGCCTACGCGAGGAGCCTCGTCGGCTTCAACGAGTCGTACATACGCAAGCTTACCCGTGACGGAGCCGGCCGCTTCATAGCACGGCGCATCCGGTCCGGGTCCGTGTTCCTCGCCATGGTGAAGCGGGAAGTCATCATGATGAACCGGGAGCCAATGTACCTGCTCAACGGGCCCTTCATCATACTACTGATGCCGGTGATCGTCGGCGTCATGCTGCTGGTCAACGGCGATGCCATGTTCGACGATCCTGACATGGCCGGCGTGAAGGCCTTGATAGGCGGCGGATTCGGTTCAGTGCTCGCCGCCCTGGTCGGCACCTTCATGGGATCGAGCACGAGCATCGCGTGCACGGCGGTGTCCCGCGACGCCAAGGCGCTGCCATTCATCAAGAGCCTGCCGGTCAAGGCCGGCACCTACATGCTGGCCAAGCTGGCCCATGCGCTGATTTTCGGCGCGTTCGGCAGCATGGTGGGGGTGGGCCTGATCGGCAGGGCGCTCGGCCTTGATGCGGCCGGCCTCGCCGCCGGGTTGGCCGTGTCGCTATCGCTGTCGACCTTGTTGAACCTGGGAGGGCTGTGGCTCGATACCGCCAACCCCCGGCTCGACTGGGACAACCCCATCGCAGCGATGAAGCAGAACCCCAACGCGGTGATCGCCATCCTGGGCACGATGGGTCTGGCCGCCGGTGTCGGCTACCTCGCCTTCATCACGGGGATGCGGCCTGGGGCCTTCGCGTGGTGGTTCGGAGCGGTGCCGGCCGCCGCCTTCGTCGCCCTGCTCGTCCCCTACCCGAAGTTCGCCGAGAAGCGGCTCGCGCGGATGGAGGCGTAGCAGGCGCGGTCAGGCGACGGCCGGCCACGGATTCAGTTCAGTATCTTTCCTTCCGTGGCGCCGAACTTGAAGTGGGCCTGTGACTGCACGAACAGGCCGGTGTTGTCGTTGCGGCCCTGGAGCAGCACCCTCGGGTCAGGCTTGCCGTACGACTCGAAGGCCTGCTTCGAGAGCGTCGCGATGTCCTTGCCCTTGAGCCTGTTGATGATCAGGACAAGCTTGGTGTCGGGGAAGTCTTGCATCATGTTCATGTCGCCTTCGCTGTCCCCGGCTACGAAGATCGGGCCGTAGCCGTACTTCGAGACGATGAAGCGCTCGATCGCCTTCGTCTTGCCCTTGCCCTGGGTCTGGTCGTAGCCCTGCCTGAACTCGACCTGTATCATGCCTGCGGCGTCGCGTTCCAGCTCCATGCCGACGACACGGTCCTCGAGTCCGAAGTAGCCATACTTCGGGTTCGACGAGATCTCCTTGACCACGTCGACGAAGGACGCGGTGCATATCCAGATGTCTATCCCGGCCTCCCTGAATGCCCTGAACAGGTCCTGCATCTCGGGCACCAGCCTGAGTCCGTTCTTCCAGCTGACCGACACGACTCCGGCCGCGCCGGGGAGCGATGCCGGGCTGGTCCACTTCACCTTCTCGACCGGCTGCTTCAGCTGCCACTCGATGGTCTCGTTGACCAGCTGCCGGACCTGTTTCTCGTTCATGCCGGCGAACTGGTACAGCACCCAGGGATACGAGACCGAGACGTCGAAGGTGTCGCCTATCGCGTCGTATAGGTACCTGGTCTTGGCGATGAAATTCATGTAATGGGGATCCTTCTTGATCTCCTCGATGGGCATCGAGCCCTTGAGTCCCTTGTAGTTGGCGTAGAGCCACGCGTAGCTGTCAGCCGCGTCCCCTGCCACGAGGTCGATGTTGAGGCTCTGGCCCGCGGCGTTGTTGTAGGCCTTCGAGAAGTCGGTGAGCGGAACCTGCATCCGCAGGGCCGCGTTCATCTGTTCCGGCGTGGCGCCGTAGCGGAGGTTTTCGAGTTGATAAATGAAGGTCGCTTCCTCGATGTCGAGGAAGACCATGGTGTTGTCCCAGTCGAAGACGGCATAGGGCCGTTTGTCGGGATTGTATCCCTGACTGTCCTTGCCGTAGGACTCCAGGAGCTTCTCGATTGAGACCCGGTTGTACGGGTCCCAGTTGAGAACGGACAACCTGACCGGTTGTACCGCCTTGGCCGATTGCGGCGAAGTGACGCATCCGATGACGAGCGTTGTGATCAGTGCGGCAACGAACAGGACTGCACATTTCTTCTTCATCGCTGTCTCCTCGAATCATCCCGGAACTTGTGATGTATCCAGATTCACTGGATGGTCCAAGTATGCGCCAGTCCTGTTCATTGTCAATTATTATAGCCAAACGGCGCTCGTCCTCATGCCGTCTGTGCCTCCTCTATTCCCAGGAACTGGCTCCTGTACAGGTCGGCGTAGAAGCCGTTGGCGGCAAGTAGCCTGTCGTGCGAGCCTTTTTCGACGATGCGGCCTTCGTTCATCACGAGGATGCTGTGCGCGTCGCGGATGGTCGACAGGCGGTGGGCTATGACGAAGCTCGTGCGGCCTGCCATCAGGCGTTCCATCGCCTTGCGGACGACGAGTTCCGTCCTGGTGTCCACCGAGCTGGTCGCCTCGTCGAGGATGAGGATACGGGGGTCGGCCAGGAAGGCACGCGCAATCGTCAGGAGCTGGCGCTGGCCCTGCGACAGGTTGGTCGCGTCCTCGTTGAGGGCGGTGTCGTAGCCGTCGGGCAGCACGCGGATGAAGTGGTCCGCGTGGGCTGCGGTCGCCGCCGCGACAATCTCGTCCTCGGTCGCGCCTTCGCGGCCGTAGGCTATGTTCTCGCGCAGGGTGCCGCCGAACAGCCATGCGTCCTGCAGCACCATTCCGAAGGAGCGCCTGAGCGTTCCGCGCGGCACGTCGCGTATGTCGATGCCTCCGACGGTGATGCGTCCGCCCCGCAGTTCGTAGAAGCGCATGAGCAGGTTGACGAGCGTCGTCTTGCCGGCGCCGGTGGGTCCGACGATTGCTACGGTTTCGCCGCAGGGCGCGACCAGCGACAGGTCGTCCATGAGGAGCTTTCCGTCAGTGTAGCCGAACGAGATGCCTTCGAAGGCGACATCGCCGCAGGCCGCGGCGAACGTTTCCGCGGCCTGCGATTCCGATGGCGCGTCGGCGCTTTCCTCTGGCTCGTCGAGCACCTCGAAGACGCGCTCTGAGGCGGCCATCGTCGACTGCAGGATGTTGGCGATGTTGGCGGTCTGTATGATGGGCTGGGTGAACTGCCTGGCGTACTGGATGAAGGCCTGGATGTCGCCGAGGGTAAGCAAGCGCCTGGCCGCCATAACCCCGCCTATCGCCGCTATGAAGACGTATCCGATGTTGTTGATGAAGTTCATCACCGGCATGATGATGCCGGAAACGAACTGGGCCTTCCACGCGACGCCGTAGAGCCTGCCGTTGACCTCGTCGAAGCGTTCGACTGATTTTTTCTCGTAACCGAAAGCCTTGACCACCGGGTGTCCCGAGTACATCTCCTCGACGTGGCCGTTGAGCTCGCCTAAGAATTTCTGCTGGGCCTTGTAGTAGCTCTGGGATCGCTTGGCGATGACCGTCGTCGCCAGAACGTAGAACGGCAGGGTGGCTACGGCGACGAGAGACAGCTGCCAGCTTATCGTCAGCATCATCGCTACGCTTCCTGCAAGCGTCACCACCGAGGTGATCATCTGCACGAGGCTCTGCTGCAGGGTGTTGGCTATCGTGTCGACGTCGTTGGTGACGCGGGACAGGATCTCGCCGTGGGTGCGGCCGTCGAAGTACGTCAGCGGCAGGCGGGCCAGTTTTCCGTCTATCGCCTTGCGGAACGAGTAGACGGTCTTCTGCGAGACCCTGGCCATGACGAGACCGGTTGCGTAGCTGAAGGCGGCCGACAAAAGGTACAGGCCGAGGAGCGCGAGCAGTATGGTGCCGACGCGGCCGTAGTCGATGCCGGCCCCCGGTACGCCGCGCGCCTTGGCGACGATACCCTCGAAAAGGATTGTTATCGATGTGCCGAGTATCTTGGGGCCGGCTACCGAGAAGCCCGTGCTCAGGATGGCCATGCCGAAGACCGACAGGATGGCGCTTCGGTGAGGCTTGAGGTAGCCGACGAGGCGGCGCATCGTGCCCTTGAAGTCCCTGGCTTTTTCCACGGGCATCGCGAAGCCTCCTGGACCGTGACCGGAGCCGGGTCCCCGGCCGAAGCCGGTGCCCCGTCCCATGATCGCGCCTGGTTTGGCCATCGGGTTGTTTTCCCTGTCGCTCATACCGCTTCCTCCGCAGACATCTGCGACGCCACGATTTCCCGGTACACCGGGCACGAGCCCAGGAGCCCGGCGTGCGTTCCCTTGCCGACGACGCGGCCTTCGTCGAGGACGATTATCTGGTCGGCGTCGCGGATGGTGCCCACGCGCTGGGCGATGATTATTACCGTTGCGCCGGCGGTCTCCCTGCGGAGGGCCGCGCGGAGCCTCGAGTCGGTCTTGAAGTCGAGCGCTGAAAAAGTGTCGTCGAAGAGGTAGATTCGCGGCCGTTTGGCAAGAGCCCGGGCTATGGCCAGCCGCTGTTTCTGGCCGCCGGAGATGTTGGTGCCGCCCTGCGATATCGCCGTTTCCATGCCGCCATCCTTTTCCGCTATGAACGCGGCCGCCTGCGCGGTCTCGGCGGCCCAGGCCAGGTCGCCGTCCGTGGCACCGGAGCGGCCAAAGCGCAGGTTGTCGGCCACCGTCCCGGAGAACAGGATCGCCCGCTGTGTGGCCAGCCCGAGTCCTGCGCGAAGCTCGTCCTGGGTCATCTCCCGCACGTCTATCCCGTCGACGAGTACTGCGCCGGAGTCGACGTCGTAGAAACGCGCTATAAGGTTGACGATGGTGCTCTTGCCCGAGCCGGTGCCGCCGATTATCGCCGTCGTCGAGCCTGGCTGGGCCGTGAAGGAAATGTCGCGGATGGCGGGCTCGACGGCGCCGCTGTAGCCGAAACTCACGTTGCGGAACTCCACCTGGCCGGCCGGCCGGTCAGCGCGCTTCGGAGACGCGGGATCCCGTATCTCCGGGTCGACGTCGAGGACTTCGTTGATGCGGACAGCGGAGGCCTGGGCCCGTGGCACCATTATGAATATCACCGACACCATGATCACTGAGAACATGATCTGCGAGGCGTACTGGATGAACGCCATCAGCGAACCTATCTTGATATCGCCCGAGCCTATGGCCAGGCCGCCGAACCAGACTATCATGATGGTCGTCACGTTCATCATCAGCATGATGAAGGGGAAGAGGAAGGCCATCAGGTAGTTCACCTTGAGCGTCGTGGAGGTCAGGTCGGCATTGACGCCGTCGAAGCGCCCGTGTTCGTGCTCGACCCGGTCGAAGGCCCGGACGACCCGGATACCCGTGAGGTTTTCGCGCATGACCCGGTTGAGCGCGTCCAGCTTTGTCTGGATCGCCTTGAACAGCGGCATGCCCTTGGAGGCGAGCAGCACTATGGTCAGGGCCAGCAACGGAAGTACGACGAGCAATATCCATGACAGCCTTGGTTCGGTGGACAGCGCCATCACTATGCCGCCTATCGCCATCATGGGCGCGTGCGCCATCATGCGCTGTATCATGAAGACCAGTTGCTGGATCTGGGTGATGTCGTTCGTGGTGCGCGTGATGAGCGAGGAAGCGCCGAAGCGGTCGAGCTCGCGGAGCGAGAACGACGACACGCGGGCGAAGACCCTGGACCGCAGATCGCGGCCAAAGCCCATGGCGGAGCGCGACGCCAGGAAACCGCCGGTGAGGCTGGCAACGATTCCCGCCAAGGCGACGACGAGCATAGTGCCGCCGATTCTCCAGATGGTCGCCGTGTCTCCCTTGGCGACGCCTTCGTCGACTATCGTCGACATCATCGCAGGCAGACTCAGCTCCGCGATCGAGCTCGCGAACACGAGGACGAGGGTCAGGGCTACCGGGAGCGCGTAGGGGCGCAGATACCTGAACAGTTTCAGCATTGTCTAGTTTTCTCCTTTATCGTTGTGGTGAGGGCAGCGATATCCGGCGCCATGCCGTGATGACAGGAATTCCGCCGTCCTTGAGAGCAACTCGGCGAGCTTTTCGCCGTCCTCGATACCGAGGTGCGCGACGATCGCTTCGGTTTCCTCCATTGCGTGCGCGTGGAACGAGTCAGCCATGGCGCGGCCGGCCGGCGAGAGCCGCACGCGTATGGCGCGCCTGTCGACCGCGTCCGCGAAGCGCTCCACGAGGCCGCGGGCCGCAAGCGCGTCGACGAGCTGGGTGACGGTTGGCGGCTTCACGCCGAGCCACGCGGCGAGGTCCCCCACGCGGAGCCCCTCATCCTGCGCTTCGTGCGCTAGCCGGTGTATCAGCTGGAATTCTCCGGGGCGCGCCGTATGGTCAAAGCCTGGGCGCCGCTTGAACGGCCTCACGGCCCGGAAGGCTTCGAAGAGCCGCTCGGCAATCCCTCTTGTCGTTTCCCGTTCATCGTCGATGCTCATTGCTCTCCCTTGTTAGGTTGTCTAATAGTTAGGTTGACTAAATATATGCAAGGACCGGCGACGAGTCAAGCGTGCGGGGGGCGCTGTCACGGATGGCTGTGGAGGGTATACTGGTATCATGGCATTCCTACCAACAACCCGCGCCGAGCTCGGATCTCTCTTTCTTGACAGCGTCGATTTCGTCATCGTCTCGGGCGACTCGTACGTCGATCATCCGTCCTTCGGCTCCGCCCTCATCGGCCGCGCTCTCGAGGGTCTTGGTTACTCCGTTGGCGTGATAGCCAGGCCCGACCCGTCAGACGTGGAGGCCTTCCGTGCTCTGGGGCGGCCCAATCTCGCGTTCCTGGTGGCTGGCGGCGCGATCGACTCGATGGTCTGCAAGTACACCGCCAACCGTAAGCCGCGGTCCGAGGACGAGTACGCGCCAGGCGGCGACCCGAGCCTGTGCCGCGGACCGGACGGCTCGCTTCACGCCTTCACGGTCAACGGCAAGTCCGCCAACGCCCGCCCGGACAAGGCAGTCATCATGTACTCAGGGAAATGCCGCGAGGCGTATAAGGGCGTACCGGTGATAGCCGGAGGACTCGAGGCGTCGTTGCGTCGCCTCTCCCATTACGACTATCTGTCCGATACCGTACGAAAGCCCATCATCATCGACGCCAAGGCCGACCTCGTGATTTACGGCATGGCCGAGCGCGCCATGGCCGAGGTGGCAGCAGCGCTGGCCGGGGCGTCAGACGCGATCTTCGATCCCGCCTTGCTGCGCGGCATACGTGGAACTGTATGGCGCACGTCGAAGGAGGCCGACGTCCCCGCCGGCGCGGTACGGCTGCCGGACCATGAGCAGGCCGCGGGTGACCAGCGGGCCTTCGCCGAATCGTTCGCGGCGCAGTACCGGAATACCGACCCCGGTTCGGCGCGGCCGTTGTACGAGGCGGCTGCGGGGCAGTTTGCCGTGCAGGAGCCGCCGCAGCCGCCCCTGTCCCGCGCCGAACTCGACGCCGTCTACGACCCGCATTTCGAACGCTCGTGGCACCCTGTCTACGACGGGTACAAGGGCGTGCCGGCGCTGGCTGAGGTCAAATTCAGCATAACTTCCAGCCGCGGCTGCTACGGCGCATGCGCGTTCTGCGCCCTCGCATTCCACCAGGGTCGCATCGTCTCGGGCCGCTCGAAGGCATCGATAGTCGCCGAGGCGCGGGAACTGACGCGCCTGTCCGATTTCAAGGGCTACATACACGATGTCGGCGGCCCCACCGCCAACTTCCGCGGCCCCGCCTGCAGGAAGCAGGCGGGCGGCTCTGCCTGCGTCGACAGGCGCTGCCTGGCGCCAGAGCCCTGTCCGTCCATTGAAGTTGACCACAGCGACTATATCGAGGTCCTGCGGGCGGTACGCGCCGTGCCAGGCGTCAAGAAGGCCTTCGTCCGCTCCGGCGTGCGTTTCGACTACGTGATGGCAGACAAGGACGGAACCTTTCTGCGGGAACTGGCCGAGCATCACGTCTCCGGGCAGCTCAAGGTGGCGCCGGAACATGTATCGGAACGGGTGCTGGCGCTGATGGGCAAGCCACCGCACGGGATCTACGACGCCTTCACGAAGCGTTGGGCCGAGGTCAACGCCGAGCTTGAACTCAAGCAGTACATCGTGCCGTACTTCATCGCCTCGCATCCGGGGTCAGAGCTGTCCGACGCTATCGAGCTTGCCGAGTACCTGCGGGACTCCGGGTTTGTCCCGGACCAGGTGCAGGATTTCTATCCGACGCCAGGAACGCTGGCCACCGCGATGTACCGTTCCGGCCTCGACCCGCTGACGATGGAGAGCGTCTACGTGGCCCGGGGAGCCAAGGACCGCTCCTACCAGCGCGCCCTGCTGCAGTACAACAAGCCGGAGAACCGCTCGCTCGTGCTGGAGGCGCTCAGGCTCGCGGGCAGGACTGACCTGATAGGGCACGGCCCGAAGTGCCTGGTATCATGAGGTCGGCGCGGCCGCATCCACCTCGGCTGTAACGTTGGTCGCTCAAGCGCCTTTGCGTTATATTGAACGCGGAGTCCGCGTCACCCATGGTGCGGTACCTCAATAGAAGGAGTTTCCATGAACCGTA
This sequence comes from uncultured Treponemataceae bacterium, assembly GCA_964576835.1. Taxonomy (GTDB): domain Bacteria; phylum Spirochaetota; class Spirochaetia; order Treponematales; family UBA12059; genus SZUA-370. The sequence continues at coordinate 10,010 of CAZNXK010000006.1, read as the reverse complement.
GCCTGCGAGGCGTACTTGCCTCAGTATTGATACTTTCCCTCTCGGCGCTGTCCTGCGTCGGCGCGCCGGAACCACGGGTCACGCCGACCGCGCTCCCCGGAGGATCGGCCTATTCTCCGTCGGATCCGTTGCCCCTGGCGCCGGAGCTCACAAAGAAGGTGCTGCCCAACGGCTTGACCTACTACGTGCGCCGGAACGGCAACCCGGGAGGGCGCGCCGTCATGTTCCTCATCGTCAACTCGGGTTCGACGAACGAGCGCGGAGACGAGGCCGGCTACGCCCACTTCGTCGAGCACATGGCCTTCAACGGTACGACCAGCTTTCCGGAGAACAGACTCGTCAATTATCTACGATCCATCGGCATGGATTTCGGGGCGGAAATCAACGCCCACACGACGCGCGAGGAGACGCTGTACACGCTGCAGATGCCGCTGGGCGACCCGTCGTTTTTCGATACGGGACTCAAGGTGCTCAAGGAGTGGGCCACGGAGGTTAGCTTCGATCCCGTGGAGGTTGAAAAGGAGAAGGGCGTCATCATCGAGGAGCTGAGGCTCGGTCTGGGCCCTGACGAGACGGCCCGCGTCAAGGAGATCCATGGCCTTCTTGCGGGGACGAGCCATGCCGACCGCGAGCCGATTGGCAACGAGGCCTCGATCAGGGGTGCTACAGCCGATGGTCTCAAGGCGTTCTACCGCGAGCATTACCGGCCTGACCGCATGGCGGTTATAGTCGTCGGCGATATCGACGTGCGTTCTGTTTCAGAAAAAATCGAGAGGGAATTCTCGTTCCCGGCTGCCGATGGTACGGTGGCGGCCCGGCCGACCTTCCCGGTCAAGCCGACGACCGACCTCGGTTTCGTGGCTTCCTTCGACAAGAATTTCGAGCGAGCCATCATTACCTACCGCAAGATCGTGCCGTACACTCCGGAGACGGCCATCGGCGACTACTCGACGCTGCTCAGGGTACGGCTGGCCGCCGAGGCGATACGCCTGAGGCTGTCGGACATGTCGAGGTCCGGACAGGCGGCGTGGCGTGACGCGTACTTCGACGACGACTACTTCTTCGGGCGCACGCGGCTGTACTCGTTCACGCTTGCGGCGAGCGACGGCGGGGAACTCGAGGCATTCCGGGCCCTGGCGTCCGAAGTCGAGCGGCTGAGGAGATTCGGCTTCACCGACAGCGAGTTTAGAAGGACCGTCGACCTGTACCGCCGCTGGCTGGGCACCCTCGACGTGGAGGACGATGACCTCAAGAGTTTCAGCTTTGCCGAGGAATACGTGCGCAACTTCATGTACGGCGAACCGGTGCCCGGCGTCGTCAACGAGCGTGTCTACATCAAGGATACGCTCGATGCGCTGACTCTCGAGGCGTTGAACGAATCGGGCCGGACGATTCTCGCCGCCGACGAGGGCTTCCTGGCTCTGCGCGCAAAGGCCGGCAACGGCAGCGACCGCCTGACCGAGGCCGCTTTCGAAGCCGTGCTGAGGGACGCGCGCACGGCCGTGCTGTCGCCGGTCGCGGACACGGGAGACGAGGGCGGCCTGTTCGATTCGCTTCCCGAGCCGGGGACAATCACTTCCCAGGAAAAATTGTCCAACAATGTAGTCAGGCTGGTCCTGTCCAACGGCGCTACGGTACTTCTCAAGCCGACATCCTACGACAAGGACGCGATCGGCTTCATTGCCTGGTCGTCGGGCGGCTATTCGGCCTTGCCCGTGGAGCGACAGACCACGGCGTCGTTCGCGCCCGCACTGATGGCTGCCGCAGGGCTCGGGACGATGAGCGCCACCCGCGTCGACGAGCTCACCGCCTCGCTCAACGCCGGTCTCCAGTGGTCCATAGGCGAGAACGGCGAGGTCCTGGTCGGAACGACGACGACCAGGGATCTCGAGTCTTTCCTGCGGCTCGTGTACCTGAGATCCGCCGAACCAGGCCGTGACTCCAGGGCGTTCTACGCCGCGCGAGACCGACTTGCCGAGCAGATCGGACCCTATGTCCGCGACCCCGGGTACCGTTTCGAGGTGGCATGGAGCTCTGATCTCTTCGGAGGCAATCCACGGGCTGCCCCTCTCGACGCGGCGGCGGTCATGGCCTTGGATTTCGATGAAACCCGCGACATGACCCTGGCCGCCATGGCGGACGCGTCCGATTTCACCTACGTAATAGTAGGCGATTTTGACCTGGAATCGGCAAAGGCCCTCGTCGCCCGCCACCTGGGAGCGATCCCGTCCGGCTCCAGTGACGAGCCAGGCTGGGTTATGCCCCTGACGCCCAGGGAGGGCGGCGGTCGCGTCGACTTCCCCCTGTCAAAGGAGAAACGGGCCAGCGTGCGCATGGTCTGGTCGGCTCCCGCGGCATGGTCGTGGCAGCGGGAAGCGACTCTGGGCCTCATGGCTCCGGCACTGAACAACAGGCTTCTCGACGCGCTTCGCGAAGACCTTGGGGGTACCTACGTCGTTTCGACCAAGGCATCGTTCAGCGGGGTCCCCATCGAGCAGTATTCCCTGATAGTGCAGTTCGATACCGATCCTGACAGGGTGGACGAGATGATCGCCCATGTGCGTTCCGAAGTCGCGACGCTGGCGGCGGGAACCTTCGACCCGGTATACGCCAGCCAGATCCGCACGGCAGCCCAGCGTGACTATGACGGCGGGACCCGCACCAACGATTTCTGGGTGAAGAACCTGGGGAACGCCTTGTCGAACGGGCTTGACCTGGAGGTACTCGGTCGGGCCAAGGCGTCACTTTCATTCGCCGACGCGGAGGCCTTCAAAGCCCTGGCGGCCGAATTACTGGTTGAGGAGCGCCTTTTCGTCTATACGATGATTCCGGAGTAAGACGCGGACCCGTTTCACGTGCATCCTGTCAGCATGACGAAACCGCAGACGCGGTTTTCGTCATCGCGGATGGGTGCCGCCTCGAGCGAAAACTGTTCCGGCTCATGCTTGCGCTTCATGGTTTTACGCACGGCGGGGGTTGCGAGGTCGAGCGAACCGGCCGCGGCCAGCAGGTCGGTCATCGATGACGGATCGTCGAACAGCAGGTGAAGGGCGGTACCGACCTTGCCTGAGTCGGTCGAGTTGAACTTCGATTTGGCGGCGGCGTTTTCGAAGGTAATGCGGCCGTAGACATCCGTCAGGAACACGGGATGCGGGAAGCGTTCGAGAATGCCCCGGTACCAGTCGTCATGATCCCGATCGTGGAATTCCCTGGAGCGGCGGAGGGCCAGCTCTATCGTCGTGCGGAGCGTCTTCTCGTCGAATGGTTTGACCAGGTAGCCGTATGCGCGGGTGCCGAGCGCGCGGGCGAGCGTCTCGTCGTCGGAATATGCGGACAAGAAGACGAATGGCACCTCGAATTCGCCACCGACCATATATGCCGTCTCGATGCCGTCCTGGAAACCCTTGAGTTTAATGTCCATGAGTATGAGGTCGGGTTTATGGACGATTATCGCCTCTGGTACATCTTCGCCTTTTTTTATCAAAGGGGGCACATGATAGCCGTAGCGCTCGAGCGTCTCCTTGAGTTCCATGCCAACGAGCGATTCATCCTCGACGATCAAGATTATGGAATCAGCCACATATTCTCCCCGCTGGCAAAGAGCGCCTGCTCATAGAACAGGAATATACCTGAACAACGCAGACAGCGCAACGATTATGGCAAGCGCCGGAAGGAAGTCTCCGGTGCGGATCTTCTTGAGGCCCATGAGGTTTATTCCTATCATCACGACCAGCGCGCCTCCGACGGCGGACAGCTCGGCGATCATCGGCGGGGTGACGAAAGGCTTGACCCAGGTGGCTGCCAAGGTAAGGATTCCCTGGTACAGGAGCACCGAGATCGCCGAAAAACCCACACCTGCCCCCATCGCCCCCGCGAAGATGATAGCGATGACGCCGTCCATCACGCTTTTCGTGAGTATCAGGTCGTAATCGCCCTCGGCGCCGGCTTTGAACGAGCCCACAAGTGCCATGGCCCCGACGCAGAACAGTACCGAGGCGTTCAGGAAGCCGTAGGCAAAGCCCCTGGACTCGTCCACGGACTGAACGCCGGCTGCTTCTGGCGTGGAAGTGGCCACGGCCGCGGTATGACGAGGGGAGAAGCGCACCCGAAGCCACTCTCCCAGCCGGTAGATGGCTCCCTCTATATTGATTGCGGTTCCCAGCAGTCCCCCGGCGATGATGCTCAGGGCAAAGGCGAGCACGTGTTCGGTCCTGATGGCCATGCTGAAGCCTATGACGAGGGAAATGACGCCGGTTGCGTTGTGGACGGCTTCTGTCGCCCGTTCGGAAAAGCCCTTCCTGGCGAGCAGGCCGATGGCGGTCCCCAGGAGTATCGCCAATGCGTTGATGATCGTCGCTATCATGTTTTTCTCCGATGCTAAGCATGTGGGACCTGGGCAAGCCAGACGCGCCTTGACCGCGTGTGCATCATTATATACTATGGAGCAGCGAAAGGTGGCAATGTACATGGAAGCCGAACGCGAGACAAAAATCCATTGCGCGAACTGCATCCATTGCAAGCTCGTGCCCGCTCCCGCGGGCGCCGGCCGTTATTACCTTAGAGTCCGCTGCGATGCCGGCATGTGGCGGAAGAAGCTCGGCGAAGAGAAGCTCTACAAATACTGTACGGTGGCTCGCCGAAGCATCGACAGTTGCGACAGCTACGAAGACATGGGCGACGGCCCCGAATTCCTGCGCGACCTGCGCGTATCCCTCCCTGCGGCGGATGAGCTGTACGAAGCCTCCGATCCGCTCGTCCGCTAGTTTCCCGCTCCCTTTCCAGTGTATTCCGGACGGAGGTCTCCGTGGATTGCTCGTTCACCGCGCTCGACGGGTATTTTGGCGTCGGTCCAGCACCGGTACGTTTCGAACGCTTCGAAGGCGACCTCGTCGGGATGGCAAAGGCGATCGACGGTCTTTCTTTCCCGGGGCTGCCCTACACTGACGCCATAGTAGACAGCGCGCGCAGCGACGGCGCGCGCGTACGGTACCGTTGCGCTGATGGCGGTACCCAGGCGGCGTATCCCCAGACGAGGCTTGCGCGGCTTGCCGGAAAGAACGCGTTCGACGCGCGCTGTGGCGTCTACGAGAGCCTGCGTGACACGAATCCAGTACCCGGCGACGCTCCCCCTGATCTGGTCCTTTTCGAGGCTGCCGTACTTGCCTCTCGCTACCCCTACGATCCCGATCCCCGCCGCATACCGAGAGCGCCATCGGGGCTTCCAGCCCTCTATCAGCGGGACCTGCTGGAACTCGTCGTGACGGGCGCGAGGCCCGACAAGGGCCTGGAGCTCCTGGCCGCTTCCGGTTTCGTCTCCGAATACTGGCCCGAATTGGCGGATCTGTCGGGCGTGACCCATGCCAAGGATTACCACCCCGAGGGCGACGCATGGAAGCATACGATGGAGACGTTCAGCCACCGGAAGTCGCCCGATCTTGTCCTGTCGCTCGGTCTCCTCCTCCACGATACCGGCAAGCCCGAGGCGGTTTCCCAGGGCGGCAACCGTTTCAACGGCCATTCAGAGCTTGGAGAACTTGCCGCCCGCGCCTTTCTGGGGCGGCTCGGGTATTCCCGGGCCGACATCGACTCGGTAGCCTTCCTTGTGCGCTACCACATGCTGCCGGCTGCCCTGCCGCGGGTTCCACCGTCGAGCATTGGCCGCGTGCTCGATGATCCGCTGTTTCCTGTCCTCCTGGAGCTGTACCGCTGCGACGAGCTTTCGACTTTCCGCGGTCCCGACGGCTATTACGATGCATGCGCCGCGTACAAGACCTATCTGAAGAATTCGAGGAACCCGTACCGCGACAGCGACGGAAAGCGGCGGGGCGATACGCTTCACAGGACAGGCTCAGGGACATTATAGTAGCCGCATGTCAATCTGGAGCGAAATAGAGCGGGCCCTGTCGCCCGATGCAGCCGACAGGGAATTAGCAGCCCGGATCGCGGCGGAGTTGCGTGAAGGCAGCCCCCTGGCCAGAACCCAGACTTCGCTGCTCAGGGCGAGCGACGGGGCCATAGCCTCGTTCTACGCGAGCCTCGAATCGTCCCGATCCCCCGCCGTACCTCGTTCCAGGAGAGCTGATTCTTCCTGGCTGCTCCATTCGGACATCTGCTGGATCAACGTCAGAGCCTGCGCGATCGACGCGCGGCCAGGCTCGTTCGTCCGCGCATCGAAACTCCTGCCCGGCATCGCGTCGGACTCCATCCTGCTGGCGCCGTTTCATCCGATACAATTCGACCTGACATACGCGCCCGAAACCATGACGATAGTCGACCCGGCGCTCTCCGACCCCGCGCTGTCGGCGGCGGGCATCAGTGCGGCCAACCAGCTCCGGGCCTTCGTTGCCGCCTGCGGGCTCCTCGACAAGAGCGTCGGTTATGAGCTCCTGCCCTACGCCGCCCAGTTCAGCCGCATCGCCATGGAGCGGCCTGGCCTGTTCCGCTGGGTGGCGCTCGACGACGAAAGGTCCGATCTGGAGCACGCCGACCCGGCTTTTCCTTACCGCGCCGGCGACAGGCTCCGCGACTCCGACCGCGTTGCCACCATGGCGGCCGCCGCCAGGGAGGACTACGGAATCTCCACCTTCAGAAAGCATGAAGACGACTCTCCGGCGGTATCCGCCGCCAAGGATAAAGCGTACTATGGGGCCATAAGGCTTTGCGTCGACCATGGACTGTGGCCGGTACCGGCCCACGCGAGGCACGGCGTCGGAATACCGGCCTTCCTCCGATACGACGGCTCCGGCGACTTTCCAGTGTTCTCGTACCGCGATGTCGACGGACTCGACATAGGCGAGGACGCGTACGGTGTCGTCGCGCCTTTCGCCTTCTACGACGACGTTCCGCCCAACGCCTCGCCCGCGGGCAGGGTGCCGCGCAATGCCGACGCTATCGATTATTACGCCCACGTCTTTTCGTACTGGCGCGATTCGTTCGGCTTCGACTTCGTGCGCTACAACGCGGTTGACCGGGTATTCGATGAAGCCATGGACGAGGAAGGGCTGATCCCGGCTTCGGACCGGCCGACACCGGAAGTGGTCACCGAGGCGATCCTGGCATCGAGGGAAGGCGCGGCCGGTACCGGCGCGATAGCGGCGAGGAAGGGTTCCGAGGTCGAACGCTACACGGCCCTTGGCTTCGACCTGACGATGGGCAACGAAGTGCTGAGGCGCATCGACGCACCGCTCGTCAGGGATTCGTTCGCCATCCACGATGCGCTCGCCGGACGCGCCCGGGGAAAGCGGCCGGCATCGGTATGCTTCGCCGTCGACGTGCCCGAGTCCGGTGCTCCGCGGCTGTGGGGGTCGGCCCTGTCCAAGGTGATGGGTTCCGATCGGATGCGCCTGCGGCACGGCATGGCCCGATTCCTGTCGGTGGGCAAGGCCCGGCGGCCGATGTTCGAGACCATGGGATTCCAGGACGGGTCGACGGGACTGTACGAGGCGGGGTTTTCGATACGAGGGCTGGACTGGGCCGACGATGCAGGATTTGCCGCCGGCTATGCGTCGATAGAGCGCCTCTATGCCCGCCTGCGGCCATTCCTCGACGCCGGGGCCATAGTCGACCGCAGGGTGGAGGATGGCTACGCCTGGTGGCGGGTCAGCGGGAAAGGACGGTCGCGGCTCGTGGCCGTAGCCGTGTCGCTGGAGACCGCTGAGGGCTACGCTCCCGGAAGGCTGTCCATCCCGCTTGACCCTGCATGGGGAGATCTTGAAGGCCGCGCCTACAGGCTTCCTGACGCTGTCGGCATCGGCATCGAGGCCAGGAAGTCAATAGAGCTGGACCTCGGCTTCCTGGATTTGGTCGTCGTCGACCTGGTGCCCGTCTTCTACTGACCGCCCTGACTTCTGGCTAGGAGCCTGTCGGACTTAGGATCTTGACCCAGCGAAGGCGAGCCGTGAGTGAAAAATTAGCGAGGATTGAGGGCCATACTGCCCGTATGGCCCGATTGACGAGCTGATTTTGCGCCACGGGGCGCCGAGATGGGCCAAGAAACGTCAAATGAGCTAACATTCTTAGACATCTTGACCATTTTTTTCACTTCTTGTCTGCTAACTTCATCTCGTTGTCCTAAGTCCGACAGGCTCCTAGCGGCCCTGGCGCTTGCGGATGTATATCTGCTTGCCGGTATCGGTCGGGCTCGCGCGTTCCTCCACGTCGAACCAGCCGCACGACTTGATGAGGTCCGCCAGCTTTCGGAAGCCGTAGTTGCGGGGGTCGAAGTCTGGCTGGCGGTTGGCGACGTACTGCCCGACCGGCCCGAGGTAAGCCCAGCCTGATTCGTCTGCCGAATCCTCGACCGCGGCTATCAGCAGGGCACGAAGCTTCTTGTCTATCTTCAGGTCCTGGGTCGCCGCCGGCTTCCGTTTCGGCTCGTCCTTGGACAAGGTCTCTTCCTCGGCCGGCTCGCGCAGGATCTCGGTGTAGATGAACTTGTCGCAGGCAGCCACGAATGGCTTGGGGGTTTTCCGTTCGCCGAAACCGAGGACCAGCTTGCCGGCCTCGCGCATGCGCGCGGCAAGCCTCGTGAAATCGGAATCGCTCGATACGATGCAGAAACCGTCGAGCTTTTCCGTGTACAAGAGGTCCATTGCGTCTATTATCATCGCGCTGTCGGTGGCGTTCTTGCCGGTGGTGTATGAAAACTGCTGGATTGGCTGGATGGCATATTCGAGCAGCCGTTCCTTCCAGTGCTTGAGGTTGTTCGTAGTCCAGTCCCCGTAGATGCGCTTGACGCTCGCGACGCCGTATTTGGCGACCTCGGCGAGTAGTCCCTCGGTTATCGGCGCCTGTGTGTTGTCGGCGTCGATCAGTACTGCCAGCTTCAGCTGGCCAGCGTCATAATTCGTCTTCATGCTCATTTCATGCTCCAAACATCATGTTTCTCAACCGGTGCGCCTTTCCTATCGCGCTAACGGCGACGACGACCTGTTCGCCGCCTCCGGTGGAAAGCGCGACGACGGTGCCGCTTGGCGTCCTGCGGATTTCCCGAGGAATGCCGGTTGCTCTTGCCGGCTTGCCCGATTCGTCGATCCAGGCAATTTCGACGGCCGCTCCGTCCTTCATCGCCCGTTCCATCAGCCGCAGCTTGCCCGGATAATCCATCGCGCCTGCGACCGATCCATCGTCGGTCGGCCTCGCGGTACTCAGATGGCTTTCGTCCAGGACAAGGCGGGCCCTGATCCTGTCCTCGAGATCCGCCCGTTCATCGGGTGAAGGGTTCATGCCGTCGAGGGCCGCGAGAAGGCGCACGACTAGAGGCGATTCCTCAGGTACGAGTGTAGCGCTTGCCGGCAGAAACGCAAGCGGCAGGCCGTTTCCGCCATCGGCGAGCGCAGCGTTCGCCTGGGTCCACAGCGCCCGGACGGCGGTATCGTCATCGGTCGGTGATGGCCGCATGTCCACGTCGATACCCGCGGCCTTGAGAAGACGTTCGGCGTCTGCCGCGTCCCGCGCCGCGAGCATGTATACGCCGTCGGCCAGCCGCTCGGCCACGAGCCCGGCCGCTTTTGGCGAGTGCTCTATCACGCCGGACAGGTGGCCATCGAGTACGACGACGACGCCTACCCTGACCCGGGCTGACATGGACTCGGATTCCCATGCTTCGAGGGAAAACCGCACGCTTTGCGGGAGCGGAATGCCGGAGAGTTCCTCAAGACGGGTTTCTATTTCACCGGCGGTGAAACCGAAGGCGTAGGCGGTCTTGGCCGAGCTTCTATCGAGGGTGGCCGACCATACAAGGCCGGCGTTTTCCATCCTCGCGATCGACGCGACGAAGGCCCTCGCGGCCCGGGAGGCTTCGGGAAGGATGCGTATCTCATGCGATTCCTCGACGACGATGGACTTCGTTACCGGTGGTTTCAGCGAAAATACGTCTGCCGCCGCAGTCGTGGTGCGAACCAGACCGTCATCGCCGACGACAACCAGGCCGAGTGTCCCGAGCGCTTCCACGATGCCCGCGGCCATTCCGACAAGTCCCCGCCCGAGCGCTTCCACCGCGTCCGAAGATC
>CAZNXK010000005.1:0-58441 GCA_964576835.1 uncultured Treponemataceae bacterium | reverse complement strand
ATACTGCCACCATGAAAAATGGGATGGAAGCGGCTATCCCAGGGGACTCAAAGGCGAGGAGATCCCTCTGGGAGCCAGGATTCTGGCCGTTGCGGATTTCTTCGAAGCAATAAGCGCCAAAAGGCATTACCACGAGCCGCAGCCGTTCGATACGGCCATTGAAATGCTCAAGAGCGAAAGCGGCCATCATCTGGATGAAAACGCGGTACAGGCTCTTCTTAATGTGCTTGAAAGGGAAAATGAGGTGGCTGTCTCATGATTCTGCAGCCTTGCGCCCCCAAGCGGCTATTACAGGCGTATACGTGAATCGGCCTGGATCATGAAAGAAATGCATGAAATCCTCATAGAATTCATCCGGGCCTGAATATCCGGGAATATCGATATGCAGCTTGCGCGACAATACCTCTATCTTCTTCCCCCAGTTGTACCGGTCAGCTTCCGCGAGCTTGCCGTATATCAGGTGATGCGCTCCCGCCTCGACCTTGATGTCGGTATAGCCAAGCCGGTAGAGATGCGAATACAGCTTGCGTCCGGCATACGGATCGAAATTGGCCTTGATCTCAAGTTGATGCACCGCTGAGGAGAAAGCGGCCTCCAGCCTTTGACTCATGCCGTAATGACTCAGGCAATTGTAATCCAGGTCGATCAGGCAAAGGATTCCACCCTCATCAAGCATCGATGAAATATTCCCGACAATTTCGAAGCACTGCCCCTTGTAATACTCAAGAGCAAAACGAATCCATGCAAAATCAAACGTGCCGAGGTCTTCTATCGGCTCGAGAAAATCACGGACAAAGAATTTTGTCCTCTCGTTTTCATGAAGTTCCCGGGCACGTGCGATTCTATTCCCCGATATGTCGAAACCCGTGGCCAATCCAGACTCGCCGGTCATGGCGGACAACACCGATGTCGTGAGGCCCGGGCCGCAACCCGCGTCAACGACCCGCATGCCGGGAACGAGGCCTGCGCGCTTCGCAAATTCCTCGACCACGGAGGTTTTTGTCTTGACTTCCAGCCGCTGGTTTTCATCGTCGTTTTCCATCAGATATTCTGTAGCCATATTCCCTCTATGCCATTGTCAGGCTTGGTATCATATACCGTTGATCATCAAACGTCAGGCCTTCGTGAATTTAAGTTCCCGAACGACCCTGCCTTCGTCCCTGGCCCTCTGTTCGAACTTGGTGACCGGGCGCCAGCTTTCACGCAGGGCCCAACCTTCGTAGGCGTTGGAAAGCGACGGTTCGGCCGAGAGCACCTCGAGGGTGGCATCGGCATATTCCTCCCAGTCGGTGACGAAATAGAGCCACCCGCGAGCCTTGAGCCGGCTGGCCATGAGCCTGACGAAGGCAGGGTTCATGATGCGGCGCTTGTGGTGGCGTTTTTTGGGCCACGGGTCGGGGAAGAAGACGTTGAAGCCATCGACAGTGCCAGGGGCCATCATCGAATCGACCACCTCGGTGGCATCATGACGGCAGACGCGCAGGTTTTCCAGCTTGCGCGCCTCGATTTCCGATAGCAGCTTGCCGACGCCAGGCGCGTGAACCTCGAGCCCCAGGAATACAGTTCCGGGCAATGCCTCGGCAATCGCTGCGGTAGCCGCGCCCATGCCGAAGCCTACCTCGACGACGAATGGCGCCTGCTTCCCGAAGAGCAACGTGGAATCGAGAAGCCGCCCTGGTTCCCAGCGTACTCCGTAGCGTGGGTAGAGCGTGCGGAGGGCGTCTTTCTGCGTATCGGACATGCGGCCGACTCGTATGACGTAGCTCCTGATGCCGACGTCTCTTGCGGACAAGGGTCCGCCTAGTCCGGTAGTCGAATTTTCCACGAAAAGAATCCTGTCTCCGCTTTCGGCTCGAGTCCGTAGACGGCAAGGTAATCGGAACCGGATCGCCATGCGCCATCCGGCCAGAGCGAGTCGAGGCCGGTCGTCCCATCGGGCAGGGCTGCCGTCCTGACAATGTTTCCGCCCGCATCGATGAAAAAGGCTGTGTTCGCAGGGTACGGCGAATCAAGCTTGATCATTGTTCCCGACAGCTGTATCGACGGCAAAGCGTACGCGCCAGTCTCCGGAGCGCTCAGCGAAAAAGCGCGCTCGGCCCGCTGTCCGGCCCTGTCGACCAGGACAAGGCGGTATTCTCCGCGAGGCATCTCTGGTCCGGGCGAGTCGAGCCCGTTTGAACCTAGCCAGACACTCGATCCCTCGTCGCTCCTCTTCCAGTTTTCCGCTGTAAGCGTCCAGCACAGCTCGTCGCCGTCATGGATGACGTAGAGGTATTCGATATCGTTGACGCCGTCGCCATCGGAGACCGAGGCAAAGACCGACAAGCGCTCGTCCCTCGCGCCGGCCCCGTCGCTTGCCTGTACGACGAGCCTGGAATCAACCGACATGAAGACAGGCGGTGCTACCGAGCACGCGACCGCATGCAAGGCAATCATCGCAACCGATAGCGAAAGGAGGTTGCCACCGGGTTTCCTTGCGGCCGCCATCACCGGTCTTGTCGCGGTATCGCGGCCGCGGCGGCTTCGACGCTGGGGTATTCGGCATTGGTCCTGCCGGCAAGGTCACGCAGAAGCCACACGTCACGCCTTTTTTCTTCGGACCCGCGAACCAGGGCGAACAACGCGCCCTTCTGCTCGGCGTAGGCATATTGCTGGCCAGGTTTCCGAGTCTCGGGAAAGACTTCACAGGCGATGCCGGCTGCGCGCAGCGCGGCTCCCGCCGCCTGGTACTCGGCGCAGAGCGACGATTCGACGTTGACCACAAGTACCTGGGTGTAGCCGGCAGCCTTGCCGGTCTTTCCTATGGTGTCCAGCGCCGCAAGCAGCCTGTCGAGGCCTATCGCCGCGCCTACGCCGGGGAGACGCTGCTTGGTGTAGAGCGAGGCAAGATCGTTGTACCGGCCACCCGAGCATACCGAGCCGATATCAGGAACCGCGTCGAGGAAAGTCTCGAAAACGACGCCCGTGTAGTAGTCGAGACCGCGGGTGATGTTCGGCGACAGCGATATCGAACCTACGAGGCCGCAGGCGTCCGCCATGTCGAAAAGTTCGGAAAGCCTGTCGGAATCGGGATTGGATCCTCCGGCTATCCGCGTCATGCGGTCGAGAGTTTTCTGGAAGCCTTCGCCTGCCTTGATGAATTCCAGTATCTCCGAAGCAGCGCCGTCGCCGACAAGCGAAGCCAGAAGGCGCCGCGTCTCTTCTTCGCCGATCTTTGACAACTTGTCTACTATCCTGAGCGTTTCGACTGATTTATCTGCGATGCCTGCCCTGGCGAGGAAGCGGTTGAAGACGCCGCGGTGGTTGACGTGTATGGCCGAATCGGGTACGCCAAGCGACTTCATCGCCTGGGCTATTGTCGCCACTATGTCGAAGTCGGCGGATGCGGTATCGACCCCGACGATATCGAAATCGCACTGCATGAATTCACGGTAGCGTCCGCGCTGCGTGTTCTCGCCGCGCCAGACCTTGGCCATATGGTATCGCTTGAACGGAAGGTACAGCTCTCCCGCATGCTCTGCCATGAAACGGGCGAGCGGCACGGTCAGGTCGAAGCGCATGGCAACGTCACGGCCGCCCTGATCCTTGAAACGGTAGACCTGTTTCTCCGTCTCGCCGCCGGCCTTGCCCAGAAGTATTTCAGCGTATTCGAGCACCGGCGTATCTATGGGAACGTAGCCGAAGCTCCTGAAGGTCGCCGTCAGAGCTTCGAGCAGCGCCGCGCGCTCCATCTCCGCTTGCGGCAGGAAGTCCCTGAAGCCCTTGAGCACGCGGGGCTGTATGATGTCGGCCATCTTGTTCTCTCCTCGTATCGGGCTGATTATGGCCTGACGGCGGCTCCATGCGCAAGCGACCTAACATGATCGAGGTGATGATGAAAGCTTGACAGCGCACGCGCTGGCCGTGATTATGGACCCATGTTGTTCGTCATCGATGCCGGCAATACCAATATTGTCGGCGGAATTTTCGATTCCGGCCGTCTCGTCGAAACGTTGCGCATACGGACCGTTTCAGGGAAGACCGAGGACGAATACGGAGTAGTCGTCAAGGCAATCCTCGAGGACAAGGGAATCGTGGTGTCAAAGGTCGACAGGGTCATCCTGAGCTCCGTGGTCCCGATGCTCACGGCGGCGATGGAGAAGATGTCCAGGCATCTGTTCGGCGTCGAGCCGGTGCTTCTCGGACCGGCGGTTTACGACAAGTTGCCCGTCACCGTCGTAGCGGCCAACGAGATCGGCTCGGACCTGGTGGCCAACGCCGTCGCCGCGTGGACACGTTTCGGGGGCGCCTGCCTCGTCGTCGATTTCGGTACCGCGCTGACATTCACCGCTGTTGACTCGAATGGCGCCATCGTCGGCGTTTCCATAGCCCCCGGCCTGGGAACCGCCGCAGGCTCCCTCTCGAGCGCCACAGCCCAGCTTCCGGCGGTGCCTCTCGAGGCGCCGGCTTCTGCGATGGGCCGCAACACGGTAGAGGCTATACAGGCGGGCGTCGTACTTGGCTATACGGGTCTGGTCGAGTACATGGTCGGCCGGATACGCGGTGAACTCGGCGGCGCCAGGGTCATCGCGACCGGTGGGTTGTGCAGGGTGATTTCAGGCCTGACGGACGTCTTCGACGCCATCGATCCGGATCTGACTCTATCCGGACTGGCGGAGATGGAGCGCTACCTGTTCTGATCGGCCATCATAGTCTGAGCAGCTCCGAGAGTTCGTCTCCCGATACGAGGTCTTCGTTGGAAGCATTGTCTCCGCTCGCTTCCTGCAGGATGTCCCGCAATTCGGCCGCAGAAGCCCGATGGGCGGAAGCCATGCGCTCCATCTCGTCGGCGGAGCTCGCGGTGCACTGAGCCAGCGGCGAATCAGGCCGCAGGATGTCTGACAGCGCGTCGGCAAGCGCCCTGGTCGTCCTTGCCAGCAATCTGACGTACTCCTGGCGCTCGACCAGGTGGTCGTTCTGCAGGACGAGATCCTTGACGCGCCTGAGCGTCGAATCCGCCAGCCTGGTCGCCGAGAGGACCATGTCGCCTATGACATCAGGATCCGGTTCCAGCCTCGAGGCATCGCATATCACGCGGACCAGCCCGTCGATGATGAAAATGTCGTCTTCGTAATGGATAACGTGGGGCATGCGCTCATCATAGCTCGCACAGCGCCAGCGGTAAAGCTCCCAGCCAAGCCAATGGCGATCGCTTGATATCGAAGGCGGTTCCAGGGTAGTATCGGCCGATTTGTATGCTTTTCGGCAAGCGCGCTACGCAGGCGCGCCGCCGTCCGGCTTATGACTCCTTATCCGTCCGTTACGGACGGATCACCAGACCACAGGGAGGATCGATGCGACCCTACGAACTAACCGTTATCTTTCCGACGGAAGAAGAACTCTACCGTCCGGCGAAAGAATCAGTCTCGGCCACGCTCAAGGAGCTCGGCGGAGAATTCGTCAAGGAAGACGAGCTTGGCGAGCGCCAGCTTGCCTACGAGATCAAGGACAGGATGCGCGGACGCTATGTCCTGTACGTCTACAAGCTGCCGCCCGAAAAGGTGATCGCCGCGGAAAAGGTGTTCAAACTCGAAACGAACATCCTGAAATACCTTTTCATCCGGGCAGAAGACTGACGGGAGGGAAAGCATGGCCGATCTCAGCGTGGCTGTCCTTGTTGGAAGGCTGACCCGCGACGCGGAACTCAAGTACACCAATTCCGGACAGGCCGTATGCCACTTCTCCGTTGCGACAGGCTCCAGGAAGAAGAAAGGCGACCAGTGGATCGACGAAGCCAGTTTCTGGGACGTCGATCTGTGGGGCAAGCAGGGTGAGTCGATCAGCCAGTACCTCGTCAAGGGAAAACTGGTTGCAGTCGAAGGCGCCATGCGCCAGGACCGCTGGGAACAGGATGGCCAGTCCCGCATGAAAGTTATCATCAGCGCCAACAGCGTGCAGCTCCTCGGCTCCAATGCGGGAGGAGGACAGTCAGGCGGCGCTCCGCAGGGCAGCCAACGGGAAAGCCAGGGCCATGAAGCCGGTCGGCCGCAGAGCCAGGCTCCACAAGCGCCCGCGCCGGATGATTTCTCGGACGATATACCGTTCTGATCATGGACGGGAAACAATCTAAGGAGACTATGTATGTCCGATATGAACAGTAGAGATGATCGCGGATCCCGCGGCGACGAGCCAAGGCGGGAAGGCGACGAGCGTGGCGGCCGAGGTGGCCGCAAGGGTTTCTTCCGCAAGAAGGTCTGCAAGTTCTGCGTCCAGAAGCTCAGGATCGACTACAAGGAGCCTGAGACGATCAGGCGCTACGTCACCGAGCGCGGAAAGATCCTGCCGCGCCGCATAACCGGCACATGCGCAAAGCACCAGCGCAGGCTGGCGATCGCCATCAAGAGGGCCAGAGCCCTGGCGTATATCCCGTACGTGACGAAGTAAAGAACTTGATAGACAAGGCCCGGCTCAGGCGAAACGCTCTGCCCTTGCTCTTGGGCGCGTTGTCTGCCGTACTGTATTGTACGGCGGCCTTCATGCCCGTCTTCCTGGTGCCCGTGCAGGTCTCGGGAGCCAGGAGGGGATTCAGGGCTATGCTCGCCAGCGCCGGGATATCCGCTGTTGTCATTTCAGCGTGGCAGATCGCCATGCTGACCTCCGGCGGTGCCTTGAGCGCCGGTACGCTGGCCATAGGCGTCTCGGCGCCAGCGGCAATGCTGTTCTCGCTCGCATTCATTGCCTGGCCGCGACTTTCGCGGATGGACTTCGCGTCGCGTTCACTCGTCGGGGCGGTTTTGGCTTCGGCGCTTTGCCTGCCTTCGTTCATCGCGGCGGCCGGAGACGCTACTGTCCGCGACATGTTCATGGCGGCCTTCGAGAAGGCTGCCTCGGCGATGGGAGCCGAGGCCCTCGATTCCGCCATGCTGTGGAATATAGTAAAGACCGGCGTCCTTTCAAGTTTCGGAGCCATCCTTTTCACGTTCCTGTTCGCGAGCGCGTTCATAGGCACCCGCCTCGGCGGCAATGGCCAGCTTGCAGCCGTGCAGCCTGCCGATCCCGCCCTCCTGCCTCCCCGGTTATCCGGATACCGCGTGCCGGGCCCGCTTGTATGGGCTCTGCTCGCCGCCTGGGCCGGGCTGCTCGCCAACCGTTTCTTTCCATCAATCGTCCTTTCGGCGGTCGCCTTGAACGCGGCCTTAGCTTTATCCATCTGCTACGGTGTCCAGGGTCTAGCCGTTGCCGGAGCGCTTGCCGATCGCGCCGGACTGGCCCCTGCCTTGCGATTCACAGGACCGATAGTGCTCATCCTTCTCATAGCGAGCGGGGTGGCCGGCTTCGTTGCCGTCGGTCTTCTGGCTTTGCTTGGTACCCTTGAGACCTGGATTCCGTTCCGTGCAGTAACCAAAGGAGATCAACCATGAAGGTTATCCTGAACAACGACGTTCCAAACCTGGGCGAACTCGGAGACGTGAAGGACGTCGCCGCAGGTTATGCCCGCAACTTCCTCCTGCCGCGCGGGCTCGTATATCCCTACAGCCCGGCGGCCATCGCGCTGTTCGCGAAGCGGAAGGCCGAGATCGATGCCCGGAAGTCCGAGAAGCGCGCCTCGAGCACCGATCTCAAGACCAGGCTCGAAGCAGAGGACCTGGTTCTCGACATGCCCGCGGGACAGAACGGAAAGCTTTTCGGTGCCGTTTCCAACGCCACAATAGCCGACGAACTCCTCAAGAACGGCATCACCGTCGACCGCAAGCGCATCGAGGTCCCTGGCCGCGTCATCAAGAGCGTCGGAAACTACAAGATCGCCGTCCGCCTCTACGAGAAGGACGAGGCCATCGTCCGCGTCAGCGTCAAGGGACATGCGGAAAAGGCAAAGCAGGCGAGCCCGGCTCCCGAGCAGGCCAAGCGTCGCCACACCGAAGAGCAGGCTCCAGTCGCCGTACCCGAAGCCCCCGCTGACGCTCCCGCACCCGAAGGCGCCAAGGAATAAGCGTACTTCATGATTCCCGCCCAGCTCAAGGACAAGGTTCCGCCGCATAACGCGGAGGCAGAACAGGCCGCGCTGGGCGCTCTGCTTCTTGATCCGGACGCTGTACCGCATATCCTGCGGTATCTGCGTCCGGATGATTTCTATGTCAACTCGAACAAAAACATCTTTGCCGCAATCATCTCTCTTTTCGAGAAAGGCCAGAAAGCCGACCTCATCACGCTTGCGGACGAGATGCGCGTGCTTGACTCGCTCGACCGCTCAGGCGGACCCGCCTACATCGCCAGGCTCACCGACGCAGTCCCGTCCAGCGCCAACATGGAGTACTACGCCAAGATAGTGCAGGAATGCTCCATCCGCCGCCGTCTCCTCAGGCTTTCGGCGGATATCAACCAGAAGGCGCACGACGAATCGATCGATACCGGCCTCCTTCTCGACGAACTGCAGGAGAGCATTTTCGAGGTCAGCCAGGACAGGCAGACGTCCAGCTACCGAAGCGTCAAGGAAATCGTTCCCGACGCCATGAAGATGATAGAGCAGCTGGCGAAGAACAAGAACCAGTATACCGGCATTCCGAGCGGGTTTGCCGAACTCGACAGCATGACCTCGGGCTTCCAGGATTCCGAGCTCGTCATCATCGGCGCCAGACCAAGCGTCGGGAAGACGGCGTTCGCCCTCAACATCGCGACCCACATGGCGCTTCGCGAACGCGTTCCGGTATGCTTCTTTTCCCTCGAAATGTCCGACATTTCGCTGACGTACCGCATCCTTTCCAGCGAGGCTCGCATAGATTCCGAAAAGGTCAAGAGCGGGCTCATAAAGCCGAGCGACATCCAGAGCCTTATGGACGCGGCGAGCAGGATATACGACGCACCCATGTACATCGTCGACATCCCGAACATCAAGCTTCTGGACCTTCGTTCACTCGCCAGGCGCATGAAGAGCGAGAAAGACGTCAAGATAATTTTCGTCGACTACATCACGCTTATAACGCATGAAAACCAGGACTTGCCGCGCTGGGAACAGATATCGAGCATTTCCCGGTCGCTCAAGGCGCTTGCGCGTGAACTTCGGATACCTGTCATCGCGCTGTCCCAGCTGAAGCGCGAGGCAGAAGGCAAGCAACCGTCTCTTGCCGATCTCCGTGAATCAGGTTCCATCGAGCAGGACGCCGACCTCATCATGTTCCTGCACCGTGAACGTGAAATCGACAAACGCCGTGACGAACGGTCGCCCTACACGCCGACCGACCTTTTCGTCGCGAAGCACCGCAACGGCCCGGTCGGCAAAGTCGGGCTGCTGTTCTTCCAGAAAATCACCCGCTTCGAGTCGCTTGAAAAGGAACACGCCGAGCATTAAACTGGCAGCGTGCTCAAGGAGGCGCGATCGATGGATCTTGAAAAGAATTACGACCTGAGCTTCCTCGTAAACGACAGCGAGCGCATGGTGCTCGAAGAGCTGGGCCACCGTCTGGACGATGCCGAGGCGGAAGGCGTATGCGTTTGCCAGGACTGCGTCGTCGACATGGCGACGCTCGCCCTCAATTCGCTGGAACCCCGTTACCACGCCTCGCTCCTGGGCACGATGTACGCGCACGCCGCGGAGGCCGGCGCCTATGCCGAACGGGTACGTGAGGCGGTGGCAACGGCAATGCGCAAGGTCAAGGAAAATCCTTCTCACCAATAAGCGTCAATCCTGGTCCGCAGTCGAGTCCATGAAGCCAAGCTTCTTGATGGAGCGGTAGCGGCCAGAAAAGACGGTCTTGAACGGTTCCTTACGGGCGCCGGTCTTCAGGTCAGCTTCCATCTTGTCGTACGAAGATCGAGGCAGCTTCACGACACCGGTCTGGCCCGACTTGAGCCCGAGTACATGGAACTCGAGGAAGCCGCTGCGTGTGCCATTGTACAGGACGCTGGTGTCGGCCTCGGGTTCGGCTTCGTCTGCCTTGCCCTGCAGGATGTATTTGAGGGCTTCGACGACTTTTGCGTCGAGACCGTCGCGCAGCGCCCGTGCCCGCTCGAACAGCTCCTGGTAGCCAAGCAGTATCTCGGTCGATCCTGGCGCATCGACCTTGCCGCGATATACCGACAAGCGGTCCAGCTCCGGCAAAACGGTCGCATCGAGTCCGCGCGAAGCCGATGACAGATGCAACGGCAGCTCTGCCCTGACAAGGGCTCCACACCGCGGACAAACAGCCGACAGGGAGTCTCCGTCGGCAAGGCGGGACAGCGACGAAGGATCGGCGTCGAGGTCGATGACCTCCGGCACGTCGATATCGACCATGGCGTCGCAACGGCAACGAACCTGCTTCATGTTCACCTCCACCGAATCGAGAAGATAATCCGACCTAGCTCGTCATTTCCTGGAAAAAAAGATAAAGTCGCCAACCGTCGAAAGTATGAAAATCGCGGCCACCGTGACTATGCCGACCGTCTGGTACCTGAGTACAGTCTTGACCTTTGCGGCTTTCCGCCTGACCAGTTCGATGATGAAGAGCAGAATAGAGCCGCCGTCGAGGAGCGGTATCGGCAAAAGGTTCATCGCGAACAGGCCTATGGAGAGGATGGCCAGGAAACCGAGAGCCGTGGACAGGCCTCCTGCCGTCTCGCCTGAAAGCCCGCTTTTGGCGACTGTCCCGACCATCCAGGTGATACGCGCCGGACCGGAAACCGCCTTGAGCAGATTGACGCCCATGAAAAGCGAGGCGATTCCACGATACGTTCCTGATATGGTTTTCCCGGTTTCAGCAAGGCCCATCGAGATGGTATCGGCGATGCCCGAGGCACGCACGGTATGGTTGACCGTTTTCCAGCCGATTCCCAAATCAGCTGGGGTTCCGTCGCGGTATGGTATCACCAGCGTGGCAGATTCCTCATGTCCGTCACGGAGGTAGCCGACTTGGACCCGCTCGGGGCGGCCGGCTTCGAGGATCGCCGACAACGCGATTGTGTGCAACACCTCTTGCCCCGCCAGCGATAGAATCCTGTCGCCAGGGCGCAAGCCCGCGAGCGCCGCCGGACCGGACGGATCGACAGTGCCGACTGAGGGCTCGACCCAAGGGTAGACACCGACGCGTCCGGCTCCCGTATCAGTGTCAAGGTCGGGACGGAGGATCACTTCGAGGCGGCTTCCGGAACGATCGATGATGAGAGTCGTCAATCTCTTCGCCGACAATGAAACGGCTTCCTGTATCTCCGAAAATGTGGAAATCTCCTTGCCGTTTATCGCAGCGATCCTGTCCCCGCTCTGCAGCCCGGCGAGGTCAGCCGGGTACGAGCCGCCGTCGTACTGGCTGGCGAGTATCACCCTGTTCTCGTAGCTCTTTACCTCGTAGCCGACGGCCATGACGGCGCAATAGACGAAAAAGGCGAAAACCACGTTCATGAGGGGACCGCCGGCGGAAATCAGTATCCGCCTTGCGGGCGTTGCGCCGAAAAAACTTCCCGGATCGCGCGGAAACTCGTCAAGGCCATTCTCTATGGCTTTCCGGTACGAGTCTTCTCCTTTCATGCGGCAGTACCCGCCGATAGGGAAGGCCGAGAGAGTAAACGCCGTGCCCCCGAATTTTCTTGAGTATAGCCGCGGCCCCCAGCCGAGCGAGAATTCCTCGACCTGGACGCCCACCAGGCGTGCCATCATGAAATGGCCCAGTTCGTGGAACAGGACCACTATGCCGAGGCCTACGAGTCCGAGTGCTATGGTGAGCAAGGTCATCAAATCTCCTTGAGAATCCGCGCTGCTTCGGATCGCGCCATCGAGTCAGTTCCGCTTACCGCTTCGAGGTCCTCGAGGCGCACTGGATAGCCTTTCTCGAGAACACCGGCAACGACGCGGTAGATATCGGTAAAGGCGATCAGCCCGTCCATGAAGGCCGCCACCGCGATCTCGTTGGCAGCGTTGTACGCATCGGTGGCACCCTCGCCATCGCGCAGCGCATCGTAGGCTAGTCCAAGCAACGGGTAGCGTTCGGGATCGGGTCGCAGGAAATGCATTGCGATATCCTCCGGATGCATATCCGCCACTCTCTCTTCGAGTACATGAGGCCACGAAAGCGCGTTCATGATCGGCAGGCGCATATCAGGCCGCGACATCTGAGCGTACAGGGAACCATCCCTCGTCCGTATGAATGAATGTACTCTGCTTTCAGGATGGACGACAACCTCGATTTCTTCAGGCTTCAGCGAGAAGAGTCTGGCTGCCTCTATCACCTCGAGCCCTTTGTTGGCCATCGATGCCGAATCGACCGTTATCTTGGCGCCCATGTTCCAGGTGGGGTGGGCCAACGCGTCTGCAGGGCGCACTGAAGAAAGCCGTTCCACAGGAAGGTCGCGGAAAGCGCCTCCGGATGCCGTGATGATGGCGCCTCGTACCGAGTCGCGGCCGAAACGTTCTATCATGTTGAAGAGGGCCGAATGTTCCGAGTCTACAGGGAGTATCTTCCTGCCGAGCCGGGCGGCGGCCTCGAGGGCGAGCCTTCCCGCCATGACTATCGTTTCCTTGTTGGCGAGAGCCAGGTCCTTGCCCGACGCCATGGCGGCGAACGATGGTTTCAGCCCGTCCGAGCCGGCGGCGGCGTTGAGCACGATATCCGCGTCGGTCTCTTCGATCATGCTCGCCAGGCCAGAAGCACCGGCACGGCGTATCCCCCCGGAGGCGGCGGCCCCGCTCAGGCAGAGGGTGGCCCCTGGGTGCCTTGCGGCGGCGGCCAGCAGTCCGGCCGCGTCCCTGTGGGCCGACATGCCGACTATGCGGAACTCATCCGGATGCCTGTCGACGACGTCGAGTGTCTGACGCCCTATCGACCCTGTGGCGCCTATGACGATTATTCTTTTCATGGCGCTTATAGAGTGCCGGAAGGTGGAAGATACCCAGCCATCAGACAAGCATGCCCATCAGGCCGAGGATGCCGGCGAAGACAGGAGCGGCAAAGAGCAGGCTGTCGTACGAATCAAGCATCCCGCCCCGCCCGGGGACTATGGTCCCGGAGTCCTTGACGCAACCCGCGCGCTTGATGGCAGATTCGAACAGGTCTCCCGTGACAACCGCGATCCCGCAAGCAAGTCCGATGATTCCAAGCGCAAGCCAATTGCGCGGGACTACCGACGGGAAGAGAAAGGCTCCGGCGTACGAGAAGCCGATGCTGCCAGACATGCCGGCAACGAGCCCCTCCAGGCTCTTGTTCGGAGACACGCCGAAAATGCCGCGGTGCTTCCCCAGTGTAACTCCGGCTAGCCAGGCCAGACTGTCGTTCCCGAACACGATGAGCGCGAACCATATGAGCATCAGTCCCGGGCCGTTCTGGGCACCGAGTATGACGATGATCGCCGTGCTCAAGGCTCCAGGGTAAAACAGGTACAATGCGTTGGCTCCGATGACGGCGATCGACGACTTGACGGATTCCAGGCGCCTGGGAAAGGCTACCGGGAAAGCGGAGAAAATAAACAGGAGTATGCACGCAATGGCCAGAGGCGACAGCCAGGAAGTTGCGAGGCCGGCTCCGCGCATCGAAAGCCTCGAAAAGTATACCACAATCGACGGCAGCGCCGCGAATGAAACGGCGGCGGCATCCCTGTACGTTCCGCCGGCAGGCTCGATGATCCTGCGAAGTTCCAGCACCGAACCGACCGAAAAGACCATCGCCAGCAGAGCGATGGCCGCGTGGTTGAGATGCGGGACGAACAGCGCTATCGCGAAGATGATGGGCATGGTTATTCCGACGAAAACCACCCTGGTGACGAAGTTTTTCATCGAGCATCGCCGAATCGTCGGTCGCGGCGAGCGTACTCGTCCAGTGCCTCCTGGAGCCGTGACTCGTTCCAGTCCGGCCAAAGCACATCGGAAAAATAGAGCTCCGAATAAGCCGATTGCCAGGTGAGGAAATTCGAGAGGCGCAGTTCCCCGCCCGCTCGGATTATAAGGTCCGGATCGGGCATGTCGGGTACATCAAGATATGCCCTGAAATCCTGCTCTGAACAACGTGCGGGGCCGGACGGCATCCTGGAGACAGCGCGCAGTATCTCGTCGCGGCCTCCGTAGTTGATGGCAAGGTTGACGCGGATTCCGTCAAAGCCCGCGGTGTCAGCGCATACGCGCGCTATGGCATCCTGCACATCGCGGGGCAGGCCAGCGATGTCGCCCGAATGCACCACCCTGACGCCGTTTTCCTTGTAGAACTCGAATTCGGCGCAGAGGTAGGTGCTGACGAGCCCCATGAGGAATTTGACCTCTTCCTGTGCCCGTTTCCAGTTCTCGGTGCTGAACGTGTACAGAGTCAGGTTGCGGATTCCCATGGACTTCGCAGCCCTGACGATGCTCTTCGCGACCTTGAGCCCCTCGCGGTGACCTTCGGTTCGCGGCAAGCCGCGTGCTTTGGCCCAGCGCCCGTTACCGTCCATGAAGATTGCTATATGAGACGGCGGATCTCGAAGGGGTATTGCGCACATTTTCAGACTTCCAGTATTTCCTTCTCTTTTTCTTCGAGAATCTTGTTTATCTGCAGGATATACGAATCAGTCAGCTTCTGGAGCTCCTCTTCGGCTTTTTTCACGGCGTCCTCGGGCTCTGCGGACTTCTTGATGTCCTCGAGACCGTCACGCCGGATGTTCCTGACGCCGACGCGCGATGTCTCGGCGCTGGCCTTCGCGCCTTTGACGAGTTCCTTGCGCCTCTGCTCGGTCAGCGGAGGTATCTGGATTCGTATCACCTTGCCGTCGTTCGACGGGTTGAGCCCGAGTTCTGACTTCTGGATCGCTTTTTCGATTTCGACGATGAGGGCCCGGTCCCATGGCTGGATGACGATGAGTCGCGCCTCTGGCACGGACACCGTGGCTACCTGCGATATCGGCGATTTCTGACCGTAGTAATCGACGCGCAACTTGTCCAGTATCGACGGCGATGCCCTGCCTGTCCTGATTGCCGCGAAATCGTCCCTGAGCGATGCCACCGTTTTCTTCATCCGCTCTTCACAAGCCTGCTTGCTATCGTCCATTGCTCTCCCCTTCGACAATCCGAGCCTCGCCCGGGTTAGCTATGACGAAACCGGTCCCGGACCTGAAGTCCGGGACCGGCGAATTCCAACGTGCTGTCAGTTGTCCCCGACCTTCACGTAGTTGAAGTCGACTATTGCCAGAGTCGCTCCGGCGGCCTTGCCGACAGCGGCCAGCACGGTCTTGACCGTCTGTTTCTCGTCCTTGACGAAACCCTGGTCGAGCAGGCAAATCTCGCTCATAAGCTTCTTCAGCTTTCCAGCCAGGATACCTTCGATGACCTTGGCGGGCTTTCCGGCGATTTTCTCGTCGCCTTCGACCTGCTTCTTGAAAATTTCTTCCTGCTCCTTGACCCAGTCCGCGCTGATGCGCGACTGCTCGACGAACATGGGCCTGAAAGCCGCAACGTGCAGCGCAAGTTCGTGGACGAAGCCAGCGACGTCTGCATTCTCGAACGCTTCCGGCTTGTCGGAAGAAACCTTGACGACAACTCCGAGCTTGCCTTCGCCGTGCACATAGGCATGGAGGTACTGGCCGGCGGCTGCCTTGATCAGGGACACGCTTTTAAGCGTGATGTTTTCCTTGATGACGCTCGCCAGGTCCTTTACCGTATCCTCAAGTTCGGCTGCTGGAGCCGAGTAGCCCTTTTCAAGGGCTACCTTCGCCATCTTCTGGCCGGTCTTGATGAAGTCGTCGTTCCGGCACACGAAGTCGGTTTCGCATGCTATCTCGACGATGGCGATGGCGCCCGGGACTTCAGCCAGGAACACGCGGCCTTCATTGGTGGCGCGGCCGGAACGCTTTGCGACGCCGGCGAGGCCCCATTCCTTGAGCTTGCGCTCGGCAGAGGCAAAATCGCCTTCGGCCTCGAGCAACGCCTTCTTGCAGTCCATCATTCCCGCGCCGGTCTTCTCGCGCAGGGTCTTTATATCGCTCGCCTTGATTTCCACGGTAGGCTCCTTACTTGGCGTAGTACTTGTCTTCCTCGACGATGGGCTCTTCGACCGCGCCATCTCCGGCGACGGGAGCTGCGGCGGCGACTTCCGTCGCGGCGATCTCGGCTACGGCTACGTAGGTGGCGGGATCGACTTCGACCTCTTCCTCGTCTTCGGCTGCCTTCGCTTCTTCGGGGACCCCGGCGATTTCCTCGTCCTGTAGGGTTTCGATGATCTTGAGTCCGGTCTCGCTTTCGGCCTCGACCACGGCATTGGCGATTATCTGGGTGAACAGCGATATCGAGCGGATAGCATCGTCGTTGCCGGGTATCGGATAGTCGATTCCCTCGGGATTGCAGTTCGTATCGACGACCGCGACTATCGGGATGCCGAGGCGCTGGGCTTCGGCGACGGCTATGGCTTCCTTGCGGGTATCGATGACGAAGAGGATGCCTGGTAGCTTGGTCATGCCCTTGATGCCGCAGAGGTTCTTGTCGAGCTTGGCCTTTTCCTTCTGGAGCTGGGCCTGTTCCTTCTTGGTAAAGCTGGAGAAGTCTTCCTTCTCGAGTTTGATCAATCGTTCGATCGATTTGCGCACCGTCGAGAAATTGGTAAGCATGCCACCGAGCCAGCGGTTGTTGACGAAGTACTGCTCGCAGCGCTCCGCTTCCTTCTGGATGGCCTGCTGTGCCTGCTTCTTGGTGCCTACGAAAAGCACCGGTTTGCCGGACGCGACCGTCTTGCGCACGACGTCGTACGCTTCCTTGATGGCCTGGATAGTCTTCTGCAGGTCGATGATGTGGATGCCGTTGCGCTCGGCGAAGATGAATTTCTTCATTCGCGGGTCCCAGCGCTTGACCTGGTGGCCGAAATGCACTCCGGACTCCAACAGGCTCTTCATGGTGACTACAGCCAAGTGTTCCTCCAATGGCCTCCGCATTGTACGGGGGCCCCCTTCACTTATTCTCATCGTATGGGCAACCGGAGTCGCTCCTTAAGCGATGGAAGATTCGGCGCCGCGATGCGTGATCACGAAGCCGAGACTGGATCCAACCCGAACGGGAACGGATAGCCAATCGACGACAGGATGGCATAAAACTCGTGCAGTGGCAAGCCCACGACCCCGGAAAACGAGCCTTGGAGCCAATCGACGAAGAACGAGGCATGCTCCTGAATCCGGTAGGCGCCCGCGGCTCCACGCCACTCGCCCGTTGCAAGGTATGCCTCGACTTCGTCGTCCCGCAGTCTGGAAAAGCTGACCGAGGTCTCTGAAACGACGCCTCTCGCCTCGCCCGATCGCCTGTCAAGGACGCAAATGCCCGTCGTAACCAGGTGCGTGCGGCCGGAAAGCGAGGCCAGCATGGCCCTGGCCTCGGCCACGTCGCCTGGCTTTCCCATCGCCAGGCCGTCAAGCGACACGAGAGTGTCGGCACCGAGCGCCCACAAGGGAGGGAAGCCGGCAGCGGCAGAACCAGCGCGCGCCTTGAGCTCGGCCAGCCTTGCGACACGCATTCCTATCGGCATCTCGTCGCAGACGCTTTCGTCGATGCCCGCGGGGACGACGACCAGCTCGAAGCCGAGCCGTTCAAGCATCTCGCGTCGCCGGGGCGAGGCGCTGGCTAGCAACAAAGACCTGGTTTGCATGACCGCTTCCATCATGGCAAGGATGCTACACGACAGCGGATGCAATGTGAAGACGACCTGTCCCTGGTAGCTTGCCTAAGCCGGCCAAAGGTTGACAACGGCGACCATTCCAGCATACTACTAGGCCTGTCGAGCGATTAGCTCATATGGATAGAGCGTCAGCCTCCGGAGCTGAAGGTGGCGGGTTCGAGCCCCGCATCGCTCATTGTTGTTTAGCAGCCTGTCATCGATTATCGTGGAGACTGTCCGTGGCATGACGCCGTGGGCGGTTTTTTTAACTTCTTTGACGCTCGCCTTGCCCAGTCGTTTTTAAAGCCATATAGATTCTGCAGCATAAGACGGAATCTGGATATCGGACTTTCTGGAGTGTCCCGAAGGAGGCTTGATGGCTGCGCTGACTATGAAGCAGGTCGCTGGAAACACCTATATGATCCCGTCGCCGGCGAATATAGGCGTATGGGTATCGGGCGACAGGGCGACGCTTGTCGATGCGGGCAATGACGAGGATGCGGGGAGGCAAATTCTCAGGCTGCTCGGCGAACAGGGCCTGACGCTGGAGCTGATAGTCTGTACTCACTCGAACGCGGACCATGTCGGGGGCAACGCCTTCCTGCAGAAGAGAACCGCTTGCCGGATAGCGGCTACAGCCGTCGAGGCTGCTTACATCGGCAATCCCTGGCTCGAGCCCTCATTGCTGTACGGCGCCTGGCCGATGAAGGCTCTCCGCAACAAGTTCCTGATGGCCAAGCCCTCGGTGGTCACCGATGTGATCCCTGACGAGGGACGGATACTGGACACTCCGCTGGAGGCCTTGCCACTGCCCGGACATTTTCTCGGCATGATGGGCGTCAGAACCCCCGATGACGTGCTGTTCATAGCCGACAGCGTTTTCTCCGAAGCGATCATCGACAAATACCCTGTGTTTTTCATGTATGACGTCGAGAAACACATCGAGACCCTGCATCGGCTGAAAGGCATGCACAGCGCCTGGTTCGTGCCCAGCCACGCCGCGCCGGATTCCGACATCGGAAAACTTGTCGAGCTTAATCTGCGGAGGGTAGAAGAAACAGTATCCCTAGTTGAAAGCCTCTGTGCCGAGCCCTCTTCGTTCGAGGAAATTCTTGCCGGAGTCTGCTCGACGTGCGGAATTGCCCTGGACATGAATCAATACGTGCTGGTAGGCAGCACCGTCAGGTCTACTATTTCATACCTTTCTGACCATGGCCGCATCGAACCGCATTTCAGTGATGAAAAGCTGCTATGGGTTCGACTCAGGAGTTGAAACGTATGCTTAAACGTACAAGTCGAGCATCTTGCCGGAATCGTCGTCGACGGGAGCAGTCTCAGGCTCTTTTTCAGGCTCCGGGGCGCGCTCTGCCGGTATTGCGGGTTCTGGCGTCGCGGGCGGAATGACGGTGCTGATTTCCTCGACCATGCTATCCCCCTTGCCATGGCTGCCAAGAGCCATGGACAGTACAAGTATACTGGATATCATGTTGTAGATCCAATAAAAACCCCGGCTCCTTCCTTGAAGGGAACCGGGTTTCAAACACAGTGCGGGGAGATTACTTGCCGCTGCCCGAACTTGCCGCGGAGTACTTCCTCAACTTGAGGAGCAGCTCCTTGGCCTTTTGCCTGACCGGAGTGATGTAGTTTCCATCGGCTATGCGGAGTATGGCCTTGATGGCGGCAGGATCCTTGAGGCCGTTGTTGGCATCGGCCAGGCCTTCCAGAGCTACTATGCATTCAAACGCGAGGCTGTTGTCCGGCATCAGGATGTCGAAGCGGTTGACGATATATGCTATGGACTCGGTCACGTCATCGCCCGTCATGATGCCTATCTTGCCGATGGACCGGATAGCGGCGGCTATCACCATTGGCTCGTTGTCCGCCAGCGCTACCTTGAGCAGGGCGTCTTTTGACTCGACGGTCTTGAATTCACCGAGCAGGAGGCAGGCTTCGCGCCTGACATCGGGATAGTTGTTGATTGTGCGGCCGACACCGCCGGAACGTACGATGGTCATCGTGCTTTCCAGAGCCAGGTACTCGAGGGCCTTGCGGACATCCGGGCTGACGCGCCCGTTGTCTATCGATTGCCTGATGTACTGGAGCGCGACAAGTTTCATGTCCTTGCTGTCGGAGTAGGCCTGTTCGCGGATGATCATGGTTTCGAGGGGATCCTGCAGGTAGGACTCCTCAACCGTCCGCTCAGTGCCACTGCTCGTCTGGCTCCATGCGGTTGACGATGCGAGGACTGCCAGGATGATTAGAACGATTATGCTGCGTTTCATGATTGCCTCCAGATGGCGATCTTCCATGTATCGCCGATTTTCTCAAGGTTGTAAAGTACCAGACGCTCGCCTTTAGCATTGATGGTAATGGCACGTATATGCGTCGCGTCGATGAATTCGATGTCGTCGACCCTGTCGTTCTGCCTGGAGGGGTAGACAACATGGATGAAGTAATCCTGGATCGATCGCAGCACTATCCCCTGGCGTTTCAGCACCGGGGCGGCGGAGATGCTCGCGAGAGTCTCTGCCGCCGAGTAGTGGGAAAGGTAATCCTGGGTCAGGGCCGATGACCACGATTCGAAATCCTTGGCCTGGATTATCGAGTTGAGGCCCGATATGAGCGCCCTGACATCGAAGAACGTCGTCTGCTTGAGTTCGACGCTGACAGACGCCGGGTCGAAGACGGCGGAAGACACCCCTTGCCCGGATTCTGTCGCAGAAATCCCTGCCGTCGCGGTCGAGGTCCCGTCCGCTGGCCAATCCGGCTCGGGCGCGGTGGGTGGTGGACTCGTGCACGAAACAAGCGCGGCGAGCGCGAGAAGCGCTGCCAGACCCATGGCACAAGGACTTCGATGCAGTTGTTTCATGCCGCTATAGTATACCGTAGCCGGCCGCTTGTCAAAACGAGAACTCCGCGCCGGGCAGACAGCGGCTGAAAAACCCGTTAACTTCGCGTTTTTTATTGATGGCTCCGCTCTTATGAAGTATGATAGCCGCATTATATGAAGCCAGAGACCGTCGAAATCATGACTATAACTCAGCTGCACCGCCTGGAATACGAAACGCCGCCCGATGTGGTCGTCTCCGCGCCTGGCTGCATCCGTCTCATAGGCGAGCATACGACCGATGCTGATGGCCTCATGATAGCCTTTCCGCTCGACCGGAGAGTGTCGGTCGCCATATCCGGCAGGCGGGATTCGTCGATACGTTTTTTTGCCGCCGACCTGAACGAGCGCAAGCGTACGAACCTTTCAAACCTCAAATTCAAGCGTGAGGATCGTTGGGCAAATTTCGTCAAGGCCGCAATGACGTCGTATTTGGGAGATCCCTCGGGATCCAAGGGATACAACGTCACGATTTCAGGCGACGTTCCGCAAGGCCTGGGACTGGGTTCGGCTACCGCGCTGCAGTGCGCTGCGGCCAAGGCGGCTGCGCTCGCCGCGGGTTTCGATCCGAAACCCGCGGACCTGGCGCAAGCCATCGTCGACACCGATCGATCCTACTTCGAGCGTCACACCCGTGTTGCCGACTTCATCGCCACGCTCGCCTCGGTGGACGGCGAACTGGCATTCGTCGACGCACTGCGTGGAACATCAGAATCCTTGCCGTCCATCTTCGGCGCGAAGCGGCTCCTCTTGACCGATTCGCGGGTTCCCCGTCCTCCGTTGGACAGCGAACTTCGCCAGCGTTCGAATGACTGCATGGCCGGACTCGAACTGATGAACGGATCGGGCACGCGGTCCCTGCGTGATTTCGGCATAGAAGAGCTCGACGAGTACATGGGCATCATGCCGGAGCGGGTCAGGAGGCATTGCGCCTTCTTCGTAGAGGAGGTGCAGCGCGTGCTGGAGGCCAGGGACGCCATCGTCCATAACGACCCAGGGTCTTTTGCCAAGGCGCTCAACAAGAGCCAGTCCGGACTCCGCAACAATTACGAAATTTCTTGCCCCGAAATCGACTGGCTCGTCAAGCGCGCCATGGAAATTCCCGGCGTTCTTGCCAGCCGCATGATAGGCAAGGGCTTTGGCGGCTGCACGCTGACATTCATGGAAGAATCGGCGATGGCAGACTATCGGTCGCGCCTCGAGGAATACGAGCGAATCTTCGGATTCAAGCCGAACGCCTTGGAAATTTCAGTCGGCGCTGGTATGATCCCCGAATAGCGCCGACGACGAAGCGCGCCAGGAGCGTCGATGAGAATTCTGCTGACGAACGACGATGGATACTCGAGCGAGGGCATCAAAGCCCTGGAACGGGAACTGTCTGTCGCGCATGAGGTATGGACTCTGGCTCCAGACTCCGAACGCTCGGGAATGAGCCATTCCATGTCCCTCAGGCACCCGCTCAAGCTGCAAAAAATCTCCGAACGTCTCTATGCCTGCTCGGGCTCTCCAGCTGATTGCGTCATACTTGCGGCTCACGGTGTCATACCGTTCAAGCCCGAC
This sequence comes from uncultured Treponemataceae bacterium, assembly GCA_964576835.1. Lineage (GTDB taxonomy): Bacteria > Spirochaetota > Spirochaetia > Treponematales > UBA12059 > SZUA-370. The sequence goes on along the minus strand of CAZNXK010000005.1, from coordinate 36,454 downwards.
ATCGTCATTTCTGGCATCAATCGGGGGCCCAACCTCGGTACTGACCTGATATACTCGGGAACGGCAGCCGCAGCGCGGCAGGCGTCACTGAACGGCATTCCCGGAATCGCCGTTTCGCTGGCCACCTACACGGCTCCTTTCAGGTATACAGCACTCGCAAGGCTCGTGGTGGACCGTCTTGACTGGTTCCTTTCGCTGTGGGATCCAGATGTCTTCATAAACATCAACGCTCCCGATGCTCCAGACGATACCGTCTACGAAATCCTGGATGCCTTTCCCAGTCGGAGAGTCTACCGGGATACTCTCAAGTTTTTCGATGGTCCCGACGGTTATTCGTACTGTTTCTTCATGGACGGCCATGTCGATACGCACCAGGAGGCAGGCAGTGACGAGGATATCGTGACAAGGGGCTTCGCATCCGTCACGCGCGTGCTTACCTATCCGTGCGCTGCGGGCGCGCAGGTTTCCGCAATCGAATTGCCTGGCGCAGCGAGGGCAGACACTTGAAAAGTGCGGGATCGAAAGGATCGACAGCGATTGCCCATGCCACAGAGCGCTATGCGGCCGGTGATTATGCCGCTGCTCTTGACATCCTGGTGCATGCTGCCGTTGGCGAGGGCGAATACCTGGACCTCGCATATCTTCTCGGGTTGTGCTATGCCCGCCTGGAACGCTTCGACGAGGCACTGCTCTACCTAGAGCAGGTCGTAACCCAGGGACTCGATGAAGCCAGGATTTTTCAGTGCCGCATGGCGCTCGCGGTCGTCTACTCGGCTACCGGCCGATCGAAACTGGCTGAATACGAACTGAAGAAAATGGTCGAGGCATCTCCAGAGACATCGCAGGTTTGCGCTGCCCTGGGGCATGCCAACTGGAAGCAGGGCAGGGTGACCGATAGCTTGGCCTGGTACGAAAAGTCGCTTGCGCTCGACCCGGAAAACCCCACCGCGCTCAACGGCTATGGATACGTCCTTGCGTGCTCCGGGCGGGATCTGGATAAAGCCCTTGCATGTTGCCGCAAAGCGCTTGACGACGACCCCGGAAACCCTGCCTACGCTGATTCCATCGGGTGGGTATACTTCAAGCTCGGCCGCATGGGCGAGGCCGGACGATACCTGCATGCCGCCTCCGAGCTGCTCGGCGACTCTGACGAGTCGATAGAGCATGTGGCTGCCTACGAGAAAGCGCTGAATCAGCCATGAAAAAACTGTTCGGCGCCATGGTGCTTCTAGTCGTCGTCGAGACGGCCAGTGCTCAATTCATCTATAAGATACAAACTCCGTTAGGCGCTGAATCCTTCCGCACCGCTATCGAAGCCTATGGAAGGGGTCGCTACGCCGAATCGCTGGCGCAATTCGAGCGCTCGCTTTCTGAATCGCCCAACGATCCGCTTTGCCTTTATTGGCTCGGGAAATCGTACTACAGGCTCGGGCTGTCAGGTACGGCTTTCGCTCGTTGGAACGACGCGATTGCGGCGGCGGGCTCTTCGCCCTTCCTCGAAAGCAGACTCGAACTTGCGGGCGCCTTGGCGGATCCACTGGGACAGGCAGAACCGGAGCGCTATGTGCGTGTCTCGGAACTGACCGGGAAAAAAGGAAGTGTAGACCTTTTCAAACGTCCGTCGTGGATAGAACCATTGCCGGACGGAAGTTCGATCGTCGTTTCCCATGGCACGGATACGTTGCTGGTGGTCGACGCCAACGCAAGAATCCAGAGGACTATAAATGCCGGATCTTCCGGCTTCGACCGGCCTTTCGCCGTTGTCGTTCTGGATGACGGGACGATGTTCGTAAGCGAGTTCCAGGCGGACAGGCTGGCACGCCTGTCTCCCGATGGGCGCGTGCTCGGCTATTCGGGCGACAAGACTGGCCCCGGGCGGCTGTCTGGTCCGCAATACCTGGCGGCTGACAGCGACAGTTTCGTGTATGCCGGAGATGTCGGTTTCTCGAGGGTCGTGAAATTCTCGAGGGACGGAGCGATGGTCCTGTCGTTCGGTGGACGGGTGGCTGGCTTCGACGGGCTGCGGCTGCCGACAGGCATCGCCGTCATCGGCGACCGGGTATACGTCGCCGACGCAGTGCTGAAAGCCATCTTCATGTTCGACCGCTACGGCAATCATGTCGGCGGCGTCCCGACGGCGAAGCTCGAACGCCCGGAAGGGCTACGGTCGACTCCGGAGGGCAAGCTCCTGCTTGCCGATGGATCAAGGGTTCTGCTCATCGACCCCGAGAGCGGAGCAGCCGCCGAACTGTACCGCTCCGAGCGGAAAAAGGCCAGGATCGTCTCAGCTGCCCTGGACGCGAACGGAGAACTCATCGTGGCCGACTTCGACGCATCGGAACTTGCCTACCTGTCCGACCCGGCGTCGCGCTTCGCAGGCTTGTCCGTGGAGGTCGGCCGCGTGTACTCGGACTCGTTTCCGCTCGTGCAGCTTGACATTACCGTCAAGGACAGGCATGGCAAGCCGGTAACCGGTCTCGGCCCAAGCAACTTCTACCTGTCTGAAAACGTCATCCGCAAGGAACCCCGGGTCGAAGGCGACATTCCGGTCGAGTACCTCGCCGCCTCGATAAATCCAGCCGCCGGCTTTGCCTTCGAGGGGAGCCTGGACCGATCCTCCAGAATCGACATGGCTTTCCTGTTCGAAGCGTCACCGGAAACGGCGGCGCTCAGGCTCGATGCGCGTGACGCCGTGGCCTCCGTCTACGAATCCCTTGGAAGCGAGGCCTCGGCACGGCTGACGGTCGCAGGGAGGACCGCCCAGCCCATGGTCGGAGGAGGCATCAGGGCCTTGAGCGATGCCATACTCGGCGCGGAAAGTTCGATCATGTGGCGATTCGACTTTGGACTCAGGCTGGCTGCGGGGTCGCTGTTCGAGGCTTCAGGACGCAGGGCACTGGTCTACGTCGGATCTGGCTCGGTCAATGAAAACTACCTTGATGGCGCATCCATCGCGGAATTGTCGTCACTGTTGCTGAACAACGGCATACCGCTATACGCGGTGATCCTCGGCAGGGGAACGGTGTCCGAAGCGCTGACCTACCTTGTCGAACGGACGGGCGGATCGCTGTACCGTGCCGACAGGGCCGAGGGGCTGGGCGTGATGGCAGAGCGGATACGGAAGGCAAATACCGGTACCTATCGCCTGTCGTACCGGGCTTCGGCAGACGACTACTTCGGACGGGCCTATCTCCCATTCGGTGTAGAGGTATACCTCCGCGACAGGTCGGGCAAGGATGAGACAGGGTATTTCGCGCCTCTGCGTTGAGTGACTCGTCGCGCTTGACTCGTTGGGAGCGTTTCGATATAGTGCTCCTCGTTCCACGCCATCTTAGCTCAGTTGGCAGAGCGCGTGACTTGTAATCTCGAGGTCCCCGGTTCGATTCCGGGAGATGGCTCAAGACGGTTCGGTGGCGATCGGATTCATCAACGGAGAGATTCCCGAGTGGTCAAAGGGGGCAGACTGTAAATCTGTTGGCTTACGCCTTCGAAGGTTCAAATCCTTCTCTCTCCATCCTTCAAGGACCGCCCCCTGGCGGTCCTTGTTTCTATCAGAGGTGGAAAATGGCCGAACCGTTCTGGAAGAAGGGACTCAGGTTCGAGTGCACCAGGTGCTCGGCCTGTTGCAGGCATGAACCAGGTTTCGTATTCTTGTCATCGAACGACTTTCGGCGGCTACTCAAGCACAGCGGACTTGCCTTCCGTCAATTTATAGATACATTTATAAAGAAAGTCGATATTGGAACGGGTTACGCGCTGAGTCTGAAGGAAAAACCCAACAATGATTGTATACTGTGGGGCGAGCATGGGTGTACGGCCTATGACGCGCGGCCGGTGCAATGCTCTACGTTTCCGTTCTGGCAGGGAGTGATAGATACAGTTGCGGATTGGGACAGCGAATCAGTCGATTGTCCCGGCATCGGGCATGGATCATTGATTCCTGCCGAGCGCATAGGCGAATGTCTGTGGCAGAGGCGTGCCTATCCGCCGCTGGTCATCGATTACAGCGTCATATTGGAGACCATCGATGAAAGTACGCTTCTGGGGAGCGCGGGGTTCCCTTCCGACTCCGCTGACACCCGCCAGTCTTAAAAGCAAGATATCGTCGATCGTACAGCGCATAACGCCATCCGACCTGGAATCCCAGGAATCGCGCGAGTTGTTTCTGGCTCGTCTTCCCGATTACCTGTTCTCCACGGTAGGAGGCAATACCGCCTGCGTAGAAGTGCAAACAGGGGAGTGTTGCAGGCTTGTGTTCGACGCTGGCACCGGGATACGAAACCTCGGGCAGGAGATCATTGCCTCCAGGAAACCAGCGGCTGTGCACCTCTTTTTCTCGCACTTTCACTGGGACCATATCCAGGGCCTCCCGTTCTTCGCTCCGGCATTCGATCCACGAACATACTTGGCGATGTACAGCCCGAATCCAGAGCTGCGCGCAATCCTCGAGGGTCAGATGAAGGAGCCGTATTTCCCCATCGGCCTGGACGCGATGGGCGCGAGAAAGGAATTCGTCAATCTGGAAGGGCGAGGCGTGAGGATAGGCAACGTTGACATCCAGTTCAGGGCGATGAGCCACCCAGGTGGATGCTACAGCTACGCGGTCCAGGAAGCCGGCAAGAAAGTCATTTATTCGACCGACACCGAGCTCGATCCAAAGGATTTCGACCGGACCCCCGAAAACGAGTCGTATTTCAAAGGCGCGGACATGCTTATCATCGACGCGCAGTATACGCTCGGCGAGGCCATTGAAAAACAGTACTGGGGCCATTCGTCGTTCAGCCTGGCGGCTGACTTCGCGGCTTCGTGGCACATCAAGCAGCTGGTCCTGTTCCACCACGAGCCGTCATATGGAGACCAGAAGATAGGCTCAATCCTCAAGTCGGCGTCCTGGTACCTCAAGCACATAGAGGACCGCGGCATCGAGGTGGTTCTGGCTCGGGAGGGCATCGAGATTGACGTTTGACGAATTGTACACTACCACGTCATCGGTTTCGCTTGACGGCTCCGAAGTCGTCGGGCTGTATGTAGCGTTGCTGCGCAACGAAGAAGATCTTGACCTCAACCAGAGAGCGGCGCTGGAACGCCTCCGGTCGATACTCTACGAAAGCTTGTCAATAGAGGATCTCGAGGGACTGCAGATACTGTATGCATCGCGGCTGGCCGGAGGCGCCTCGCGATGATGCCGAAATTCGCCGCAACCATAGCCGCCGCCATCGCGTTCGTGACGTTTACCGTCGTGGCTGTAGCGGTCGCCGCGCTCGTGTACGCCGTCTCGCTCGACAAGCCAAGCGGCGCGGTTCAGTCCGAAGGCAAGCCATTCGCGGTGGGGCAGGGAGAATCAGGAGCCTCTGTCGCGCGGCGACTTGCAGCCGACGGCACCATCCGCTCGGAGCTGCTTTTCCGCCTCCTCATGAAAGCCAAGGGACTCGAGCAGTCCCTCAAGGCTGGCGACTACCTCATAAAAACGGATATGGGTTCCAGTTCAATCCTCGAGATGATAGCCGCGGGCAGGCAGGTCCTCGTGCGCCTCACCGTTCCAGAGGGCGCCAGCCTCCAGACAGTTGCCAGGGCTGCCGATGCAGCAGGCATCGCCGACGCCGCCGATGTCATCGCGGCCGCCTCGGACGCCGCACTTGCCAAAAGGCTTGGCCTTTATCCTTCATCCATGGTCGGCTACCTTTTCCCCGATACCTACCTGTTGCCCAGAAATTCCGGCGGCCAGGCGCTCGTCAGGATGATGGTAGAAAACTTCGGCAGGCGGCTTGCGGAGGCGGTTCCCGAATCAGCAGCGCTGTCGCCCGGGGAATTGTACGATCGCGTCGTGCTGGCCAGCATAGTCGAGCGTGAATACAGGGTAGCTGACGAAGCTCCGCTGATGGCCAGCGCTTTCCTTAACCGTCTGCGCATCGGCATGGCGCTCCAGTCTTGCGCTACCGTTGTCTACGTCATAACGGACAGGCAGGGCAAGCCGCACCCCAACCGCATCTTCGACCGCGACCTGAAGCTTGACGATCCCTTCAATACATACCTGCATCCCGGCCTTCCTCCCGAGCCTATATGCAATCCAGGAATCACGGCGTTGGCTGCTTCCTTGCGGCCTGCCACGAGCGACTACCTGTACTTCAGATTGGTGGACGAGGCGAGCGGCAGGCACTATTTCTCTGAAACGCTTGATGAACACATACAGGCAGCTGCGCTTTCGGTCAAGCCAAGGAGCCCATGAAGCGCATTCCCGAGCACCTTGTAGCAGAAATCGCCTCCAGAACCGACATAGTACGTGTTGTCGGCGAGTACGTTCGACTTGAAAAACACGGTTCGCGATGGGTAGGCCTGTGCCCGTTCCACAACGAGAGGACTCCGTCCTTCGGTGTCAACGAGGATCGCGGTTTTTTCTATTGCTTCGGATGCAGGAAGGGGGGCGATGCTATCACCTTCGTCAAGGAGATCGAGAAGTGCGGCTACGTCGAAGCTCTCGAACGCCTGGCTGAAAAGGCGGGCATCACCATTACCTACGAGGGCGAAGACGACCCTGCGGAAGCGAAAGCGGCCAAGGAGCGTGATTCGCTCTATGAGCTCTACGAGAAACTCGCCGGAACCTTCAACCATCTCCTGATATCCGATCCACACGGGAAGTCGGCTCTGGCCTATGTCAGGGGCCGAAAACTTTCCGACGCCATCATCACCTCATTCAGGTTGGGTTACAGCCCGGCTGATCGTGGATGGCTATACAAGTTCCTGCGGGGCAAATCGTATTCGGAGGCCTTCCTTGCCGAGTCGGGACTTTTTTCCAGGAAGTACCCTGGTTCGTCGATATTCTCGGACAGGCTGATGTTCCCCATATCCGATGCCAGGGGGCGCGTCGTGGCTTTCGGCGGCAGGCTTCTCTCCGGCGATGGCCCCAAGTACCTCAACTCGCCTGAAACCCCGATATTCAGGAAACATGAGACGCTCTTCGGGTTGTCGCTCTCTTCGTCAACCATGCGGACCAGTGGCGAGGCAATCCTTTGCGAGGGTTACATGGATACTATGGCTTTCCATGAAGCCGGTGTACCGAGGGCGGTAGCGCCGCTCGGCACCTCGTTCACCGAATCCCAGGCGTCCCTGCTCAAGCGCTACGTAGGTACGGTGATATTGAGCTTCGACAGCGACGAAGCAGGCAGGAAAGCAGCCGAGCGCGCGATCGGCATCGCCGAAGGAGCCGGCCTTGGCGTTCGCGTACTCAGGATTGCAGGTGCCAAGGATCCGGCGGAGATACTGGAAAAAAGCGGTCCGGAGCGATTGAAAAAAGAAAGCGTTTCCACTATAACTGCCGATGAATTCATGATCGGTAATGCAGTATCTTTGCATTTGGACGGAGAATCAGGTTCGCAACAGTCTGCTTTCGAGTATCTGTTCCCGTTTATCGCCGGTATCACTTCGGAAATCAGGAGAGATTCGTTCATAAACGCAGCAGCCAATGGCCTTGGAGCTGATCCCGCTTCAGTCAGGAACGATTTCGAACGATTCTTGAAGAAGGGTGCCTCTCGCAAGATTTCGGCCAAAGAAGAGACTCCTGCAGCTTTCCTGCCAAGTTCGGACGCCGAGCTGATAGCTGCCCTTGTAGCCAATGAGGACCTGTTCGAAGTCGCTCGGGCTGAGATCGGACCAGCTGATTTCAACGAAGAGCCGCTCAAGGACGCGTTCATTGTCATGGAAGAATGTTTCCGGGGAGGCATCCTGAACGTCGCTTCCGTAACCGACCGACTGACGAGCGAAGGACTCAAGACATTTATACTGCAAAAAGTTTCTGACGGCGCGTATGCCATCAATCCGGAGCGTTTCGTCGTCGACGGCGTGCGCGGCGTGAAGGAACGAGCTCTCGAGCGCCGGAAAGAGCGTATCGTCGCCAGGATCCGCGAATATGACGAAGTTCGGGATGGCGACGAGATTTCATTGAACGATCTCATGTATGAAAAGATGTTTTTAGACGGCGAACTCACCAGAATAAAGGAAGAGCGGCATGGGCGACCCTGAACTCGATCCCGCAGTAGCGAAACTTCTCGAATACGCGAAGTCAAAGAAGACCATCAGCTTCGACGAACTGTCCGATTTCTTGCCTGAAGAAATCCTCAATTCGGACAAGATCGACGGAGTTCTTGCCCTTCTCGAGAGCAACAACATCCAGCTCGAGGAAGAAGACCTGCAAATGGATGAGCCGGCGGAACCGAAGGAGCGGGAACCCGAGGTCCAATCATCAGCCCAGGAGAAGAAACGGCTGGTCTACAACGACAAGGAAAGCGCCGTTGACGATCCCATACGCCTGTACTTGCGCGAGATAGGCAAGGAAAACCTCCTCACTGCGGAGCAGGAAGTATTGCTCTCCAAGCAGATGGAAGAGGGCGAGAACATCATCAAGGGAATCATCAAGAAAAGCGGCATGCTGATTCCCGAATTCTACCAGATCTCCGTCAAGGCGAAACGCGAAACGGGTTCGCAACAGCGCAAGGAGAACTCGGAACGAATAGCCGAACGCAGGCGCTTGAACCAGTTCTACCGCGACGTGCTCCGCGATACGCAAGCGGAACTCAAGTCGTACATGGAAACGAAGAAGCGTATCGCCTCGCGTGGCGGGGACGTCAAGGCAGACGAAACGCTCGCGAATACCCGTGAGATGCTTCTCGACAGGCTTGGCTCCACCGACCTGCATCCAGAGGAAATTAATTCGTTCTCAGAAAAGTTCATCAACGCTGCCAAACGCATCAAGAAGTACCGCCGCGAACAGGAGCGGCTTGAGCGGACCCTTCAGGTGGACAGCCTCAGGGATCTGCGCGTCCTCGGCCGCAATCTGACGCTCAAGGAGCGCAGGGAACAGATCGAATCGGAACTCGGCATAGGCGCCGACGAAATCAAGGAACGCATCCGCCAGATCCAAGTAACCGAGAAGAAGCTCGAAGAGCTGGAATACACCTTCGAAAACGAGTGCGACGTCATCATCACGATGGCCAAGGAGATAAACCGCGGCCGCATCATGATGAAAAACGCAAAGGACAGGCTGATCAAGGCCAACCTGCGGCTCGTCGTCTCGATCGCCAAGAAATACACCAACCGCGGCCTGCACTTCTTCGACCTCGTCCAGGAAGGCAACATTGGCCTGATCAAGGCGGTCGAGAAGTTCGAGTACCGCAAGGGTTACAAGTTCTCGACCTACGCCACCTGGTGGATACGCCAGGCAATAACCCGTTCGATCAGCGACCAGGCCAGGACAATCCGCGTTCCGGTCCATATGATAGAGCAGATCAACAAGGTAGTCCGCGAGTCCAGGCAGCTCATGCAGAAACTGGGCAGGGAGCCAAGCGACGAGGAAGTCGCACAGCAACTCGGCTGGCCTGTCACCCGCGTCAAGAGCGTAAAAAACGTCGCCAGGGAACCTATCAGCCTCGAGACTCCGATAGGAGAGGACGAAGACAGCTTGCTTGGAGACTTCATCGAGGACAAAGAGATCGAGAACCCGAGCGTCCAGACCGACTACAAGCTCCTTCAGGAGCAGATCCGCTCGGTGCTTTCGACCTTGCCTCCTCGCGAGCAGGAAGTGTTGCGCATGCGATTCGGTCTGGACGATGGATATTCGCTTACGCTAGAGGAAGTCGGACTGTACTTCAATGTCACGAGGGAACGGATACGCCAGATAGAGGCGAAGGCTCTCAAGAAGCTGAGGCATTTCAAGCGAAGCCAGAAGCTGCGCGACTACGTGGACCACTAGAATCCCCGGCAATCTTCTGGCAGCGCCGTCGTTGATCTAGGCGCGCAAGGTGTGATACAATCCCGCGGTTACCGTGATATCAACCTGAATGAGGTGAGACCATATGCTGATGGAAGAACTTTTCGATCGACTGCGCAAATTCCAGGAGTTCCTTATGGAACGAGTCGCCATCGAGCAGGATATCCGCGAACTTCCAAAGTCGATAGCGGCCCAGGAAGAAGTCCTTACCCGTGCCAGGAAAAGCTTTTCCGATCGAAGCACCCGATTTCTCGAAACCCAGTCGAGGGTAGGGCAGCTTCGCGCCGAGCTAGCAGAGGTCGTCATGCACAAGGAGAAATCCGAACAGCAGATGGACCAGATCTCGAACCCCAGGGAATTCGAAGCGCTCAACAAGGAAATCACTGAAGCGGGCCTCCGGGAAGACCAGCTCCGCAAGGACCTGAAGCGCGAGGAAGAAAACCTCCGTGAGTCCGAGGCTGAGGTCGCTTCGAGCGAATCTTTGATCAAATCCCAGGAAGAGGAGATCGAGGAAAAGCATACGAGGATCCGTAACGAGGAAACCTCGATGAAGGCCCGCGTGGCCGAGCTCAAAGACCTTGAATCGACGACGACGACCGATATCGATTCCGAGGTCGTTTTCAAGTTCGAGCGGATAATCAAGTCGAAGCAAGGCGTCGGCATTGTTCCTGTCAAGGGAGTCGTATGCTCCGGTTGCTCGATGATCCTGCCTGCCCAATTCGTCAACGAGGTACGCCAGAGCGACAAGATCGTTTTCTGTCCCTATTGCTCCAGGGTGCTGTATTACCAGGATGGCGACGAATCGCAGGCGGATATGATAGTCGATATCGAATCTGGTTCGCTCGCCGATCTCGACGACTTTGGAGATGATTCGGATGACGAGAGCTATGATTCCGAAAATGACATGGACGGCGATTCCGAAAAGGAATCGATGAGGGATTCCGACGACTGAGGTCTATTCAGGGACGAACCGGGCCGCCGCCGCATGGTCGCTAGGCCGTGTGGAGGAAAGTCCGGGCTCGACAGGACGCGACGCCGGCTAACGGCCGGGCAGCGGGTTGGCGACGGCCCGCTGACAGACAGCGCAACAGAAAGCGAACCGCCGGTGCCGAAAGGCGTCGGTAAGGGTGAAAAGGTGGGGTAAGAGCCCACCGCGTCCGCGGCGACGCGGATGGCACGGCAAGCCTCGTCGTGAGCAAGACCGAACAGCGGGTGCGCGGCTCGCGCGCCGCGGATGCCTTCGGGCGTTCGCGACCCCGCGGGTAGGTCGCGAAAACGGAAGGGTGATCTTCCGTCAAGATGGATGGCGGCCACCGCGCAAGCGGTACAGAACCCGGCTTACAGGTTCGTCCCTTTTTTTGCTTTAATTGACTATGACAGTCGGGCCGTGATACAACAATTATCGATTGTATGAACGATTATTCCCATGCACGATCGCGCGGCCCAGATCCATATCTCACAAAACTAAGGCGTCGGCGAGGCGTCGTGGTCGCGCTCGTGGCGGCTGTCACGGTGCTTGCGGTTTCGGCTTCGATCTATGCGGTTCTTCGCATGTCGAAAAACCGTGACGTATCAATTGCATCACAACAGGAGATAGTCAAATTATGGCTGGAAAAGGAATATTCGGGAGTTGCCGTCGCCTGTGACTTGGCGCTCCAGGAGAGCCCGCTCGATTCATTCCGGCTTGTTTTCAAGGGTATGTCGTCCTTCTACCTGGGCCTGGCTGAAATAGACGGCGAAAAGCGGTCGGTACTGATGGATACGGCCGTTTTTTCCATCAGGAAGGCGCTGCTTGATTCCAGGGCGCCATTGCGCCCCCAATCGTTGTACGTGCTCGGAAAAGCATATTTCCACAAAGGGCAGGACTATTGGGACGAAACGATGACGTACCTTCGCGAGGCGGCAGATGCGGGCTACGAAGCGGCCGATACCTGGGAGTATCTTGCTCTTGCTGCACAGGGAATTGGCCAGTCACCGGAAAGCATAGCCTTCTTCGATAAGGCGATAGCCGCGAAACCCGGTTCTCCCGAGTTGATGCTCGCGGCCGCGATCGCCAATGGATCGGCCGGCAACCAGGTACGTTCGGAAGAACTGGCTCTTTCCGCATTGTCGTCAACGACCGACGAGTACCTGGCCGAACGCTGCAATTTCATACTCGGTGACACATACCGCAAGGCGGGCAGGTTCGACGAGGCAATGGCCCGGTATGAAGCCATAAAAGAAAAGAATCCGCAATCCGCCGACGCGTGGTTCTTCGAGGGACTCGTGCTTTCGGATACAGGGGACCCTATCAGGGCTCGAGCGGCCTGGCGCAAGGCTGTCTCGATTGATCCGATGCATCCCGGCGCCCGACAGAAGCTATCAGAGCGTTCATAGACTTACTCCCAAGGAGCATTCGCCGTGAAAAAATGGAAACTGTTCGATTCGCTTTCAATGGATATCGGTATTGACCTCGGCACCTGCAACACTCTTATATATGTACGAGGCAAAGGAATAGTCATAAACGAGCCATCGGTCGTCGCCGTCGAACGAGGCACGAGGCGCGTCATCGCGGTCGGCTCAGAAGCCAAGCGCATGCTCTGGAAGACGCCGGGAAACATCATCGCCATCCGACCGCTGAGAGACGGCGTCATCGCCGATCCCGATACGACTGAAAAAATGATCAAGTACTTCATCCAGAAAGTGATACCCAGGCGCTGGTTCATCAAGCCTCGCATGGTGATAGGCATTCCGACATGCATAACCGAAGTAGAACGCCGTGCGGTTATCGAGGCCGCGTACAAGGCCGGAGCGCGCCAGGTGGAGGTGCTGCCCGAATCCTTGGCCGCTGCCATCGGCTCCGACATTCCTATCCACGAGCCCGCAGGTCACATGATATGCGATATCGGCGGAGGCACGACCGAGATATCAGTCATTTCGCTAAAGGACCTGGTCGTCACCAATGCCATACGCGTTGGGGGCGACGAATTCGACGCAGCAATAATCAAGCACATCCGCGCAGCCCACAACCTCATAATCGGGGAGCAGACGGCTGAAAAACTCAAAATCGAGATAGGGAACGCCAGCCCCGACAAGGTGATCGAGAAGGTGGAGATCAAAGGCACCGACGCGATCACGGGCCTTCCGCGCCGGCTGGAGATCGACTCGGTAGAGGTCCGCGAGGCATTGCAGGAACCGGTCAACCAGATAGTCGAGGAAATCAAGAAAACCCTAGGACAGACACCGCCGGAACTTGCGGCAGACATCATCGAGCGCGGCATTGTCATGGCGGGCGGCGGTTCCCTCCTCAAGGGACTGCCGCGGTTGATCGCCAAGGAGACTGGCGTTCCGGTCATCCTGGCGGAGCGGCCTCTTGAATGCGTCGCCATCGGAGCAGGCAAGTATTTCGAGGCCATCCGCGGCACCGACATTTCGTTTGGATCCGCCAGCAAGATGAACCTCTAGCCTTCCATGGCATACCGCAACAAAGAGGCGGCGCGCCGTACGATGGGCTCGGCCCTGCTGCTGGCTATATCGCTCATAACGCTCATAGTGTCGACGCGCAGCCTTGCCGGACTCCCTGAGCGTGTCGGGCTGTCGGTACTGTCATTCTTCCAGCGCGGTTTCGACTCTGTGGGCAACATATTTTCGGAGACTGTCAACAGCATCTCGGAACTTCACAGGCTCGAGCAAAGCCATCGGGAATTGCTCACCCGTGTCGAGAGGCTGGGCAACCTTGAACGAAGCTACGCCGACCTCATGCGCGAGAACGAGCGTCTCAAGACTCAGCTTGGCTTTTCGCTGGAAACCGCGTACACCTCAGTCGCAGCGAAGATAATCGCAAAGGATCCCGAGAACCTCTATTCGACCTTCGTCCTCGACAAGGGAACCTCGCAGGGAGTCGTCAAGAACCAGGCGGTGGTCGCTTACCAGGATGGTGTTGAAGGCCTCGTCGGCAGGGTCATTGAAGTCGGCAGGTCCAGTTGCATCGTCTCTCCAATTTTCGACACGTCGGCTTTCGTCGCCATCCGCCTCGAACGGTCCAGATATGATGGCCTGTCAGTCGGATCCGGTACGGCAGAAGCTCCGATAATAATACGATACGTTAAGAAACGCGCCAAGGATGAGATACAGTACGGCGACCTCGTTACGACGAGCGGTCTGCAATCGATCTACCCTCAAGGCATAAACGTAGGACGCATAACCAAGCTGCGAGACCTGGACTACCTGACTTCTCTGGAACTGGAGATGGAACCGATAATCGATTTCGGGCGTATCGAGTATGTATTCATCATACATGGCGAATCGAACGCCTCGACAGGAACGGACTAATCGATGGTGCGACGCTGGTTTGTATCTTTCGGCATCGTGGTGCTCATGATCATCCTGCAGTCGACGTGGCTCGACTACATCGCAATTCGATCGGTCGTTCCCGATTTGACGCTTCTCGTCATCGTGTACATAGCGTTCAAAAGCCCGGGGCTTCAGGGACAGTCAGTGGGTTTCGCGGCGGGGTTGCTGCAAGACGGCATCAGTGCAGGTCCTCTTGGGCTGAACGCCTTCATCAAGGTAGCCGTCGCATGGCTGGCCAATCTCCTGTCGGGAAAATTCTATATCGACAAATTGCTCATGCCAGCGCTCTTCGGCCTGGTCGCGACCATTGTCAAAGCCTTGTACCTCATGCTTCTATCCGGTTTTTTCCCGGGAAGGATCCTTTCATACGATCTTTTCGGCAGCGTGCTTTGGATAGAGGCGGGGGACAACGCCGTGGCCGCTCCCGTTCTCTTCCTGCTTCTCGGTCCCCCCCACAGGTTCATCATCCCCTTGGAAACTCACCAATGAGCGATTTCTCGGGAAGTCCAAAGGGCAATGACCCCCTTAAAATGGCAACGCTTGTAGTATTGGCCGCCACTGTCTTCGTGTCGTACTCGGCCTACCTTTTCTACCTGCAAGTCATCCGCGGCGTCGAGTACCAGAGGAAAGCCGTGACAATTTCGAGGCAGATAGAGCGCCTGCCCGCGCAGCGAGGTGAAATCTATGACAGGAATTACAACCTGCCCCTCGTGCTCAATATCGATTCGTTTGCGTTGGTCGTCGTACCCGCCGAGATACCACCGGAGATGCGGGACACTGTATTCTCAAGGCTGGCCGAGGCCCTCGATGAATCGATTGACGAGATACGTCGCCTCATTCCGCCAAACTACTACCGCCTGTTCCAGCCCGTAGAAATTTCCTCGTCGGTCAGCCAAGCAGTAATATTCAGGATCGCGGAGCGTATCGACGAATTCCCCGGGGTTTCATGGTATTCCAGACCGAAACGCAATTACCTCGAATCGGGCAGCTTCTCGCACATCATAGGATACGTAGGCGATATTTCACGTGACGAGTTGAAAATATACTACAACAAGGGTTACCAGTCCGGAGACATCATCGGCAAGGCCGGACTCGAGCGTCAGTACGACAGTCTTCTCCGCGGAAGGGACGGCAAACAGTTCAAGACGGTCGATGTCAAAGGCAGACGGGTCGAGCCTGGCTCTCGCGATGTCGAAGCGCCACTGATGGGCAAGAACATCGTGCTTACCATAGACCGAGCTACGCAGATCCTCGCCGAGAAGGCTCTAGGAGAACGCATCGGTTCGATCGTCGTCCTCAAGCCGTCGACAGGAGAGATACTGGCGCTGGTGTCGTATCCGTCCTTCAATGCCAACGCCATCGTCGACAAAGGCGGCAACAACGAGTACGCTAAACTTCTCGCTGACCCCCGTACACCGCTGATCCAGCGTGCGATCCAGTCGAGCTATCCTCCCGCGTCGACTTTCAAAACAATCATGACCACTGGAATAATCGAGGAAAAAGCCATACCCCTCGACGAGAAGATACTCTGCACCGGGGAAATCAGTTACGGCGACCGCGTTTTCAGGTGCTGGATACGGACGCCGGGCCATGGAAGGCTCGATCTTGCCGGAGCGCTGGCCCAGTCATGCGATGTCTACTTCTGGGAAGTAGGACGGGACCGGCTTGGCATAGAGCGCATCGTCTCATATGCGAGGGAATTTGGTCTCGGCCAATTGACTGGTATCGACCTGCCTGGCGAAGTCACGGGTTTCGTTCCTACACCCCAGTGGAAAGAACGGCGTTTCCACGAGAAATGGCTCGGCGGAGATACTCTCAATCTAGCCATCGGCCAGGGGTATCTGCTCGTGACGCCTCTGCAACTGGCGAACATGATGGCTATGGTCGTCAACCAAGGCGTCATATACAAGCCTCATCTGCTCAAGGAAGTCCGTGATCCGCGTGACGGGTCCATCGTGACGAAGACCGCCCCGGAGATCCTCATCGCGTCGAGCATATCGAAGGAAACATTCCAGAAAACGCAGGAATATCTTCGAGGAGTCATTTCGGTAGGCACCGCGCATTATCCACTCAGCACGAAGGCTGTGCTGGTGGCCGGCAAGACCGGCACGGCCGAGGTCGGTCTTGCCGATCGATGGCACTCGTGGTTCGTTGGCTACGGCCCCGCCGACGCGGTCGATACTGATGAATCCATCGTGGTCGTTGCCATGATAGAAGCAAGCAACCCATGGGAATGGTGGGCTCCATACGCGACCAACATCGTGCTCCAGGGATATTTCGCCGGGCAGACATATGAAGAAGCCGCAGGCAAGCTGGGACTCCTGGGCAGGATCATCGTCGCCGGCGCGAGGGTGGAATGATGGCAACGCTGAAGAACCTGGCCAAATCGATAGACTGGACAATTGTCATAGCCATTTCCATCCTGATGACCATAGGAGTCCTCTTCATCTATTCTTCCGGCGTAACGAGCGCAGGCGACATAGTATCCACCGAATATGCCAAGCAGATAGTCTGGGTGGTTTCCGGTCTTGCGTTGCTCCTGGTATCGGTTCTGCTTGAAATGAAGCGCATATCCGATTACGTGCCGTTTCTGTACGCATTCTTCGCCGCCCTGCTTGTCTATACCCGTTTCTTCGGCAAGGTAGTCAATGGGGCACGATCCTGGCTGGGAATAATCGGCGACTACGGAATACAACCTTCCGAGTTCATGAAAATAGCCACCGCGTTGATGCTCGCACGCTACCTCGAGAACAGCTTCCATGAGCCGTCGACATTCAAGCGTTTCGCCTTGTCCTTCGCCATAGTCGGCCTGCCGATGGGGCTTATCCTGTTGCAGCCTGACTTTGGCACGGCGCTTGTGTTCATTCCGCTATACCTTGCCATGGCATACGTAGGTGGCATCAACAAGCGTTACCTGCTGTTCTTCATCATTTCCGGCGGCATTGCCATCTTCATGACCATCATGCCGCTCTGGCAAAGGATAATTGTCGCGAAGCCCTCCATTCTTCTGCGTATCCTGTATGAGCCGCCATACATTTGGTTCACGCTCCTGGTCATCATTTCGGCCCTCATCCTGTCGTTGCTCGGGTACCGATTCTTCAAGAAGCATTATTACTACTGGACTGCGTATGTCTCGATGATGTTGTTCCTTGGTCTCGGTGCATCCATCGTCGGGCAGCGCATGTTGAAGGACTATCAGGTGATGCGACTGGTTGTATTCCTTGATCCAAGCGTCGATCCGCTGGGATCGGGCTGGAATATACTCCAATCCATAACGGCAATCGGATCGGGGGGTATTTCGGGAAAGGGATTTCTCCAGGGCACGCAGAGCCACTACCGTTACCTTCCCCAGCAGAGCACCGATTTCATATTCAGCATCATTTCCGAGGAGCTCGGCTTTCTTGGCGGAATAGTCGTTTTCTCGTTGTTTTTCTATATTCTGATCCGTTTGATTTTTTCAATTCGAAGCCTGCGCTCCGTTTCCTGTACATCCTTCGTCGCCGGCATATTCGGCATACTGCTTTTCCACTTCATGATCAATGCCGGCATGGCCATGGGCGTCATGCCGATTACTGGCATCCCGCTGCTCTTCCTTTCATATGGCGGTTCATCACTTTGGGCCATCTGCATAGGAGTAGGCATTTCTCTCGGCATCGGAGCCAGAAAGTATAATTCGTGAAGAGAATCGACCCCTGTCATGTCTTCAAGGCGGAACTTCCCGGGATACAGAAGCCTGCGCGTTACCTGGGCGGTGAAAACGGATCGACCGTCAAAAACGACGCGGACTTGCGTGTTGCGTTGTGTTTCCCTGACCTGTACGAAATAGGCATGGCAAACAATGCCATGCGAATCCTGTACTCCAGACTCAACGCCCTCGATGGCGTGGCATGCGAACGTGTCTTCTCTGTTGCTCTCGATTACGAATCTTTGCTCAGATCCACCAGTACGCCGCTGTACGCGCTCGAGACGGGAACTCCTGTCGTGGAATTCGATGTGCTGGCATTCACCGTTGGCTACGAACTGGCCGCCACAAATATCCTGTCCATCCTTGATCTTTCTGGAATCCCGCTGTACACGAGTGACCGCGGGATCAGACACCCAATCGTTATTGCCGGCGGACCTGCCATTACCAACCCCGCGCCATACACCAGGATATTTGATATGGTGTGGATAGGGGAGGCGGAGGACAGGTTCTTCGAGTTGATTGCCGGGCTGCGCACCAAGAAGCTTGCCGGCGCAAAGCGAGCCGATCTGATCGCGGCAATGCTTTTGGAACCTGCGATGTGGATACCTGGCAAGAAGACGGTGAGGAGCATCTTTGCCGATTTCTCGACTGCCCCTTATCGCCATGCGTTTCCGACACCTGTCGTCAAGCCAATCCAGGACCATGGAGTCGTCGAGATAATGCGTGGTTGCCCAAATGGTTGCAGGTTCTGCCATGCGGGGTATTTCTACCGACCGCGACGCCTGCGTTCGGTAGACCGCATCCTCGAGGACGTCGACATCCAGGTACGGGTAGCCGGGCACCGGGAGATAAGCCTGTCGTCGTTGTCCAGCGGCGATTATCCGGGTATTGCCGTACTCGTGTCGTACCTCAACAGGAAATGGTCAGCGGAAGGCGTCTCGTTCCAGCTGCCATCGCTCAAGGTCGAATCGTTTCCCCTTGAGCTGATAGAGGAGCTTTCGGGCACGCGCAAGAGCGGGCTCACCTTCGCGGTTGAGACACCGCTGGAGCAATGGCAAATGACCCTCAACAAGCGCGTTGGTTTCGAGAAGATACAGGCCATTCTTCTGGAGGCAGAAAAGCGCGGTTATCGTGTCGCAAAATTCTATTTCATGATCGGCTTGCCACTTCCAGACGCTGCAGTGAGCGAAGAGGATGCCATCATCGCGTTCATCAGGGAAATTGCTGCGATTGCCCAGGCAATCAAGATAAATGTCACGATCGCTACTTTTGTTCCAAAACCCCATACACCCTTCCAGTGGAGTGCCCAGCTTCCGCCTGCGGACGCTGCGGCGAAGGTCTATAAAATCAAGGATACCTTCAGGAACGACAAGAGGGTCAAGGTATCGTACCATGCTCCATTCTTGTCCTGGCTTGAAGGTATCGTTGCCAGGGGCGACGAAAGGGTAGGCGACTTGCTGGTAGCGGCGTACCGAAATGGCGCCAGGTTTGACGCTTGGGACGATCTATTCAACAAATCCGCCTGGGACCTGGCTCTGGCATCGGAAGATTTCGGTATCGACTCGTGCATCGCTGAACGCTCGACGGAGGAACGCCTGCCATGGTCTGACATTTCACTGCGTGTATCGCGCGGGTTCCTGCTCAAGGAACGTGATCGAGCGTTGCATTCGATGCTTACGGATTCTTGCGCCGATCCATGCGGAGCTCCTTGCGGAGCGTGTTCAGACAATGCAGGGTTGTCTGACGGCGATGAAATAATCAACCGTATCCGCCAGCTCGAATCGGAGAGTCCAGCCACATCCATCGGCATCGCCACCCGCCAGGCTCCAATTTCAGGAATAAGGTTCCGTTTGCTTTTCAACTACTCCAAGACCGGCAGGGCAGCTTTCTTCGCACACCATGAAGTACACTCGATGCTGTGCTCCGCGTTTGAACGGGCAGGCTTGCCGGTGGCGTTTTCCCAGGGTTTCAATCCAATGCCACGGCTGGAGATTTCGGAGCCTTTGTCGCTTGGCTTTGAATCAGGCGACGACTATGGCGTCGCGATACTCTCCAGCATGCCGCGAAACCCGCTCGATTCCTGCATTGCTTCCGCCAATGCGCATCTGCACAGCGAGATGCAAGTAAAGTTCTTCGAGTTCCTCGAATGCGCCGATGGCAAGAAGTTTCCGTCGTTGTCATCCGTGCACTGGGGGTCGCGGTTCCTTATCGATGTGCTTGACTCCGGATTTGCGGCGGCGGATCTTGCTGCAAAACTCGCCGAGGTCGCCAAAGGAAATCCTCAACTTTCAGAGTTCTCAATCGATTCCGGCGCCACGACGGTGGACCTGCTGCTGCCGTTCACCGGCAAGCGCGAGTATGGCCTGTCTGCATTGTTCGAAAAAGCCAGTGGCGTTCCGATTCGGAAAGCGCGTATTTCTGTCCTTCGCAGCCGACAATTTGCAAAAGCCGCGGATAACACCAGGCAACCTTACTTCGATTGCTACAGGCAATTCATCGCAAGCAAGGGTTGAATGGCAATCGTTGCTCGCAGAATCCGGGCGATACCCCTCAACCATGTTTAATCATATTTCGGTAGACAGAATATACATTATCGGAAGTCGTTGATATTGAATAATGCCACTGCCCGCCCGGCATGCAGACAGAATCACTCGAAGCTGAGGGTTATCAAGCCAAGGAACACCGCGTCCCCGTAGAGCTCGCTGAAACTGGTAAAATCGATCCCATATGACGCGGCAAAGAACTGCACATAGTACGTGCGGTCGACATCGCCGCTGTTGGTCCTGAAATCGGCGTCTCCCGAAACCGGCTCGTCGCCTTTAAAATATTTATACGTTCCTGCATCGGTTACGTTGCGCCTCGACGTATATGCAACGGTTGGAAGAGCCGCTATCCCGTCAAATATTTCCAGCTTCGGTTCGGTGCCTGTATCAGTCGGAAAAGCGATGTTGACATAGTAGTCGGCCGATCCGGAACCGAGGTCAGCGTCGAGCAAGGTCGGTATGCTGTCGATCTTGGACCCGGTACCCGGGTTGACCAATACGGGGTTGAGATAATTGAGGCCGCCGGGAGTCGCCGCCGTCAGGTACGACTTGATCACGGAACCGGGAACAGTATTCTCGGCAGATTGTCTTGCCAGTACATAGGCCCGGTCAGTCTCTGCATCGGTAGAGGAATCGTAAATCCTGTAAAATAGTTCTACGCCCAGGTACGAGGCGTCACCCGGTGCGGGTCCCAGAAACTGCAAGGATGTCGAGTCGTACGATTTGGCGACAGGATCATTGGCCAGCGTCGCGAACGTGTCTATTCCACATGCCACCAATGCGATGTCCATTGCCGCCAGGAGTACGACAACTGCAAGCCCGTGGATTGGCGCCTTCATCAGACCTTCTTGCCATGTTCTTTGGAAGGTGGTTCGATGGACTCGAGGCAATCCACCAACTCATATATGAGTACCGGCTTGTTTTTTCCTTTGACGCGGATGTTGTCGAGCTCCCTTACCACGAACTTGTCCTTGACGTGTGCGTATGCAAATTCGCTGATTATGATGCTTGTGCCGTATTCCTTGTTCGTCGCCTCGAGACGCGAACAGAGGTTGACGTTGTCTCCCATCAACGTGTAGTTCATCCGTTGCTTTGAGCCCATGTTGCCGACGGTCATTATCCCGGAATTGATGCCGATGCCGATTCGTATGTGCTTGGCCTCGGGCCAGCTCTTGTTCAGCTCCTCCAGCACCTTCATCTGCTTGAGAGCGCATTTGCAGGCAAGTTCCGTGTGGTTCTGGAGCGGCAACGGCGCGCCCCAGAAAGCCATCATCGCGTCGCCGATATACTTGTCGAGGGTACCCATATACTGAATCGCGAGATCGGTCATCGCCGTGAAGTAGATGTTCAGGTGATTGACCAGCTCCTGGGAAGTCATGTTCTCGGACAGGGTCGTGAATCCACGGATGTCGGAGAAGAATACCGTCAGATCCTTGTCTACTCCTCCCAGTTCCGGCGGATTGGTGGCGAGTTCCTCGACCACCCTCGGGCTAAGGTATTTTCCGAAAGTATCGCGTATCAAGCGCTTGTCGCGCTCTTCGGTAAAGACGCGGTACACGACGACCGAAACGAACGTCATGATGGAAGCCAGCGCCGGGGTGGAAAAATTGAGCAGGTACGCCCTGGAGTCGAATATCATATTGACGGCGAAGAAGTAGACTGCCATGGCCGCCATGGTGATGAACATCCCGGCGATGGCCGGAAGCCTGGAGCTTATGAACGCAATCAGCAACAACGCCGCGGCTAGTACCGCCATGTCGATCCAGGGCGGCGCCTGGTGGATGAAATTGTCCATCAGTATGGTATTGAGTGCATTGGCGTGCATCTCTATTCCGAACATTATGCCCAGCGGAGTGGGCTTCTCGTCTTCGGCGACGCCGGCGGCGAAGGCTCCCACCATCAGTACCTTGTTCTTGACCGCGAGCGTTTTCCGCCATGCGTCGGGGTCAGGACCCGGATCACGATTTGCGTACGCGGCGAAAGACCTGACCGGGAAAGTCTGCACGCCATCGGACGTCGGACTGGATCGATAGCCCATGAAGTTGACCAACATCTGCGCGCGTTCGTTGATGGGGATACGTAGCTCCGGCACAATCCTGCGCTTGCCCTCGGCTACTATATTGCCATCCTTGTCGTATTGCTCGGGTTCCGTCTGTATCGAATACGGGACGAGTTCACCCGACTCAGGGTCACGCTGCATAGGAGAGGGAATCAGGATATGCGACCCGGCGACCACCTCGACGTCGTCCAGTCCGCGGTTGAAATACTGGAGAGCCAGGGACAGGGTGATGGCCGGAACGAAACTGTCGCGATACTGCCTGACGATATAGTAGCTGTCGTCGGGCGTACCGTCCTGATCCTTGTCCTCGACCTTCAGCGGAGCCTCGGCTTTCATCCTGGTCTTCAGGCGCTCGAGCGAAGCCAGTGTCAGGGGCAGATCGATATCGTGCAGCCCTCCCCTGTCGTCCTGCCACCCGAGACGCTCGAAAGCGGCCTCATCGACGGCAAAGCCCGGTTCAAGCTCGTCGAGCCGGATGGTTCGCACGAGAACGCTCGAGCGAAGCACCAGGGGTTGACGCCGGTATACCTGATCCTCATCCGAAAGGAAATTGGCGTGGCCGTAACCTGCCGATGCCTTGCCAAGCGGTTCGAGCGGCGGTTCGAATCCGTAGAAGGCACTGATCTTTTTCCAGTCACCCTTTACGTTCTTGACAGTACCCCAGCCATCATACAGCGCCCTCTGTCGCTGTTCCATGGGATCGTCCTTTTCTATGATGCCATAGGACGACAGTACCGTCTCGACGAATACCTTGCCGGAATCACCTATGGCCTTCGCAAGCAATGCGTCGTTTGTCGGGTTGGGATCCTGTTCTATGAAAAAAACGTCCATGAAAAGTGAGTTTTCACGGTTTGACTGGTCCTTGAGCCTGGAGAAAGAGTTGATGAGGTCGGCATGATAGGTCCTCGAGAACGGCCACTTGCCGTACTCGGCCAGCGTTTTCTGATCTATTCCCAGGATGAGGATACTGTCGGATATCTTGAGGTTTTGGTGTGAGAGTACGGCGCCTTCCTGGATGGCCTTCGATTCGCGCACGGTCTTGAGCCTGAAATGCGTGTCAAGGACGGGTCCTTCGATATTCTGCAGAATGCGCGTCGTCGAAAGAAGAATCAGGCAGATGCCGAATATTGCTATGGCTATCACGAAAGCGAATCGCCTGGCCTCGAAAATCTTCGACCGTTTCTTTGGCATTGCCATCCTCCATGAATTTCAAAATGACGACTTCACCATAGTACGGATATTATGACAAAGCCCGGCCATCGGCCGGGCTTTGTCAGCTACCCTGCACGGGGAAAGCTACTGTACCAGGCCGAGAGATTTGAGAAGAATTATACGGTCATGGGCCAGCTTTGTCCAATCGCTTTCTACACCCGATGCGATCAGGCGGCTATACGCCTCCATCGCCTTGTCGTATTGTTTCATCCCCTCATTGAGCCTGCCTATCGACAGCACTACCCTGCCGATTCCCGGAGCTTCAGGATACGCCGTGTCGGCCTTGGCGAGGTACGCGAGGGCCGCCTCGTTGTCGCCGCGGTTTTCCGCGACTGAGGCCGCGTTTGCAAGGGCGACGGGAGCCAGGTGCGACTTGGGAACGGCGGCGGCGAGCGATGCATAGGCTTTTTCCGCACCGGCGAGATCATTGGTGGACACCAGCAACTCGGCCTTTATCATCATCGCCTTGGCGCCGGCATAGCGCTTGGCGTAGCGGGAGATCACCGCATCGGCCTTCTCGACCAAGGCCGGCACGAGGGCCGCCTTCCCCGATTCGTCAGCCTTGAGCCACGCGTCGTGGTCGTTTTCAAGCTGCTCCAGCGCAACCGTCGACTTGGCGAAAGTGGCGCTCGACACTGTCGAATAGACGCCTGTGCCGACAGCCAGAACCAGGGCAGCGATGCCCAGCGCCCTGAGCAGCTTCCTGTTGGCATGAAGGAACGAATTGAATCGCTCCGCAAATTTTACCTGTTCAGTGGGACTGGCCACAGTGGCGGCTTTGGCCCCGATTTCCTTAGAGCTCATGGTGTAATTACTCCTTCAGGTTGGCTATTCCGAGTTCCTTTATCAAACGAGAAAGGTAGGTTCTTTGAATATCAAGAACCTTTGCCGTTTCAGTCTGGTTCCATTGATGTTCGTCCAGCCCGCTGGCAATGAAGTGTTTCTTGAATATGGTCAACGCGTCCTTGAGGCTCTTGCCGCGGTATTCGTCGCGGCCCGTGGCGATATCGCCGATGAGGAGATCCTTGGCGGCGATCGTCTTGTCCTTCGCTATCACCACAGCCCGTTCGACGGCATTCTCGAGTTCCCTGACATTGCCAGGCCACGGGTATGAAAGCATGTGGTCCATCGCCTGGTCGGTGAAACCGGTGAACTGCTTCTTGGTTTCCCTGGAGAACTTCTTGAGGAAGAAATCGGCCAGGGCCGGGATGTCTTCCTTGCGCTGGCGCAATGGTGTGACGTATACGGGCAGTACGTTGAGGCGATAATACAGGTCGCTGCGGAATTCGCCTTTCTTGACCTGCGCATCGATGTCGCGGTTCGTGGCGGCGACGATGCGGACATCGACAGAAATGGTCTCGCTCGACCCAACCCGCTCGAAGGTTTTCTGCTGCAAGACCCGCAGGAGCTTGGCCTGCAGCTTGAGCGGCAGATCGCCGATTTCATCGAGGAATATCGTTCCTCCATCAGCAAGCTCGAAGCGGCCCCGCCTGTTCTGCACGGCGTCGGTGAAGGCGCCCTTGACGTGACCGAAGAGCTCGCTCTCGAGCAATCCCTCGGGAAGGGCTGCGCAATTGACGCGTATGAACGGTCCGGCTTTCCTGTTCGACCTCAGGTGCACCTGCTCGGCGATGAGCTCCTTGCCCACGCCCGATTCACCAAGGATGAGGACAGACGAATCAGTCTTGGCGACTCTGTCGATAAGCTCCAGCTTCTCGACGATATCGGGGCTCTTGGCTATGAGTACGTGGTATCCCTTGTCGGTCGATATCTGGTCGCGGAGGTAGCCGATCTCCTCACGGGCTTTCTCGAGGTATTTAGCGTTCTCGATGGCTATCGCCGCCTGGACCGCGAATATCTCCAGCCACTGGAGGTCGGACTGTGTGAAGTACTTCTTGTCCTTTTTATTGATGATCTCGAAAAGGCCGACACACTTGTCGCGGACTATCATGGGGACAGCAAGAATGCTGTAGGTGGGAAAATCGATTGACTTGGAAATATCGCTGTAGAACCGCGAATCGGTTTCCACATCGTTGACTATCAGCGACTGGCCATGTTCGGCAACCCACCCGGCTATACCTTCGCCGGGATTGAGGCTGAACTTCTTTATGTCCCGCCCTTTTGGTCCCAAGGCAATTTCAAAATAAAGCTTGCCGTCATCCTCGTTCCGCAAGAGAAGAGAGGAAGCCTCACCGGCGGTCAGCCGCGTCGCCGACTCAAGTATCTGGGTCAAGAGCGACGTGGCGTTGCCGTAATTTGAATTGATGAGAGTATTGATCTCGATCAGCGTTTCGAACTTCTCGGGATCAATACGTTCGATCATTATTCGTTCTTGCTTGAGCTGTCCTTCTTCTCCTTGAGCAGGTCGCCGAGGGTAAAGCCCTCGTTCGAGGAGCCCTCGTCCATGAAGCGGGACATCTCGGCCTGCTGCTGCTTGCGCTCGAGGTCGCGCACCGACAGGGAGAGCTTCTGGCGCTCCGGGCTGAGTTCGGTTATGACCACCCTGATCGGTGATCCTGTTTCGTACTTCTTGATGGCGACTTCAAAGTCCTCGTCGCGGTTGACGCTCAGGTTTGACTTGTTCACAAGTCCTTCGATATCGCCAGGCACCTTGACGAACACGCCAAACTCGGTGATGGACGAAACGGTTCCCTCGAGGACGGAGCCGACCCTGTACGTGCCGGAGAAAGCCTGCCACGGGTCGTCTGAAAGCCTGCGCACCGACAGTCTGATGCTGTGGTCGTTAGGCTGGTTTTCGATGACCATGACTTCGAGATCTTCGCCCACCTGGATTTCAGAGCCTGCGTTGCGGACCTTCTTGGTCCACGACAGCTCTTCCGCCGGGAGGAAGCCATCGATGCCGTCTTCGAGTTCGACGAAGGCGCCGGAAGCGGTTATCTTGACCACCTTCTTGGTAAGGCGCATGCCGACAGGATAGCGGTCGTCTATCGTTGTCCACGGATTCTCGTGCACCTGGCGGAGGCCGAGCGAGACTTTCTGCTGGTCCAGGTCGTAGCCGAGGATCATGCACTCGACGCCATCACCGACCTTGAGCATCTCGTCGGGACGCTTCACGCGCTTGACCCAGGAGAACTCGGAGATATGAGCCAGACCTTCGATGCCGTCTTCCAGTTCTATAAAGGCGCCGTAGTCGGTCAGCTTGGTGACCGTGCCATTGACGACCGCGTCGAGGTGATACCTCTCTTCGAACGTTTCCCACGGATCCTGGGTAAAATGCTTGAGCGAAAGGTTGATGCGCCCTTCCTCGGGATCGATCTTTATGACCTTGAGCTCGATTTCCTGGCCCTTCTTGACGAAATCCTTCGGCTTGGTAACGTGGCCCCAGCTCATGTCGTTGATATGGAGGAGCCCGTCGAAACCGCCCAGATCGATGAAGGCGCCGAAACTGGTGAAGCTCTTTACCTCGCCCTTGACGCTGTCGCCTATCTGTACCGTCGAGAAGAAGGCGTCCCTGCGGACCTTTATTTCCTGTTCGAGGAATTCGCGGCGGTTGACGACGATATTGACGCGCTTTTCCGAATACAGACGCTCGATGTAGAATTTCGACTTGACCTTCAACAGGTAGTCGCCCTTCTCCACCCTCTGGACATCGGCTTTGGAGATGGGGAGGAAGGCGCGCAGGCTGTAACCCAGGCTTACTTCAAAACCGCCCTTGATCTCTTTTTCGATGACGCCCTCGATGGTCTCGTGGTTCTTGTGGGCGTTCTGGATGTTGCGCCAGTGAACCTTTTCGTCGGCCTTTGACTTGGAAACGTATGTTTCCCCGGACCTCGTCTCCTTCTTCATGAGGACGACGGTCACGATGTCGCCGACCTTGGGCGGCTCAGTGAATTCGGAGAGCGGTATCTTTCCTTCGCTCTTTGCACCAACGTCTACGAAAACGCAGTCGCTGGCGACCTGTACCACTTGTCCCTCGATGAGGTCGCCCTCTTCCATGTGGTTCATGGTTTTTAGATACTGTTCCTGTAACTGTGTCTGGATGCTGTCGTCGGAGGGAGCGACCGCGCCCATTTCCACTTCCTTGCCCATACGGTTCCCTTGCTGTTGAATTTTCGAGTTCACAATGTCATAAACTTGATCTATGGTCAAGTATGATGTATCCAAATAGAAGGCTTTGGGCGCCCTTTTAAGACTACCTTCGGCTTTATTCCTGTCTATCTCGTCGCGCATTTCTATATTATGTCTGATATCATCGAGCGACATGGAGCTCGTGGATTGTTCGAAGCGTCGCCTTGCACGGGCTTCGACGCTTGCGTCGATGTATATCTGAACTTCCGCATCGGGGAATACCACGGTGCAGATGTCCCGGCCTTCGACGACCGCGTCAATCCCCGAGCCGATCGACTTGATTATGCTGTTGACGACGTGCCTGACCGGGATGATTGCCGAAACCTGAGCTACACACGCGTCGACTTCCGCGCTTCGGAGCTGCCCTTCAACGGCTTCTCCGTCCACGAGAAGCCGGCCGCCTTCGTATATCAGGTGCAGCTTTTCAGCAAGCGAGATCACCGCGTCGCTGTCGTCGATGGACAGCCCGGAACGCAGAGCGCCATAGGTTATGGCACGGTACAGGTTGCCCGAGTTGATATAGGTAATACCGTGGCGTTCGGCGACCATCCGGGCGATCGTGCTTTTTCCGGTGCCCGCGGGCCCGTCCATGGCAACTATCATCTATTTGGTCCTTCGCGAACTGCCGAATGAAGATTCCAGCTCGTCGAGCTCATCGGCGGAGAGAGGACGCCAGCGGCCCTCGACGAGCTGGCCGAGGCTGACGGGCCCTATGGTGACACGCCTGAGTACCAGTGCCTTGAGACCGAAAAGCGCGAGAGCCCGCCGTATTTCCCGATTCTTGCCTTCGACGAGCCTGACGGTACAGGTTCGCTCTCCTGTAATGGTCACGCTGCGGGCGCGCAGAACCTCGCCTTCATCCTCGAGGCCCCTCTGGAATCGTGGCCCGAAGTCGTTCGGGATGCGCTGGTCGGCGACGATATCGTAGTCCTTGGCAAGACCGGACGAGGGGTGCCCCGCTTTGGCGGCGAAGCTGCCGTCGTTGGTGAACAATATGAGCCCGCATGAATCGAGGTCCAGCCGCCCTACATTATAGACGCGTTCGGCGATCTCGGGCTTGAACAGCGACGCGGCGAGCGGTCGTCCGTATTCGTCGCTCATGGCGCAGAGGAAGCCAGGCGGCTTGTTGAGCGCCAGGTAATGCAGGTGGGTCTCGGCCAGTATCGGTTTGCCGTCGACAGCTACGATGTCGTCCGGCATGGCCCGCACGCCGAGTTCGGTGACCACGAGGCCGTTAAGGCTGACGCGTCCCGCCGCAATCATGTCCTCGGCCGCCCTCCTCGAAGCCAGGCCCGATCGCGCTATAACCGCCTGAAGCCTCGTCCCGCGCTTTTCTCCGCGGAGTTCAGGCGTCACTGCTTGTCCTCGAGCTCGAAGCGGTCGCGCTCGAGTTCACCTAGCCTGGGAAGCTCCGCGATGCTGCCCAGCCTGAAAAATTTGAGGAACTCCTTGGTGGTGCCGTACTGGACAGGTTTTCCCGGAGCGTCCTTCTTGCCCACTTCCTTTACCAGGTTCCGCTCGAGCAGGAAACGTATCATGTTGTCCGCCGCGACGCCGCGTATCGATTCTACCTCGGCGCGGGTCACCGGCTGGGAGTAGGCGATGATGGACAGCGTTTCGAGCGCGGCGCGTGACAGCTTCTGTTCGTTCTTGCGGCCGTAGCGGTCCTTGAGGCTCTCCCATAGTTCCTTCTTGGGAACAAGCATCCAGCCGCCGCCGGTATCCGACAGCTCGAGTCCGTGTGCCGGCGCGGCCAGTTGCTCGCGCAGGTGATCGATGGCGGCTTCGACCAGCTCCCTGCCCAGGCCGCTGATACGCGAGAGGGAAGCGGCGTCCAGCGGCTCTGACTCGAGGAAGAGGATGGTCTCGATGAGTGCCGCCTCGCGGTCAAGATTCAGGTCCATCGGCTTTCCGCTCCTCGAATCGTCGTATCTGTATGTCGCCGAACAGGCGATGCTGGTGTATCGAAATGACGCGGTACTTGACCGCCTCGAGGATGGCGAGGAAGGCGCAGACTATGTCGAGCGTCGAGCCAGGCCTCGTGATAAGGTCGACGAAAACGAAAGATTGCCTCGAGTCAAGGAACTCGTGGATCAGCGCCATTTTCTCGTTGATGGATACTTCTTCATACATGTCGATGATACGTTCGCTCGACATGCCGCCCATCAGGCCCGAAAATGACTTGAGCAAGTCCCAGACGTCAATCCTGTCCCAAAGCTCCTCGTCTCCGAATGGCAACGGACGCTGCATCTTGGTCCGCTCTATTGTCCATTCTACCTCGAGTTCCTTGCGCTCCATCAGCTCTGACAGCTTTTTGTATTTCTGGTATTCGATCAGCTTGTCGACAAGATCCTGCCTCGGGTCGTCCAGCTCTTCCGACAGGTCAAGCTCTACGGGCAGGAGCATGCGGCTCTTGATGTACAGGAGAGTGGCCGCAAGGGCGTAGAATTCAGTCATGTCGTCGAGGTCCACCACCTCGGCGCCGGCAATCGACGCGAGGAACTGCTCGGTGATCGAGGCGATGGGAATATCGTAGATGCTCACTTCGTTTTTCTTGATGAGGAAGAGCAGGAGATCGAGAGGGCCCTCGAAATCATTCAGACAGTAGCTGCGCGTGTTTTTGCCCGGGTCGATGGCCAGGTCGGTGGATTCTTCCATGGTTTCGTTGCCGCTGATTATAGCGGCGCCGTGGCGTGGAGGTAAATCCCCTGCCCGCCCACGGCCTGAAGCGATGACGAGAAAAGAATCCCGGTTGCCGGGTGGCGCAAGCCGGGCTCAAGTTCGGCAAGGGGTACGAGGACAAAGGCGCGCTCGAGCATGCCGGGGTGCGGCACCACGAGGTCAGGACTGTCGATGACCAGACCCCCATACAGGAGGATGTCTATGTCGAGTGTCCGGGGGCCTTTGCCGAGTTCCAGGCGGCGGTTCCTTCCGTGGCGTGCCTCGATGGCCTTCGTCGCTTCGAGCAAGGCTCCGGGACCAAGCATGGTCTCGCCCGAAACAACGAGGTTGTAGAAATCAGGCTGGTCCTCGACGTAGCGCGGCGCGCTCCGGTAAATCGAAGACGAGCGGAGTCCGACGATGAAATCCCCGAGTTCGGTCAGCGCGGCAGCCAGAATCGCATCGCTGTCGCCCTTGTTGGAGCCGAGGCCCAGGTAGACACGGTTCAGAAGAGTCCGCCGTCTTCGTCGGCGGCAACCGTCTTGGCCTGCGTCTGGGCCGCCGGGGCACGAGGCGGAACTGACGGCTTCTGCGCCGGGGCGGGCTTTTCCGCTGCAACGATCCTGGCGCCTGCGGCCTTTCCGTCGTCAGCGGGCTTTGCGGATGATACCTTTGCCGGAAAGAAAATGGCGCGAACCTTGGCCTCTATCTCGGCCGACAATTCAGGATTCTGTTCTATCGTCTGTTTGACGTTTTCGCGACCCTGTCCGAGCTTCTCTTCGCCATAGGTATACCAGGCGCCTTTCTTGTCGACGATGTTGCACTTGACCGCCGCGTCGACGAGGCTTCCCGACGCCGATATGCCCTTGCCGAACATGATCTCGAGTTCCACGCGGCGGAACGGCGGGGCAACCTTGTTCTTGACGACCTTGACGCGCACCTTGTTGCCTATGGCTTCCTCGTCGCCCTTCTCTATCGTCTCGATCCTTCGGACTTCGATGCGGATCGAAGCGTAGAACTTGAGCGCGTTGCCGCCGGTCGTCGTCTCGGGATTGCCGAACATCACGCCGATTTTCATGCGTATCTGGTTGATGAACACGAGGATAGTCTTGGACTTGCTCAGGGTTCCGGTCAGCTTGCGGAGGGCCTGGCTCATGAGGCGTGCCTGGAGTCCCACGTGGGCATCGCCCATGTCGCCTTCTATCTCGGCCTGCGGAGTCAGCGCGGCTACCGAATCGATGACTATGATGTCGACGGCGCCCGAGCGGACGAGCGATTCGCATATCTCGAGGGCCTGTTCGCCGTTGTCCGGCTGGGAGACCCACAGTTCGTCGGTGTTGACGCCGAGGTTCTTGGCATAGACCGGGTCGAGCGCGTGCTCGGCGTCTATGAAAGCCGCGATGCCGCCTTTCTTCTGGGCTTCGGCTATGGCATGCAGCGCGAGCGTCGTCTTTCCCGATGACTCGGGGCCGTATATTTCGATGATTCGTCCGCGCGGATAACCGCCGACGCCGAGCGCCTCGTCGAGGAGTATGGAACCCGAGGGAATCGACTCGATGCCCAGCGCATTGTCGTACTTGCCCAGCTGCATGATCGACCCGAGTCCGTACTGCTTTTCTATCTGCAGCCTGGCTGCCTCGAGCGCCTTGAGCTTGTCGTCGGAGGTCTGGGTAGCATAATTGGTTTCTGTCTTGGCCATGGGAAAATCCTCCTGTGGAACACTACGCGGCACCGAGCATGGACGCGTTCAAGCCTGTCCTCGAGATATAGGGCAAAGCCACTATACCCCGGCGGCGATGAATTGTCATCGCCCCGGGCCGCCTGGAGGCGCGCCGTGGATGATTTTCCCTGGTCAGCGTTTCCTGAAGGCTTCGAGCGGAGTCAGCGCGGCCGCGCGCCTGGCAGGTCCGAGCGCGGCCAGAAACGAGAGGGCTACGGTAGCTCCGACGACGGCGGCGATTTCGCCGAACGGCACGTTTACCGGTATCGATTGCAGGTAATAAGCCGGGTCGAGCACTTTCCACGCCACGGGCGCAGGACCCCCGTTCACCGTTGCGACGATCGACCGCATGCCGTTGGCCATCCTCTCGATCGAGGCAAGGATATCGTTTATCCTGAGGCTCGTTAGAAGCCCCCCGGCCGAGCCTATCACCGCTCCCATTCCTCCTATCGCCGCGCCTCCAAGCGAAAATATCCTGGCCAGGTCGGCAGAATCGGCCCCGAGGCTCTTGAGCACGGCTATCTCCTGTCCCCGTTCGAGCACCAGCGTGGTAAGCGCGCTCGATACGTTGACAGCCGCCACGGCGACGGTAAGCGCCATGATCAGGAGCAGCATCGTCCGTGTGCTTGCGAGCGACTCGAACAGGTTGCGCTCGACATCACGCCACGGGTACACCGTGAACCCGGCGGGAAGGCGGCCGGTTACCGCGTCTCTCGCGGCGCCCGGGTGACCGAACGGGTCGGCGGCCTTGATGCCGACGAAGCTCCTCGTGTTTTCCCTGGGGAGGACGCGGGCGGCCGTGTCCTGCCTCATGAAGAGCCACTGGGCATCGAGGTCGCGGTAGCCGGCGGATACCACGGCGCGGACAGTCAGCATCGTCACGCGCGGCGCCATGGCCCCGTCCTGGCCCCGGCGCACGGTGATGAGGTTGACCGGGTCGCCGGGAGCGAGTCCCAGCTTTGCCGCCATCGCCGAACCCACGAGAGCGTCGAATGGACGTTCAAGCGCGGCGACACCGGATTCGACGCGGAGGTACGCGAGAGTCGAGCCATCGGTGATGAATCCCGGCTCGACGCCGCGGATCGCTGCGCCCTCGCTCGAGCCGTTGGCGAAAACAACGCCGACCGATTGCGTCTCCAGCCACGCTCCCGAGACTCCCGGAGATGCTCTGGCGGCGTCGCGCGCGCCATCGAGGTCAGCCGAGGCATAGGCGATCGCCTGAGCGTGGTAGGTACCCAGCTCGACGTAGCGCGCGCTGATGCCCTGTATCATCCCGTCGGCGACCTGCATCACCGTGATCAGCGGCACCAGGCTGAGCGCGACGCTGAGGACTGCGCCGGCGAGCGCTTTCCGCGCCTGGTCGCGCTTGCCGGAGGCATCGCGCCGTCCGACGAAAAAGCGGGCGGCAACGAACGCTATGGGCGCTCCCTTCATGATTCGACGAGCGTCCCTTCGCGCAACAGGAACCGCTTCGATGCCCGCGCGGCCAGGCCGGGATCATGGGTGACTACAAGCAATGTCGTCCCGCGGGACGCGGCGATGTCGAACAACAGGTCTTCCACCGACCTGGCGCTGGCGCGGTCGAGGTTGCCCGTCGGTTCATCGGCCAGGACTATCTCCGGGTCGTTGACGAGGGCGCGGGCTATGGCCACGCGCTGGCGCTCGCCTCCTGAGAGTTTTGACGGCACGTGCGACAGCCTGCCTGAAAGCCCCACCGCCTCGAGAAGCGGCCGCGCCTTGTCCTCGGCAGCCTTCCTGTCGCCTGAGAGCATGAAAGCCGGCAGCATCACGTTCTCCAGCGCGGTGAAGTCCTTGAGCAGGTAATGGAACTGGAACACGAACCCTGCGATACGGGAGCGGAACGCCGAAAGCGCGTCCTCGCCTGATCTGACCAGATCGATGCCGCCCACGACGACCTCGCCCGAACTCGGCCTGTCCAGCCCTCCGAGGATGGACAGGAGCGTGCTCTTGCCACAGCCGCTGGGACCGGTTATGGATGCGCAGGCGCCGCGAGGCAGGGTGAAGTCGACGCCTCCGAGAATTTCCAGAATCTCGGCCTCGCTCCTGAATATCTTGCGGACGGCACTGCACACGATCACGTCGTCATTCATCGCGAAGAACCTCCGAAGGCATGATCCTCGAAACGCGGGAACTTGCCGCCCAGGCAGCGGCAAGCGCGGAGGCGGCGCCGGCCAAAGTGATGAACAGCGTCTCCGCGAACGACAGGCGGACGGGAACGTCGCCTATGTAGAACAGGTCGGGCGAGAAGAATTCGAATCCAGCGCCTGAGCCTCCAAACAAGCCATACAAGGCGCCGACGATCGTTTCCAGGAGGGAAAACACGCCGTTGACGTTGGTCGCCAAAAGGAGTCCGAGCGCGAGGCCGGAAAACGCGCCACCCAGCCCGGTCGCGATGCCGTCCAGGAGGAATACCGCCTGCACCGAACGGGAATCGGCGCCGAGAGCCTTCATCGTCGCTATGTCCTCGACGCGGTTGTAGACCGCCTTGCGCATGGAGTGGAATATGTTGACGCCTACGACGATGAAGATGAGCCCGACCAGCAGCAGCATCACCGACTTTTCCATCCTGAGCGCCCCGAAGAACGCACGGTTGTAGTCGCGCCAGCTTTCCGCTCCGCTTATACCGGCGGCTGAAAGCTCGGCTACCGCGCGAGCGTCGCCATAACGGTCTGACAACCTCACCCCGAGGATGGCAGATTCTCCGGCGCCGAGTCCGCCGGACGATGATTCCGGCAGGAAGGCAAGCGCCGCGTCGAATTCGTAGTAGCCGCAATGGTATATCCCGGCTACCGCCAGGTCCACAAGGCCGACGTCAAGGCCCTCCTCGTCACCGGCCGATACCGCAAGCACCGAGACGGTATCGCCTATCCGAAGATCCAGATACCGTGCCAGTTCGGATCCGACGACCAGCCCGCCTGAGAACGAGCCCGACCTGAACTCGAGCCTCGCGGCGAAGGCGGGGTCGAGGTCCTCGATGTCGTCAGGCACCACCTTGATGCGCAGCGGAGCCGCCTTGCCCCGCTCGTTGCTCGCCATCGTTCGTAGGTCGACGAAGGGCACCACGGCTTTGGCACGGTGTACGGCAGTCAGCACGGCGCCCGCGCCTCCGTCGGCGCTGTCCGCCCGGACCCGGACATGGTAACTGTCGAGGTCGAGCACGGCGTCGATGAAACCCATCTGGAAGCCATTCATTACGCCGATGACGCAAAGCAGTGCCGCGACTCCCACGGCTATCCCCGCGGTCGCCGGCGCGAGAGACGGCCCGCTCGTGCTTCCCGAGCCGTACCACCGCGAAGCGACGAAGCGTATCCAGCCGCCGCGCCTCACTCGAACGACCTCGAGCGTACCACGACGCCGTCCTTGATGATTTCCTCCAGTACCTTGCGTCCGTCTTTCCAGACAACGCGCGCGTAGAGCGCTCCCCTGTCCCAGGCTTCCTCTATACGGGATCCCGGTTCTCCGTAGCGCACGACCGCGACGAGCGACGATTCGACAAACCGGCGTTCCAGGGAAAGCGCGCCTTCCGCATCATGCTGGTACTCCATGACCGTGAGGCTGCCGCCCTCGTCCTGTTCCAGACGCGACAGCATGCCCCGCTCGTCAAAGTCCCTGCGCTCGGCGAATGCGACACGGCCGTCTTTTTCGACTATCACCGACCAGGGTTCCCCGCTGGCCGCGCCGCCGGTCACATAGCTTGTCGTGGTCGTCGTACCGTCCAGAGCCGTCACGACCGATCGCTCCAGCGCGCCCTCCAGCCAGAATCTGCGTTCATCCATGACGCGGCTGGCAGCCGCATACCTCGAAAGGGATACAAGCCTCCCGTCACCGTCGTATCCGCGGAGATCGACGAGGTCGCCGTTCGACCGCCAGCTGTAGGACAAACCTGTCGCCGCCGCGCTGTTGCCCCAGAACTCTCCCGTCGACTCGATGGCCGAAGCCAGCCTGCCGTTCGGAGCGTACAGATAGTCAATGGTACCGGTGATTTTTCCGCCTGCGCCGGTAGTCTTCCTTCGCAGGCGGCCCGACTCGTAGCCGAAGCTGATTTCCTCCACGATGCCACCGTCCAGGAAGCGCCGCTCGGTCGACGGCCTGCCGTCGGCGTCGTAGACCAGCTCGCCGCGGATACCTCCATTTTCCTCGGCGACTTCCCGCTCCGGAGCGCCGCCCGGAGCAAAGGTCCTGGTCCATGATTTTTTTTCTTCGCCGTCCCTGTAGAGGATCGAACGCTCTGACAGCCCGTCGCGTGATACCAGGAGAGTCCACGTGCGCCCGTCGGGGCCAGGGATTTTCTCCAGCGCAAAACCGGCAGGGTCGGATGCGTACCAGATATCATCAAACCCCGCCTGCGCCTGGGCCAGCGGCGGCGCAAGCG